>CANLBD010000073.1 GCA_947488215.1 Myxococcales bacterium | reverse complement strand
TCGTCGACCCGACCGCAGTGTACGTGAGCACGCCGGGCAATGGTGGCGCGGACGTCGCAGCGTGCGGCACGGTCGCCGCGCCGTGCGCCACGATCTCCAACGGCATCACGCGCGCTGCCGCGCTCGGACGCGCTCGCGTCCTCGTCTCCGAGGGCGTCTACCGCGAGTCGATTACGCTTCAGAGTGGGATCAGCGTGCTCGGTGGCCACAACCGGACGACCTGGCTCCGTAACCCGGCGCTGAGCGCCACGATCATCAACGGCCGCACGCTCGCCGGCGTTCACCGCAAGACGGTCGTGGCCGTCGGCATCACAGCGGCCGAGACGACCCTCGACGGCTTCACGATCAACGGGGAGTCGGCCGTCACCGAGGGCAACGGCTACGCCGTCTACGTCCGCGACAGCAACGCGCGCCTGCGTATCACGAACAACACGATCTTCGCAGGCGACGGTGGCCGCGGCACGTCCGGCTCGGCGGGCGGCAACGGAAATGCGGGCGTGGTCGGTGCCGTGGGGCAGAACTCCCGATTTGTCGGCGCGAACGATCAATGCTTCGGCGCAGCCCCTCCCGCAGTGCGCGTCGCGGGCGGCGGTGGGGGGGCGCGCGCGTGCGGCGCGCCTGCCGTCAATGTCAACGGGGGCGCGGGCGGCGGCGCGACCTGCCCCGACATCGACCCCGACCTGTTCTTCTTGTTTGACCAGGTCGCTGGCCTGCAAGAGGGGAGCGGCGCATCGGGCGGCCCCGCCGTACCCCCGGGGGGGAGCGGCGGCGCGGGCGCTTGGAGCCTCGTTGCGCTCGATCCGTCGACGTGCACGGTCAGCAGTCTCGGCCCGGCGGACGCCTTCCCGGGCAATGCGGGTCAGAGCGGCACGGACGGTGCGGGCGCGGCGGCGGTCGCGGCCGCCGCCGGCACCGTCGACGCGAACAACGAGTGGCGCGGCGTGAGCGGCAACGCGGGCGCGGCGGGTACTCCGGGTGGCGGCGGTGGCGGTGGCGGCGCGGCGTCGGGCGTGCTCGTGCTCTACACGGTGCAGACCGAGGCCGATATCGGCGCTACGGGCGGCGGTGGCGGCTCAGGCGGTTGTCAAGCCGGCGTGGGCGCTGCGGGCGCAGGCGGTGGCGGCAGCTTCGGCGTCTTCATCACCTTCACAGGCGCTGGACCGGCAGGCGCGGGCGATTACCCCGTGGTCACGGGCAACGAGGTCTATCGCGGCGCAGGCGGCAACGGCGGCGCGGGCGGCAATGGTGGCGTGGGCGGCAATGGTGGCGCGGGCGGTCGCGGCGGCTTGCCCGGCGCGGGTCTGCACATGGGCTTCTGCTCGTTCCAAGCGGGCGACGGCGGCACGGGCGGTCGTGGCGGCCACGGCGGCGCGGGTGGTGGCGGCCAAGGCGGCGTGAGCTTCGACATCTTCGTCAACAACAGCAACAACGCCGTGCCCGCTGCGTTCGGCGCGAACAACGTCTTCGGGCAGCCCGCGAACCAGGCGACGGGCGGCGCAGGCGGCGTCGGCGGCCTCGCGCTCGGCGCGAACGGCGCGGGCGCCGCCGGCCCAGTGGGGCTCAGCGGCAACGTCGGCGGCGTGCCGTAAGCCCTCAGTGTCTGTCAGGCGCCGAGCGCGCTCCCGACCTGCCAGGTCACGAAGCTGACCACCCAGGCGAGCGCCGTCATGTACGCCAGCGTGAACAAGGGCCACCGCCAGCCGGCGGTCTCACGCTTGATGGCGGCCAGCGTGCTGACGCACTGGCAGGCGAGCGCGAAGAAGAAGAGCAGAGAGAGGCCGGTGAGCGGCGTGTAGACCGGGCGACCATCTGCGCGTCGCTCCGCCTTCATGCGCTCTCGAAGCGTCGTGCTCTCTTCGTCGACGTCCGCGCCCACGCCGTAGACCACGCCCATCGTGCTCACGAAGACCTCGCGCGCGGCGAACGCGCCCAAGAGCCCAACGCCAATCTTCCAATCGAAGCCCAGCGGCTCGATGACGGGCTCAATCGCGTGGCCGATGCGACCGCCCAGGCTGTTCCGCAGGCGCGCCCCTGCGATCTCTGCGTCCAGCGCGGCGAGCGCCTCAGTCTGGGCCTCGCCCTCACTCGAGGCCTCGACCTGCGGCCGCGTCGCCTCGAGCGCGGTCACCTCTTCGCTGCCCCGCGGGAACGTCAGGATGGCCCAGAGCACGACGGAGCCCGCCAAGATGACCGTGCCCGCCTCGCTCAAGAAGACCCGCGCGCGGCTTGAGACCAGCCGAGCGAGAGAGCCCAGGTGAGGGCGGCGAAACGGCGGCAGCTCCAAGATCAAGGGCACGCGCGGGCCCTTGAGCACGGTGCGTCCGAGCACAGCTGCAGCGACCAAGGCCATGAGCGTTCCGAACAAGTACATCCCGAGCATCAGCAGGCCCTGCGTGGGCAGGCCGAGCCACGCCCCCGCGGGAAAGAGCGCGCCAATGATCAGTGTGTAGACCGGCAGACGCGCCGAGCAGGTCATCAAGGGCACGACCATCATGGTCAGGTAACGGTCGCGCCGCCGCTCCATCGTGCGCGTCGCCATGATGGCGGGCACCGCGCAGGCGTAGCCCGAGAGCAGCGGCACGAAGGCGCGCCCGTGCAGGCCGACCTTGTTCATCACGCGGTCCATCAAGAAGGCCGCGCGCGCCATGTAGCCGGTGTCCTCGAGGACACCGATGAACGTGAAGAGCAAGACAATCTGCGGCAAGAAGACCAGCACGCTCCCGACGCCGCCGATGAGCCCATCGACGATGAAGTCGGTCGCGAGGCCCTCGGGCAGGTGCGCGCGCGCCGCGCCACCCGCGGCCGCAAACGCCGCTTCGATGAGGCCAATCGCGGGGTCAGACCACGCAAAGAGCGCCTGAAAGACGGTGAACATGATCGCGAGGAACGCGACGAAGCCAAAGACGGGGTGGAGGAGCCAGGTGTCCACGCGCTCACTCCACGCCTTCGGCGCCTCGGCAGGGCGGCGGACGAACGCAGGGGCGTGCCGGTCGATAAAGGCGTAGCGGGCCGTGATGGCCTCGGCGTCGAGGTCGCGACCCGCCGCGCGCGCAGCACGCTGAACGTCCAGCACGGCCAGGCGGAGCGCAGCCGGCACATCCTCGAGCTCGTCGTCAGCGTCGACGCTCATGAGCGCCCAGAGCGCCAGAGCGCGCGCTGCGCTGTCCGAAGTGCCCTCGGGGCGCTCATCGCCCAAGTGTGCTGCCACGGCGTCCAAGTCGGCGCGCAGCGCGTCGCTCGGCGCCCATCGCCAGCCGTCACTCGGCGGCAAGGTCGGCGAGGCGAGCTGCGTGGCGATGGCGGCGCGCAGAGCATCGAGGCCTTCTGCGCGGGCGGCCGAGATGGGGACCACAGGCACGCCCAGGCAGGCCGACAACGCAGCGGCGTCGACCTCTACGCCCGCGTCGCGGAGCGCGTCCATCTGGTTCAGCGCGACCAGTGTCGGACGGCCCAGCTCCAGCACCTGAAGCGTCAGGTAAAGGTTGCGCTCCAAGTTCGTCGCGTCCACCACGACGACGGCCAGGTCAGGGCGCACGCTGTCGTGTCGGCCGAGCAGCGCGTCGATGGCGATCTGCTCCTCGGCGCTCCGTGAGGCCAGGCTGTAGCACCCCGGGACGTCCTCGAACGCGCACTCGCTGGCCGCGGCCGTGTCGGCCGACGCGCTGAGCGATGCGCGGCCAACGCTGCGCTCGACTGTGATGCCGGGGTAGTTGCCGACGCGGCCCCGCGCGCCTGTGAGCCGATTGAACAGCGTCGTCTTGCCCGTGTTCGGGTTGCCGACAAGGACGACGCGGGGGACCTCGGGGAGCGTCATGGGGCCTCAGCGCTCCAGCTCGACCGACGCGGCGTCGCGACGGCGGATAGAAATTCGGCCCCCGCGGACCTCAAGCTCGAGGGGGTCGCCGAGCGGCGCCACCTTGCGGAGCGTGACTCGCGTACCCGGCACGAGGCCGAGCTCCATCAGCCTGCGTCTGAACGCGCGCTCGCCGCCCACGCGGGTTACGGTCCCGCTCTGCTCCGGTCGGAGTTCTGCCAAGGTTGGAGGGCTCACGGCGCCTCTGATTGAAAGTGATTTTCAACATCAGAATGAGGGCGGGCGGCGCCGCTTGTCAATTGTCGGGACATCGGCGGAGTGGGTACTCTCAACGAATGCACCGACCTCCCCGTGGCGTCACGCTGATAGAGCTGCTCGTGGTGGTCGCGATCATCGGCCTCATCGTGGCCGCGATCCTCGTCGGCCTCTTCCCGTCCGATGACCGCCGCGTCAAGGGCGAGGCGGAGCGTCTCGCGGCCTACCTTGAGGCGGCGGGCGCGCAGGCCAAGATGAACGAGGGGCCTGTGCGCGTCGAGCTGGCCTTGACCGACGGCGAGTACCACAGGCAGGCCGCCAAGGTCGGGGCCAAGCTCGCGGAGCGCCTGTGGAAGGACGACGACAGCGCCCGCCCTGACCGCGTGAAGGCGCCGGTTCAGCTCGCGGCTGTCCTCATGGGCGGGGCCGTCGAGATGACCTCGGGCACCGCTTGGTTGCTCTGGGAGGACACGCGTACGGCGGGGGGCGTCGCTGTGCTTCAGCTCAACGAGGCCGTCTGGTCCGTCGTGGTCGACCCGACCACAGGCGCCGTCAAGGTCGAGCGTGGTCGCTCGGCCGTGCCCGCGGCGGCGGAGCCTCTGCGCCGCTCGCTGCGTCCAGATGTCGCTGCTGCGCTGGGTGGCGACGGCGCGACGGCGTCCGCTTTGAGCGGCGGCTCTTTGCTCGGTAAGGGCCTGCAAAACTTTGCCCAAGCGCCCGCCGCGCCTGAACGCCCCGGGCGGGCGACAGAGGCGGCGCCCGAGTCCTCCCCGCCCGAGCTCCCCCCTGCCGAGCCGACGCCCCCCGAAGACCCGCCCGAAGCCCCGCAAGCGCCCCAGCCGACCCCGTCGTTCGATGCGGGGGTCGACTTTGATGCGAGCCTGCCCGACGCAGGGCCGCTCGACGCCGCGCAGCCCGAGCCGGACGCTGAGCAGGGTCAGTGCGTAACAGACAGTGACTGTCCGGCGATCGCCGGCTTTCGGCAGGCCTGCGTCGTCGGGCAGTCGATGGCGTCCGCGCGGTGCTATATCGACCCTCGCGGGCGCACGTTCAAGGTCCGTCGCTTCACGCTCGGCGGTCAGCTCGCGGACACCCCGTTCGCCTCGGCGTTCAATGACCAGCTCGCCTCCCTCTTCGACGCCGAGACTTATCGACTCTTCGTGCGCTTCGACCCTGAAGGCAGCCGCAACGCCACGCCCGGACCGAACGCGGCCTATAACGCGTGGATCGTGCAGGACGCCTACGAGGGTGGCGGCGGCAACGACGGTCTACGGCAATACTCGATGACCGTCGACGCGGCAGGCGGCGTGGGGACACGGACTGCGCGCGCGCGGGCCCGGGTGCCCACCGGCGCAGACGCATCCGGCACGCGCTTCTCCATCGAGTTCATGCCCCTCGACCGCAGTCGCCAAGGCTGGGGGCCCCGCCTCATCGAGCTCTTCCCTCAGGTCACGCGGCTCGTCGCGGGTGAGGCCGTGCCCTGTTACTACCGCTTCTCTGCGCTCCTCGGCGGCTTCGTCGAGGTCGACGCGTCGGGAGGCGACGTCGTGCACACCCTGCGGGTCGCGAGCTGCTTCGAGGACCGCGAGCTCCGCAAGTATCGCCTGACGCTGCCGGACGGCCGCTCGCTCGACGCCCTCACGATCATGTCGGAGCTCGTGCCCAACCCCGACTGTGATACGAACGACGACGGTGACCTCGACGGCCGCACGCTTGCCCTCGACGGCGCGCTCATCGAGGTCGGCCTCGACGGCGACGCCACGCGTTTCACCAGCACGATGCCGGCGCCGCTCTGCCCCGACCAGCGCTGAGGACACGCCGCCTGCGCGCGCCGCTTGACTCGAACCGCCCCCCCGCGCCATGCAGGGGGGCAAACCTTCGCATTGGGGGACACATGCGGCTCACTTCTGTCTCGGCAGCGCGGCGCGCCTCGCTGCTTGGCCTGATCTCGATTCTCACGGCCTGCGGCGACGATACGGCCCCGCCCGGGACCACGCTGCGCGCGGACGCCGACACGCCCGCATCCGACGCGGCGCCTTCGACTCCGCCGGACGCTGCGCCCTCGACCCCGCCAGACGCTGCGCCGATGGGCGGCGCTCTGCCGGGCGTGGACGCCGCGCCGATGGGCGGCGCAGCGCCGGGTGTAGACGCCGCGCCCACGGGCGGCGCCGCCGGCGCGGACGCGGCCCCCACGGGCGGCGCCGCCGGCGCGGACGCGGCCCCGACGGGCGGCGCTGTCGGCCCGGACGCTGCGGTCGCGGACGCCTTCGTACCCCCGTTGGTAGACGCGGGCGCGGCCTGCGTCGCGCCCGCCAACCTGAGCGACGAGGACGGCTGCGGCGACTTCCGCAACTGTGTCGACGAGGTCTGCCAGCTCGACCTGCGGCCGCGTGTGTTCCGTATGTCGCGGGCGGAGACGATCGAGCCCGCGACGGCTCAGGCGCAGCTCAATTTGGCGCTTCAGCTCGCGCTGGCGACGGGGTCGATCAACCTCATCCTCGAGCCCGCCGGCTACACCGACCAGGGCTACCGCTTCAACTTGGGGAATGGGCGCCTCATCGACTCGAACAACCCCGCGCTGGGCTACGTCTACAACCACACGCTGCCGATTCAGGACCTGCGGGGCGATTGGCGCGTTGGGCAGGACGGCGCGGTGGCGTTCCAGCAGCTCGATCTAGGCGTCTTCACGATCTGGGCGCCCACGACGTCGGTCATCGTCAACGGCGAGCGTGAGACCTGCTGGACGGACATCCGGGCCACCGTGCGGGTGCGCGTCGAGCCGGAGCTGAACGCCGACGGCACGGTGACCGCTCACGCTGAGGCGCAGGGCTACATGACCGTCGCGGACGCGGAGCGCATCGTGTTCCCGCTCGGCGCCAACAACATCGCGCTGAGCGACTACCTCGACGAAGAGCCTGTCGTTGACGCGGACGGCGACGGCGTGGCGGCGGAGTACAGCTTCCACATCGCCATCGACGCGACCGAGATCGCGCTCGCGGACAACAACCCCGAGCGCGACCCCAACGCGGTGCCCTTCGAGCCCGCTGGGTGCGACCAGCCCTGATTACTCGGGCGCGTTCTGGCGCAGCGGCGCGGCGCCTGCGGCCTGGGGCGGCAAGACCGGGATGATGATCGTGTCGTTCCCGGGGACCGCGACCTTGTCGATCCACCGCAGCGTGACCGACGCGGACGGCGCGCCCGCGTAGGTCATCACGAGCGGCCCGACGGCGGGGTGTACCAGCGCCCGAGACGTCACCGGGTTGACCGCGCGGTCTTGGATCGCCACCACGCCGACGGCGTCGAAGGGCGGCTCGGCGTTGCGCCCGCGGACGGCCTCGATCCGCGCAAACGAGTAAGTCGCGCGGTACTTGGTCGTCGCGTTTGAGCGAATCCATGTAACGCCGCCGACGCCGCCGACGAGCAGGTCGACGTCTCCGTCCCCGTCGACATCCGCCGCGTGCGCCGCGGCGAGGCCGGCCAGCGCGGGCAGGCCGAATGCGGCGCGGTTGCGCAATGTGAAGCCGCCGTCGGCGCCGCCGAAGTAGCGGAGCCCGGACAGACCGAACGTCACGACGTCGTCGCGCGCGTCCCCGTCGAAGTCGGCCCCCACCACGCCCAGCTCATCCGCCAAGGCGTTGAGGCCGAACGCCTCACGCGAAATCGCCGTGGCCGTATTGCCGACCACGGTGAAGCGGTTCACGCCCGCCACGTTCGGCCCGAGCGTCACGATGTCGAGGTCGCCGTCGCGGTCCGCGTCGAGCGGCAAGACGGCCGTCGCGCCGACGTCGGGGTAAGCGAGGCCGGCTGCCGCATAGGTCTGGAACCGGCCCACGTCGGCGGCGTCCGCGAGACCCTGCCACCCCGCGCTGCCCAGCGTCGTCACACCGACGAGGTCTTGGACACCGTCCTTGTTCAGGTCCATCAGCAGCGCGCGCTCCATCGAGGTGAGGCCGTCGAGGCCGACCACACCGCCCGGGGCGGACTCGGTGAACGTGCCTCCGAAGTTGCCGAGGTACACGGCGGAGCGAGCGCCCGCGAGAAACGCGAGGTCGAGCCGACCGTCTCGGTTGACGTCGCCGAGAGCGACGCCCGATGCGGCGACATCTGCGGGCACGCCAATCCCGTCAATCGTCGTGAAGCCGCCGAAGCCGGTCCCGAAGCGCACGCCCGTCGCGCCGACGCCGCCCGCGAGCACCAGGTCCGCGTAGCCGTCCGCGTTCACGTCACCCACAGCAGCGTCCAAGACGGGCACGCCGACCGGGAGACCCGCCGCCGCCGCGCTCACCGCATCGAACGTGCCGTCTGCACGCTGCAGGTAGAGCGCGGACGCGCCGTTCGCGCTGCCCGACAAGGCCACGATGTCCAAGCGCGCGTCGTCGTTCGCGTCGACCAGCCCGACCCAAGCGGTCTGCGTCGCACCGACCAAGCCCACGTCCGCGGCGGCCTCGGCGCCGAACTCCAAGACGTCGACGCTCACCGTTGCGGGCGATGAGAAGTTCCCCGCGTTGTCGGCCGCTGTGACCGTAACTGTGTTTTGCCCGCCGGTGATGAAGCGTACGCCCGTGGCCACCCATGTTCCGTCGGCGTTCACGCGCGCCAAGACCGCGCCGAGTCGCACTTCGGCGACGCCGCTGCCCGTGGCACCATCCGTGACGGTGCCACGCACGGTCAAGATGTCGGGGACATCCTGCCCTGGGACGGGCGAGGTGATGACGACCGTCGGTGCAGCGCTGTCGCGGCTGATGTTGACCGTCAAGCGGCTCACCAACCCGACGCGGTCCGTCGCGGCGATCTCCACAGCGTTTGCGCCCTGAACGAGGGCGACGCGGCGGCGGTAGAGGCCGCCTGACGGCTGGACGCTCACGCCCCCGATCGTGACATCCGCGATGCCTGCCTCGGCGTCGGTGACCCGCGCCGAGACATCAAAGGTCCCCAGGCTGGTGAAGGCGTCTGCGGCGGGCGTGACGTTGTCGATGACCGGCGGCGTCGCGTCGACGGTGAGCGCGCGGTCAACGCGCGTCACGTTACCGACTGCATCGGACACCACCACGGCGACAATGGCCTGGCCTGGCGCGAGAGCGCGCCGCGCCGTGAACGTCCCGTCGGGGAGGACAAGCGCGGGTGAGCCGGCGACCCGCAGAGGGTCTGCGCCGAGCCCGCACTCCACGTCCGCGACCGAACCTCGAATCGTCACGAAACCACCCGCGTCGGCGGCCACGAAGGCGCCGTCGTTGAGCTCGAGGCTCACGCGCGGCCCCGTGCGGTCGACGCTGTACGTCTGTGTCGCCCGACCAATCAGCCCTGCAGCGTTCTCCGCCTCGACGGTCACGGTCTGGCCCATGCCGGCCTGCACCGCGGGGTCTAGGCGGAACCGGTTGTTCGCCTGCACGGGCGCGACCACACCGTTGACCCGCACCGCGCGAATCGACGTCTCGAGGTCCGTTGCGTCGCCTTCGACGCGGAGCGTCGCGGCGCTGGTGCAGGCGTTGGGGGTCGGCTGACTGATGCGGACCTGCGGCGCGGAGTCGTCGAAGAGGACCCGGAGCGTCTGCGTCTGACCGACGAGATCATCGAGCCCAATGGGCTGCGCGGCGATGACGTACTCACCCTGCGATGGCAGCCGGACCGTTGCGCTCCAGTTCCCGTTCGCGGCGAGCTCAGCGGGCGCGACGTTGAAGCCCACGCCGACGAGCACGCTGAGCGTCGACTCGGTGGCCGTGCCCTCGAGGCGCACATCTTGCGTCCCAACGATGGCGACCTGGGCGGGGTCAGGCGAAGTGATCACGACGCTCGGTGCGCCGGCGAGGACCCGAACACTGCTCCGTGCACAGGCCCGGCGGCCGACAGCGTCTGTGGCACAGACCTCAATCGCGTTGTTTCCGGCGCCGAGCGCGACGTCCGCGAGGACCCACCCGCCGTCTCGGGCGGGGGTCGTCCGCGCGGGCTGACCCACCGAGGCGCCGGCCTCGTCGGTCACGGTCCCCTCGATCGTGAGGGCCCGGACGTCTTGGTTGTCACCCGCTACGCCGCGAATCGTCACGCGAGGCGCCGCGATCCGGTCGCCGGGTACCGGCGTGTCAATCGCGACGCTGGGGTCGACGCCGTCGTAGAAGACCTCGAAGGCGCGGCGAGAGACGTTACCCAGGCGGTCCGCTGCGCGCACCTCAAGCGCGTTCATCCCGTCCTGCAGGGCGAAGCGCACTCGGGTGCGCCCGTCCGGGAGCTGCGCGGTGTCTCTGACCTCGATACCGCGCGCCGTCGCTGTAATCGCTTGGACGTCATGAGGATCGGCCGCCCGCACAAAGACCTCGACCGGGGTCTCGCCCAACGTGCTTGAGTCCGGCACGGGCGCCTCCGTTGTGTCGAGCACCTCGAGCATCGGCCCGGTCTGGTCGCGCACGACGCGGCGACGGTCCATACACGTGTTGCCCTGAGGGTCTCGAGCGTCGACGCGAATGAAGTTGTCGCCCTCGTCGAGGCGCACGTCCTGCGTCGCGCTGGAGTCCGCTGCGAGCGTCACAGGCTGGCCGTTGACCGAGACCGACAGCGCGCTGGGCGCCGTGTCAGGGTCAATGACCTGCACGGTCGTATTGACGCGGTCCGCGGCGAGCACAAGCCCGTCATCCTCAACCGGCGGCGCGACGATCGAGCAGGTCGGCGGCTCGTTCGTCGTCATCGCGTCTCGCTCTGCGTCGACCGCAGCGTCCGTCGCGATCGCGTCTGCTTCCATCCCGCCCGCGGCGTCCGCCCCGCCCGCGGCGTCAGCCCCGCCCGCGGCGTCAGCCCCGCCTGCCGCGTCGGCTTCACCCGAGGCATCCACGCCGCCGGCGGGCGGCTGACCGCCAACGCAGACGCCGTCCGTGCACACGCCACCGCTGAGGCAGTCGGCGTCCGACGTGCAGTTCTCGGGATCCAAGAGGAGCGAGCAGCCCGCGCTCGTGAGCACGAGCACCAACGCCCAGACAGAGGACTTGAACGAGTTCGCCACGGTCAGAACTCCCACCGGCCAGAGGCCGCCGCCCCGCCCACGAGGGGGATGACGCCCACGCGCGCCTCGGTCGGCGCGTCGCTCAAGAGCACGACAGCCAGGCCCGCGCCCGCGAGCACGACGCCCGCGCCGAGCGAGATATCAGTCAGCATCGCCTTGCTTCGGACCTCGTTGGCCCGGTCAACCTCAGTGGGGGTCCGCGCGCAGGCGGGGTCGGCGCGACAGTCTCCCAGGTCGCCGTCGGCGGAGAACGCGAGCGCGCCAAACACCCCGCCCGCAGCGAGCGCCGCGGCGCCCGTTCCGACGAGCACCCAACCCCACGTGCGCGTCGAGGGTCCGCTCCCGCCGCCCGCCTCGACGACCCCGCCGAGCTCGATGCGGGTGGTCGTTGTTTGCCCCGCATTGACAGTCACCATCTCTTCGTGCGCGCGGGCCCCTTCGGCCCGCACGACGAGCTTGTGCAGGCCCTCGGGCAGACGCAGCGGCTCCGTCAGCGGGCTGCGTCCGACCTCACGGTCATTGACGAGCACTAGGCTGCCGGGGCGGTCAATCTGCACGGCGAGCGTTCCCTCGGCGGCCAATGGCCGAAGCGTGACCTCAACGAGGAGGGGGGCTGCCGATGTGTGCGCCGCGCTCAGTTGCAGCGCCTCCACGTGCGGCTCGTGGCCGCTCAAGCGAAGCTCCAGCCGCCGCGCTCCGCCCGTGACCGCTTGGCTGAACGGCGTCCGGCCGATCGGCGCGCCGTCGAGCAGAACGTCTGCGCCGACGGGTGTCGTCCTCACCGTCAGCGTGGGCATCGCCACAGGCAGTGCGAGCCCGAGCGTCAGTGTCCGACCTGCTGTGAGCTTGACTGCGCGCTGGACTGTCTGGAACCCCGCCTTCTCAAGCACGAGCGTCTGGGCGCCCGCCGGGACCTGCAGCTTCATGGGCGTCGTGCCGCGGGCCGGCCCGGACTTCTTGTTGAGCCACACCTCGGCGCCCGTGGGCTCGCTCGTGAGGTCGACCGTTGCCCAGGAAGCTGCCAAGACCTTGCGGAGGGCGTCGAGCTTCTCTGCGATCTTGTCGGCGTCCTTCGGGTTGGAGCCTTGGTACTGGGCATAGGAGTCGACCGCCGCGGGCAGGTTCTCGAGCGCTTCGTGCGTCTGCGCGATGATCTTCAGCAACATCGGGACGGGCTTCGTCGCGTAGGCCTCCTGGAAAGCGGCGAGCGCCTCGACGAACCGACCCGCGTCGTAGTCGGCCTTCCCGCGCGCGAAGATCTCCTTCGCCTTCTCCTTCGCGGCATCCTCTTGCGCCGCGGCGTCGCGTGGCGTGAGCCATACGGGCGTCAGCGCCAACCACGCACACAGCACCCCGAAACCCCAACGACTCAAGCGCATGCAGAGCCCCCGCGACGACATTCCGGCCCCCGTGGCCGACGCTGTAATCTACCCGAGCCATCGCATTCCGCGCCACTTGGGGCGCGGGCGTTGTCACTCGAAGGGGTTCTCTTCGATCTCGGCGGGCTTGGGCTTCGGCTTCGGCGTCGGCTTGGGCTTGGGCGCGACAGGCGTCACAGGGGCGGCCGATGCCTTCTTCGGCGCGGGCGCTGCAGTGGGCGCAGCGGTCGCCGGGGTCGGCGATGCGGCGCTCGCGGGCTGGGCGGCCCGGCCAAAGCGCGCGGTCAAGCGCAGGGTGTTGTCCGCGTCTGGTCGAGTCGGATCGGCGCCGAGCTTGATGTCGTCGGATCCGGCGCGGCGGAACGTGTAGGCAACGCCGGCGGCCGAATCGAGGAGCTCCTGCATCGGCGTGAGGCCGATGA
>CANLBD010000072.1 GCA_947488215.1 Myxococcales bacterium | reverse complement strand
GGCCCGATCTGAGCCTCGGCGTGTCTCTCCAGAACTCGGTGGTCATCGCGCGCTTGATTCAAGGCGCGGGCGGGGCGTTCCCAGGGCAGGCGGAGCTTCAGGTCATGGACCTGCTCTCTCCGACGGCGATCCTGGGCGCGCAGTGGCGGCCCCTCGACGCGCTGGAGCTGGGCCTCGCGGCGCGGCCCCCCGTGCAGGTCGAGGCGCACGGCACCGCGAAGTTGCGCCGCTACGCCGACTGTCAGCAGCCGTCCGAGAGCGGGTGCGCGGGCGCGCCGCCGGGCGAGCTGGGCGACCCCTGGCCTCTGGCGGGTCCCCTGCCGCTCGTCGAGGCCGACGGCCGGACACGGAACGACGACGCGACCCTGCGGTTCACCAACCCCGCGTGGGTCCGCGCCGGTATCCGCTGGGTGCAGCCGCGGTGGGACCTTGAGCTCGACTACATCTTTGAGGGCAGCAGCGTTCACGAGGCGTACACGATCGACTTCGCCGCGCCGCAAGTGAACCTGCCCGCGGAGTCAGGCCCCGGGACCCTGATCCCGATGACCGACCTGCGCGACCTGCGGCGCTATGTCGATACGCACGCGCTCCGGCTTGGCGGTGACTTTGCGGTCTTGCCGGGTCGCCTGACGGTGCGCGCGGGCGCCGCATACGAGACGGGCGCGAGCCCAGAGGCCTATACACACCTCGACTTCCCGGGGCTCGACCAGGTCACCGGCTCCGTGGGCCTGGGGGCACAGCTCGGGCTCGTCGACGTCGATCTCGGCGCGGCTTATGTACACGGCCTCCGGCGCGACGTCCGCGAGAGCCAGGTCCGCTTGACCGACCTCCAGCGGCCCGCCGCGACGTGGGACATCAACGGCCAGGGCGCCTTTGAGGCCCGCTACCTGGTGCTCGGCGTCTCGACGTCGTGGCGCCTCTGACCCCGGTTCGCGAGGCTCTCCGCCGATGTCCGCCGTGTTTCCATTAGAAGGTGTCCTCTCGCGGCTTCGGGCGGGCAAGAGCGCCGACATCGCCGGCGTCGACGCCGACCTGACCGCCTATGTGGCCGTCGCGATGCAGGCCCGCCTCGGTCGGCCCGTCGTCGTGGTCGCGCCCGAGGCGTCGGACGCCCGCCGAGTGGCCAGCGACCTGGAGTTCTTCGCCGGTCCGGACTGCCGCGTCGTCCTGCTCTCGACAGTCGAGGCGAGCCCCTACGGCGACCTGAGCCCGGACCGCGGCGCCGTGATGGAGCTGATGTCGCAGCTCTCGCTGCTCGCGTGGGACCAGGCCGGCACCTTCACCGTGCTGTCCGTCGACATGCTGGCGCGCCGCTGCGTGCCGCGCGATGTGCTGGTCGAGCGGAGCTTCCTCGTGGTCGCGGGCAAGCGCCTAGAGCGGGACGCCTGCCTGCGCGCGCTCGCGGACGCCGGCTACCACGCCGTTGGCACCGTCGAGGACCCCGGCACGTTCGCGGTCCGGGGCGGCATCCTCGATGTCTGGCCGCCGCACTTGGCCCACCCCGTGCGGATCGAGCTCTGGGGCGACGAGGTCGAGACGCTCAAGACCTTTCTGCCCGACACCCAGCGCACCTTCGGCGAGCCGCTCACCGACCTGATGCTCCCGCCCGTGCGCGAGGAGCTGATGGTGTCGCCTTACAAGGACGACGCCGCGCGCGGCATCGTCGAGGCGGGCGGGGCAGCGGGTGTCCCGACGCGTCGCCTGCAGCCGCTCCTCGACGACCTGCGCAACGGCATTCCGTTTATGGGCATCGAGGGGCTGCGCCCGGCGTTCTATGCCGCGCTGACGCCCCTGACCGACTACCTGCCCCGCGACGCCGTCTTTTTGGTCCTCGACCCGCTGGGGATGGCCGACCGCCTGAACGCGCTGTGGACGTCGCGTGAGCGTGAGTACGCGCAGTGTATTGAGGACCACGTGCCCGCGCTCGAGCCGGGCCGTCATCTGTTGCACCCCGGCGAGGTGCAGCGACTGCTCGCGGGCCACACCGCGGTGCGCGCCCACATGCTCCAGATCGGCGGGCCCGTCGAGGGCGTCGCGGACGCCTCGCAGACCTGGGAGGGCCCCGAGGACGCCGTGCGCTTCAAGGTGCCGGGCAACGGTGACCTGACGCACGCGCTCGGGCTGGCTCGGGCCGACAAGGAGCCGCTGCGCCCCTTGGCCACGGCCGTGCGGACGTGGGCGGAGGAGGGTGCCTGCGTCGTGCTGGCGTGCCGGCAGCAGACCAACCTCGACCGCCTCGAGCGGGTGCTCAAGGGCTACGGTGTGCCTGTGCGCCGCGGAGATGGCGCGCCCGCGAGCTATCTGCGCCCGCCGGGCGCGCACGAGGAGCGCGGCGCGGTGCTGGTGCAGGGCGAGGTCGGCGGCGGCTTTCGACTGCTCGAGCACGGCTTCGCGCTCGTCACCGAAGAAGAGGTCTTCGGCCGCAAGACCACGCGCCGCAAGAAGGCGCGCACCCAAGATGACCAGGTCAACCCGTTCATTCAGAGCTTTCGCGAGCTCGAGCCGGGCGACTTTGTGGTGCACGCCGACCACGGCATCGGCAAGTACCACGGCCTCAAGAAGCTCATGGTCGGCAAGGCGGAGACGGACTTTCTGGTCGTCGAGTTCGCGAACGCCGACAAGCTCTACCTGCCCGTCTACAAGCTCGGGCGGCTTCAGAAGTACATCGGCTCGAGTGAGAACGCGCCGTGCATGGACCGCCTCGGCGGGACCGCGTGGGCTAAGGTCAAGGCGAAGGCCGAGGCGAGCGCGGAGGAGGACGCCTACGCGCTGCTCGACCTGTACGCGCAGCGCGAGCTCGCGACGGGCCACGCCTTCTCGGCGCCGGATGAGTACTACCGCAACTTCGAGGCGACGTTCCCGTTCACCGAGACCGCCGACCAAGAGCGCGCCATCGAAGAGGTCCTCGCGGACATGCAGCGCGCGCAGCCGATGGACCGCCTGCTCTGCGGCGACGTGGGCTTCGGCAAGACCGAGGTCGCCATCCGCGCAGCGATGAAGGCGGTCGTCGACGCCAAGCAGGTCGCCGTGCTCGTGCCGACGACCGTCCTCGCGCTCCAGCACTTCAAGAACCTCAAGGCCCGCTTCGCGCAGTACCCCATCCGCGTCGAGCTGATGAGCCGCACGGTCTCCCCCGAGGCACAAAAGACCATCCTTGAGGATATCAAACGCGGCCGGATCGACATCATCGTCGGCACGCACCGGCTGCTCTCCAAAGACGTCAAGTTCAAGGACTTGGGCCTGCTGGTGCTCGACGAGGAGCACCGCTTCGGCGTCAAGGACAAAGAGCGCCTCAAGGAGATGCGGACCGGCATCGATGTCCTGACGATGACGGCGACGCCGATCCCGCGGACGCTCCAGCTCGCCGTCGGCGGCGTGCGCGACCTGAGCGTGATCACCACGCCCCCGGCCGACCGCCTGAGCGTGCGGACCTTTGTGTGCCGCGCGACCGACCAGCTCGTGCGCGACGCCGTGCTGCGGGAGCTCGCGCGCGGCGGCCAGATCTTCTTCGTTCATAACCGCGTGCAGACGATCGAGGCCCGCAAGGCGTGGCTGCAGGCGATCGTGCCCGAGGCGCGCATTTGCGTCGGCCATGGCCAGATGAACCCCGAGCAGCTCGAGGAGGTCATGCTCGACTTCACCGAGGCCAAGTACAACGTGCTGCTGTCGACGACGATCATCGAGAGCGGCATCGACATCCCGAACGCGAACACCATGCTGGTCGACCACGCCGACCACCTGGGGCTGGCGCAGCTCTACCAGCTCCGCGGGCGCGTCGGTCGGGGGCGCGAGCGCGGCTACTGCTACCTGCTCGTCCCGAGCGAGGGCGCGCTCTCGAGCGACGCGCGCAAGCGGCTCGGCGTAATCCAGAAGTTCACGGAGCTCGGCAGCGGCTTTCAGGTGGCCAGCCACGACCTGGAGATTCGCGGCGCGGGCGAGCTGCTGGGCACGCGTCAAAAAGGCCAGGTCGCGGCGGTCGGGCTCGATCTCTACGCGCAGCTCCTCGACGACGCGGTGCGCAAGCTGCGCGGCGTCGCGCCGAAGGTGAGCTTCGATCCGGAGATCAACCTGCAGGTCACGGCGCGCGTGCCCGAGGAGTACGTGCCCGACACGCACCTGCGCTTGGTGCTCTACAAGCGGCTCGCCAACGCCAACGACGAAGAGGACGTCTTCGCGGTGGCCGAGGAGATGACGGACCGCTTCGGTGAGCCGCCCGGGGCTGTCCGCAACTTGTTCGAGGTCATGCGCATCCGCACGCTGGCGCGGTACGTCGGCCTGAACACGGTCGAGTCGAGCGCCGAGCGCGCACAGCTCACGTTTCACCCGCAGACGCCTTTCCCGGTGTCCGCCGCCATCAAGCTCGTTCAGAATCCGCACGGGCGCTACAAGGCGCCTGCCGACTTCAAGCTGACCTACACGTTTGACACCGAGGAGCGCCGCGACACTCTGGTCGCGGTGCGGATGGTGCTCCAGCGCTTGGCTGAGCTGCAGACGGACGCGCTTGATGTTCAGGAGCCCGCACCATGAAGACTTCTCTCCCGCGCCTTGCGCGCCTCGCACTCGCCGTCGCGCTCGTTGGATGCAATGAGAGCACCACCGACACGCCGCAGGCGGCCGCCCCGACCATCTCCGAGGGCGAGAAGGGTACAGTGCTCGCCAAGGTCGGCGACCGCGTGATCACCGTGACCGAGTTCGAGGAGCGCCTGAACCAGCAGGCGCCTTTCGCGCGGCAGCGGTACTCGAGCGTGCAGCGCAAGCAGGAGTTCCTCGACGGCCTCGTGCGCTTCGAGCTGCTCGCAATGGAGGCCGAGGCGCGGGGCTTCGACAAGGACCCCGAGGTCCAGCTCGCCCGCAAGCAGGCCCTCGTTCGCAAGCTCATGGCCGACCACGTGCCGTCGCTCGTGAAGCTCTCCGACATCACCGAGGCCGATGTGAAGGCCTACTACGACGAGCACCTGGCCGAGTTCGACAAGCCCGCCGAGGTCCGCGCGTCGCACATCTTGTTCACGGGCGCCGACGCCGAATCCCGCGCGAAGGCGACGCTCGACGAGCTGCGCGGCAAGCTCGCGGGCGGCAAGGCAGACGCGCGCGAGGTCTTCACCGACTTCGCGCGGCGCTCCTCGCAAGACGCCGCGACGCGAGAGAGCGGCGGCGACCTGCAGTTCTTCAGCAAGCCCGGCGAGGCGCGCGCGGACCGAGGCCCGCTGGCCATCGAGGTCCCGCCCCCCGTGGCGAACGCCGCCTACGCCCTTGAGGCGGTCGGTGACCTCGCGCCTGCGCCCGTGCAGACGAGCGCCGGCTGGCACTTGGTGCAGAAGACGGGCTTCAAGCGGGCCTACAAGCGTGAGCTCGCCGAGGTGCAGCAGAGCATCCGCAACAAGCTCTTCCGGGCCCGCAAGCAGCAGGCGATGGAGACCTACGTGGCCGACCTCAAGAAGAAGTCTGCAATTTGGGTCGATGACCGCGTGCTCGAGACCATTCAGCCGAAGGCGGGCGGCAACGAGCTGCCGCTCCGGCCGCCGACGCCCGCGCTCGCGCCGCAGGGGCTTGACTTGCCTGGGGCCGAGGGCGCAGGGGGTCAGCCGTGAGCCAGCCGCTCGCCCGCGCCGCCGCGGCGTTTGTGCTCGCGCTCGCGCTCACGCCGGCCGCGCCCGCCAGCGCGCGCGTCATCGACCGCGTGGTCGCCATCGTGAACGACGAGGTCGTGACCTTGAGCGAGCTCGAGGAGGTCATCGCCCCGCTGATGCGCCAAGTCGAGGCTATCCCCGACCCGCTCCAGCGCGCGCAGCAGCGCGAAAAACAGCTCCAGGCGGGCCTCGACGAGCTGATTGGCCAGCGCTTGGTGTTGCAAGAGGCCACGCGCCGCAAGATGAGCGTCGGCGTCGAGGAGGTCGACAGCTACATCGCCCGCGTGAGGTCCCAGCAGAGCTGGGATGACACGCAGCTGGACGCCTACGTGAAGTCGCAGGGCTACGCGATGCCGGAGTTCCGCGCGCACCTCAAGGAGCAGATTCTCCGCAATAAGGTCATGCGCGCCGTGCTCGGCGAGCGTGTGCGGATCAGCGACGGTGATGTGGAGGCCTACTACCGCGACAAGCTCACTGAGCTGAACAGCCAGTTCGAGCTCGAGGCCGCGCACATCGTGGTCTCCGTGCCCGCGGGCGGGTCGAGCGTCGACGAGGCGGCCGCCCGCCAGCAGGCGACGGAGCTT
Source organism: Myxococcales bacterium (assembly GCA_947488215.1). GTDB lineage: Bacteria > Myxococcota_A > Bradymonadia > UBA7976 > UBA1532 > CANLBD01. Next base: position 6,737 of record CANLBD010000072.1, on the reverse strand, counting down.
TTGGCGAGGGCACGGGCGGGCGAGGACTTCGGCGCGCTGGCCAAGCAGTACAGCCAGGGCGTGGGCGCCGAGAACGGCGGCGCGCTCGGCGCGATTCGCCGCGGCAGCCTCGACCCGACGTTCGAGGACGCGCTCTTCGCGCTGCCGGACGGCGGGCTGGGGGGGCCGGTTCGTACGTCCCTCGGCTGGCACGTCGTGAAGGCCGTGTCTCGCAAGACGCTGCCTGTGCCCACGCTGGACGAGGCGCGCGAGAACCTGCGCCAAGAGCTCACGGACAAGCGCATGAAGGCCGAGGTCGCGGAGTGGGTCGAGGAGATGAAGAAGAAGGCCTTCATCGAGCTCAAGCTCTGACGTTGCGCCTCACGGGGCGCGGTAGAGCGAGCCGCTCGGGGCGAAGCGCCGCGCAGCCGTGACGATCGCGGCGGTCGCGGACAGCGCGGCCTCGAGGGCGTCCGACCACGGCGGCGACTGGGCGCGCGCCCACCCCGCGCGGGCCGGCTCGAGCGCAGGGTCCTCCGACGCCTCAAGCGGGTCAGGCGGCAGGGCGTCGTAGTAAGCCCTGAAGTCCGTCGTCGAGCCGAAGAAGGCGCGCAGACCCCAACGCGTCGCGAGCGCGCACTGCAGGCGCTGGCAGGCGTGCTCCCGCAAGACGTCGCGGTCCGTCAGGTTGCACAGCCCCCAGTCCGGCGCGCGCTGGCCGTCTGGCCCCTCGACCAGCGCATGACAAAACTCGTGCAAGAGCAGCTGCGCGAGCGAGTCATCGGGGTCGAACGCCTCGGGCGACGAGAGGGTGAGCGTCCCCACGCCATCCCAAGACGCGTAGACCTCGCCAGACCGCACGACGCGCATGCCGAGCCGCGCGGCGGTCTCGGTCCAGACCAAGTCGAGCGGGTCATCGTAGCGGGCCGTGATCTCGCGGGGCATGGTGTGAGAATAGCGCGTCGGGGTTAGACTCGCCCCTATGTCGAAGCCCAAGGTGCTCGTCGCGGACGACGAGGAGAACGTTCGCCTCGATCTGAGGCTGCGCCTCGCGCGCGAGGGCTTCGAGGTCGTGACCGTCGAAACGGCGTCCGCTGCGCTCGAGGCGCTCCAGTCGGACACACCCGACGTCGTGCTCTGCGACTTGCTCATGCCCGGCCTCGACGGCCTGGGCTTTTTGGCGCAGCAGCGCGCGCTCGGGCCGCCTGCGGCGCGCATCCCCGCGATCCTGATGTCCGCGCACGCGGACGTCGAGACGGCGCTCAAGGCCGTCGAGCTCGGCGCGGTCGACTACCTGCCCAAGCCTGCGCGCACAGACGAGGTCGTCTTCCGGCTCCGCCGCGCGCTCGAGGTCAGCGGCTTGCGCGCAGAGAACGCTGAGCTGCGCGCCAAGCTCGACGATGGGGGGGGCGGCTTCGGGGGGATCATCGCCGGCTCGGAGGCGATGCAACGCGTCTTCACCACCATTCGCAAGGTGGCGAACTTCAAGACCACCGTGCTCATTCAGGGGGAGAGCGGCACAGGCAAGGAGCTGGTCGCGCGCGCGCTCCACGAGCAGAGCGGTCGCCGCGGCCGGCGCTTCGTCGCTGTCAACTGTGGTGCGATCCCCGAGCAGCTCCTGGAGACTGAGCTCTTCGGTCATGTGCGCGGCGCCTTCTCCGACGCCACGCGCGACCGGCGCGGGCTGTTCGAGGAGGCGGACGGCGGGACGTTCTTTCTCGACGAGATCGGCGAGCTGCCGCTGCCCCTGCAGGTCAAGCTCCTGCGCGTGCTCCAAGAGGAAGAGGTGCGCCGGGTCGGGGAGAGCCGCTCCCACAAGGTGGACGTGCGCGTGGTCGCGGCGACGGTCCGCGACCTGGCCGCCGAGGTTCGGGCGGGGCGGTTCCGCGAAGACCTCTTCTATCGGCTGAACGTGCTGACGCTCCGGCTACCGCCGCTCCGAGAGCGGGCCGACGATATCCCGCTGCTGATCGAGCACTTCGTCCGTGTCTTAAATCGTAAGCTCGGCACCCGCGTCGACGGCGTGACCCCCGCCGCGGGCCGCCTGCTCGCGCGCTACGCCTGGCCGGGGAATGTGCGCGAGCTGGAGAATACGATTGAGCGGGCGCTCGTCCTGGCGGATGGCGCCCTCGTCGACGTAGACGATCTGCCCCCCAAGCTGCGTCAGGCGGACGATCCGGTGCGGCGGGCCGTCGACGAGTCTGAGCTCTCCGTCAAGCGCGCAACGCGGCAGATCGAGGAGGCGCTCATCCGCAAAGCGCTCGAGGCGACGGGTGGGAACCGCACCCGCGCGGCTGAGCTGCTGGAGCTTTCGCCGCGGGCGCTCCTCTACAAGATCAAAGAGTTCGGCCTACGTTGAGCGCACGAAACGTAATAGTCCTTACGTTTGTTGACGATCCGACGGCTCGAAAAGCATATTCCGCGCAAGCGTCGTAACGTCGCCGGTAACGTGTGAGGGGGGGGTCTCGCTCGATGGCCCGTGGAAGAAACGCCCTAGGGCTCGACATCGGCACCAGCTCGATCAAGCTGGTGCAGCTGAAAGAGTCGAAGAAGGGCATTCAGCTCGCCAGCTTCTCGATGGCGCCTCTCCCCTCCGAGGCCATCGTTGACGGCGCGGTGATGAACAGCGGCGCGGTCGTTGACACCATTCAGGCGATGGTGGCGGCGCAGAAGCTCAAGAACCGGGAGTGCGCGCTCTCCATCAGCGGCCACTCGGTCATCATCAAGAAGATCAGCCTGCCGGCCATGACCCCCGAAGAGCTCGACGAGAGCATCAAGTGGGAGGCCGAGCAGTACATCCCGTTCGACGTCAACGACGTCTACCTCGACTACCAGATCCTGCAGACGCGGCCCGAGCAGGGCCAAATGGACGTGCTCCTCGTCGCCGCCAAGAAGGAGATGGTCGACGAGTACGCGTCCGTCGCGCGGGAGGCGGGCCTAGAGCCGGTCGTCGTCGGGATCGACTGCCTGACGATTCAGCAGGGCTTCGAGCTCAACTACGGCTACCCGCCGGGTGAGACGATCGTCCTCATCAACATCGGCGCGAGCACCATCAACATCAACGTCGTCGCGAACGGGCTCACCACCTTTACGCGCGACATCGCGATGGGCGGCAACCAGTTCACCGAGGAGCTGCAGAAGCAGCTCAACGTATCCTACGACGAGGCCGAGGCCTACAAGCTCGGCGGCGAGCGGGGCGTGGACGCCGAGAGCGTCGTGCCGCAAGAGGTCGAGCGGGTCGTTTCGGCCGTGAGCGAGCAGATGGCGAGCGAGATCCATCGCTCCCTCGACTTCTACATGGCCACCTCGAGCGAGGGGCGCATCTCGCGCATCTACCTGTCGGGGGGCAGCGCCAAGATCCCCGCGCTCGCCCGCACCCTCGAGAACCGCATCGGCGTTGCGTGCGAGCTGATCGACCCGTTCCGCGGCGTGCAGGTCGACCCCAAGCTGTTCAACCTGGACTACATCAACCAGGTGCGGCCGCTCGCGGCGGTGGTGCTCGGCCTCGGCCTGCGCAAGGCGGGCGACTTCCGCATCAACCTGCTGCCGGTCAAAGAGGCCCGTAAGCGGGAGAGCGGCAAGCAGTTCTTGGCGCTGATGGGCATCGCGCTCCTGATCCTCGTGGGCGCGATGTACTACTGGCAGAGCGAGACCGAGGCGGAGCTCGCGCGGATCGAAGGCCAGAACAACAAGATCACCGCGCAGCTCAAAGACGCCGAGGCGAAGAGCAAGCAGATCGCGTTGATGCAGGCCGAGAAGGACGAACTCGAGAAGCAGAAGGTCGTGCTCGACGGCCTGCTCGAGGGTCAGGCGGGGCCGGTCAAGATGCTCGACGAGCTCTCGGTCATGCTCACGCCGGTCTCGGACCCGATTCAGAAGCTGGCGCAGGAGAAGCGTCGCTGGAATCCCGACTGGGACCCCAAGCGGCTGTGGATCATGAGCTTTGTCGAGTCGTCTCGAAAGCTGAAGATCCAGGGCTACGCGCGCACGAACGACGACCTCGCCGAGTTCTTGCACCGCCTGAACACCTCGAAGCACTTCGTTGAGGTGCGGCTCAACCTGTCCGAGATGGTCGAGCTGTCGGCTGTGCCTGGGCTCAAGCTCGTACGCTTTGATGTCGACGCGCTCGCTCTCTACGGCCCCGCCGACGTCAAGCGTCTCGCCGCGGGCGGCATCGGCGCCGCCGCCGAGCGCAAGAAGAAGTGAGGCTCGAAGGAAACTCCCATGGGTGATGCACTCGAGAAATTCTCGGCGATTCCCACGGCGCAAAAGTTCCTTGTGCTTTTGCTCGCGCTCGGCGTTGTCGGTGCGGGCTGGTACTTCGGGCTCATCGCGGACGTCGAGGCCAAGGTCGAGGCCGCGAACGCGTCGACGCGGACGCTGAACGGCAAGCTGACCGAAGCGCAGGGCAAGATCGCCAACATCAAGAAGTTCGAGGAGGAGGTCGAGGCCCTCAAGCGGCAACGCGAAGAGATGACCGACCGCCTGCCCGCAGACGAAGAGATCGCGTCGCTGCTGCAAAAGATCCACGGCCAGGGCAAGATCGTCGGCCTCGAGATCAATCGGTTCGAGCGTCAGCCCGCCGAGGTCGCGGAGCTCTTCGTGCGGATTCCGGTGCGGATGACCCTCACGGGCACGTTTCACCAGATCGCGACCTTTTTCTTCTACGTCGGGCGGCTGACCCGGATCGTCAACGTCGAGAACATCGCGCTCGCGACCGTGGCGTCCAAAGACGGCGAGTCTGACGGCCTCCTGACCGCGACTTGCACGGCAACGACGTTCATGTACCGTCCGGCGAACATGCCGGTCGACGGGGGGAAGTAGTCATGGGCAAGTCCACGTCTGCGTGGATCGCGGCGGCGGCCGCCCTGTGCCTGCTCACCGCCTGTGGCGAGGAAGAGCAGCGCGTCAACACGCGCGGCGCGGCAGGTGGGGCGACGACCGCCGCCAAGCCCGCGGAGAAGGCGGGCGGCAAGGGCGCGGCGGGCGGCAAGGGCGCGGCGGCTGCAGGCGACGAGCTCGCCAACATCCCTGAGAAGCTTCGGGGCGTCGACTGGAACGCCAAGGACGACCTCGAGCTGCGCGACGCGCGCGACCCGTTCAAGTACTTTCTCGACGATGTCCTGCCGCGGGCCGCGGACGCCAAGGCCGTCGTCGACAGCCCATGCCGCGGTCCTCTGTGCGAGGAGGACGCGGCCGGGCTCAAGCTGATGGCCATCATCACCGGGACCTCTGTCCACAAGGCGATGATGCTCGACGCCAAGAATATCGGGCACGTTGTGCGCGCGGGCGATGTGATCGGCAAAGAGCCGTATCGCGTCACCCGCATCACGCGGAACGAGGTCGTGCTCAAGCCGCTGCAGCCGCCCGCGCCCGGGCAGCCGCCGGCCCAAGAAATCGTGAAGAGGCTCCTCGGTGACCAGGAGCTACAGGAGCTCCTGCCGTGAAGGAGAGTGGAAAGCCCATGCGCCGACTCCCCCCGCTCGCTGCGCGTAACCGCGCTGTCTGGCCGTTGGTCGCGCTCTGCACGGCGGCGGTGCCGGCCTATGTCTGCGCGGCCGAGGTCGACCACAACGCCCTCTCAGACCTGCGGGTCCGTGAGACGTCGAACGCGACGGAGATCGTGGTCAGCGGGACTGCCCCGCCGACCTTCACGGTGTTCAAGCTCGCCGATCCAGCGCGGCTCTTCATCGACATCTCGAACGCCGACACCGCGCGCCTGAAGACGCCTGTCGACATCGGCAACGGCGTCGTCGGCGAGGTCACGGCACTCCAGTTCAGCGAATCGGGCGCCCGGGTCGGTCGCATCATCGTCGGCCTCGAGGTCGACGCGCTCTACAAGGTCGTCGCCTTGGGCAATGACCTCGTCGTGACGGTCGATGCCAGCCAGCGCCGCGTGCAGTCGGTGCCCGTGGCGGGCGGCGACTCGGCAGAGACGCTGCAGCGACTCCGCGACCTTGAGGCGCGGGCGGTGGAGGCCGACGCTCGAGCCTTGGCGGCAGAAGGGCAGGCGGCAGACGCACGAACGCAAGCCCAGCGCGCGGCCGAGCAGGCGCGCGCGGCCGTTGAGCAAGCGAAGCGTGAGAGCGACGCGGCCCGGGCCGCAGCCGAGGCGCGCACGGGTGAGGCCGACGCCCGCGCGACGCTGGCCGCCACGCGGGCCGCCGAAGCCGAACAACGGGCCACGCAAGCCGACGCGCGTGCGCGGCAGGCCGAGCAGAGCGCGGGTGACGCGCTCACGCAGGCGCGAACCGCAGAGGGACGGTCCGGCGATGCGCTGGCGAGCGCAAAAGCGGCCGCGCAAGCGGCGCGGACCGAAGCAGACCATGCGCGGTTGACCGCCGAGCGTTCTCGCGCCGAGGCCGAGGCCGCCCGACGCGAGACCGAGGCCGCCCGTGCTGCCGCTGCGACGGCGTTCGCGGCCGCCGAGAAGGCCAAGGCCGAGCGGGTCGCCGCCGAGGCCGTCGCATCGCGTGCCGTCGCTCAGGCCGCCACCGCGCAGGCCGAAGCGGAGCGCGCGCGGGGCGAGAAGTTGGCCGCTGAGCAGACCGCTCGCGCGGCCGCGGCGAAGGCCGCCGAGGCCGAGGCACAGGCGCAGCAAGGCCGCGGGGACGCGAAGGCCCTCGCCGATGCGCGCGCGGCCGCACAGGCCGCCGAGGCGATGCGCGCGCAGGCCGAGGCCGCCGCCACGCACGCGATGGAGAAGGCGCGCGAGGCAGACGCCCGGGCTCAAGCCGCGGAGCAGGACCGGAGCGCGC
>CANLBD010000071.1 GCA_947488215.1 Myxococcales bacterium | reverse complement strand
GGCGCTCTGGCAGAGCGAAGCAGCAGGTTCCCTGGCTTGATGTCGCGGTGCACGAGCCCGCGTGCGTGCGCGTAGCCCAGCGCGTCTGCTGCGCCGAGCGCGACCTGTGCGGCGTCCGCAACGGACAACGCTTGACCATCCTCGAGCAGCGTCTCGACCGACCCGCCCTCGAGCAGCTCAAGCACAGCGACTTGGTACGCGTCGGTCTCGAAGTAGTCGAAGACCTGCGCGACGTGCGGGTGCGACAAGCTGGCCTGCAATCGCGCACCGACCCGAAAGCGCTCGTAGAGCAGTGGCTCGTCATCGTCGAGCGCCTCGCGAGCGCGTGCCTTGAGCGCGACGACGCGACCGAGGTGGTCGTGCACGGCGGCCGCGACGGTCCCCATACCGCCGACGCCCACAATGGAGCGCACGCGGTAGGGCCCCAGGCGCGGCGGTAGAGCGCTCACGTCTCCTCGTCGTCCGGCTCGAAGTCGTCCGCGTCTTCGCCATCCGCTTCGGCGTCATCGTCGAGCGCTTCGTCTGCGACGGCCTGACCTGCGAGCTGAAGGAGCGTGCGGAAACGTCGTGCGTCACCGGCCATCACGGCGGCGCCGAAGATGATCGCCCCGCGCTCGCGCCCCTCGAGGAGCGAGACGAGCAAGTCGAAGTGCGACTCGGAGAAGCGCGTCCCACCGCCTGGACGACCGAGCAGGCGCCAATAGACCGCTGGCCCCTGAGGAAAGACCTCGGCGTCCTCGAGCTCGTCTTCATCGAGGGCGAGCGGGTCGATGATGGGCAAGAGCCCGGCGCGCTCACACAGCGCGTTTCGGTCCTCGGGCTGGCTGTCCCATAGGCCCTCGGCACGCCACGCGATGTCGAGCCCCTCGGGGCGCTCCTGCCGGAAGAACGCGGTCAGCGCGTCTCGATTTTCGCGGCTGGGGCGAAAGCTCGGGGGCGTCCGGACCCAGAGCGTCCGTGCGCCGAGGCGCTCGACCGTGGCGAGGGCGTCGGTCCACGCACGCGCAGCGACTGCGCCCTGAAACCCCGCCAGCGCCGCGTCCGGCGAGAGCTGCGGGATAATCTCGATGTCCGCCGGCGAGCGCGTGCGCCAGCGGCGGTGCGTTGCCGCCCGCGCGCTGCTCTGCGCCTCACTCAGCTCCAGCACGTCGAAGGCCTTCCAGTAGGCCGCGGCGCGACCTGTCCACCCCGCACACCCGACACGAATCCGACTCATGCGCTCGCTCACACTCTCTCGCTCTCTCTCACAACCCCCGACGAACCCAAGGACGACGCAGCGCGTCGGATCATCGAAGGCTGGGTGCAAAAAGATACATTGCGCGGGGTGCCCGCGTCAGCAGGGATAGCCACGCGTTCGGCTCGGACGGCGCCGCGCGCGCCTTCAAGAGCTCGAAGAGCGATGGCTCGACGTCGTAGCGGACGATCTCAAACGGCCCCTCGCCCGCCGCCTCGCGCAGAGCGTCCATCGCCGCGTCCGCGTAGCCCACGGCGTCGACCAGCCCAACGGCGAGCGCCTCGTCTGCCGTCAGCAGGCGGCCGTCCGCGAAGGCCTTGACCCGGTCGGGCGGCAGCTTGCGCCCCTCGGAGACGAGCTTCACGAAGCGGTCGTACATCGCGTCGACGATGCCTTGCAGGATACGCTGGTGCTCCGGCTCGACCGCGCGCGTCAGCGACATCATGGCCTTGTTCGGTCCCGAGGTGACCGAGGTGTCCTCGACGCCGTAGCGAGCCATCAGCCCGGCGACGTTGAGCCCGGAGATCAGGACGCCGATGCTCCCTGTCACCGTCGTCGGCAGCGCCTGAACGCGCTCCGCGCCCACGGCGAGGTAGACGCCGCCCGAAGCGCACAAGTCGCCCATCAGGACGTGGACCTTCTTACCCGCGTCTCGCAGCTTGCCCATCTGAGCGTGCAGAAGGTCCGAATCGGTCACCGAGCCGCCCGGCGTATCAAGCTCGATCAGGACGCCCGCCACGCGAGTGTCCTCCGCCGCTCGCTCCAGCATCTCGCGCAGCGGGCCGGTCAGGCCGGGGCCGTCGCCCATGCCGCTGGAGCCTTCGATGAGCACGCCGCGAGCCGGGATTCGGACGAGGCGGCGCGTGGCGCCCAGATGAGCCTCGACGACACTCTCACGAACGCGTCCACCGCCGACGCTGCCGCCCCCTGCGGAGAGACCGACGAGGAGGACGCCGCCGAGCACGGCGACGCCAAGCATGGCGACGAGGAGGCAGCCGACCCCTCGGCGCGCGGGCTGCGCGTCTCCACCACGATGACTCAAGGGCTCCGGTTCCTCTCGCGCTGACCGCAGCCAGACAGCGGCCGCGGCCGTGGGTTTCGCACACGCCGCTTGGGGGCGCAAGCCGGACCATGATATGAGCCCCGAGCTATGGACTTGAACGCTCATCCTGCACTCCGCGCGGCCGACCCGACCCTTGCCGACCTGATCGCCCTCGAGGCGCAGCGACAGCGAGACGTCCTCCGCCTCATCCCGTCTGAGAACTACGCCTCCACCGCCGTGGCCGCCGCGACCGCGAGCTGCCTGGCGAACAAGTACAGCGAGGGCTACCCGGGCAAGCGGTACTATCAGGGCCAGCAGTATATCGACGCGGTCGAGCAGCTCGCGATTGACCGCGCCAAAGCGGTCTTTGGCGCAGAGCACGTCAACGTGCAGCCGTACTCAGGCTCCCCCGCCAACCTGGCGGTCTACTTCGCGCTGCTGCAGACCGGCGACCGCATCTTGTCGATGTCCCTGCCGCACGGTGGGCACCTGACGCACGGCTGGAACGTCACAATCTCGGGTCGCCTGCACGACGTGAAGCAGTATGGCGTTCGACCGGACACGCACCGCATCGACTACGCCGAGGTCCGCCAGATGGCCCTCGAGCACAAGCCCAAGATGATCATCTGCGGTGCGTCGGCGTATCCACGAACGCTCGACTTCGCGGCCTTCGCCGAGATCGCGCGCGAGGTGGGGGCGCTCCTGCTCGCCGACATCGCGCACATCTCAGGGCTGGTCGCGGGCGGGGTGCACCCATCGCCGGTGCCCTACGCAGACGTCGTGACGACCACGACGCACAAGACGCTGCGAGGCCCGCGCGGCGGGATGATTATGTGCCGCGAGGTGCACGCCAAGGCGATTGACCGCGGTGTCTTTCCGGGCAATCAGGGCGGCCCGCACAACCAGACCACGGCAGCCCTCGCCGTCGCGCTCCACGAGGCCGCGCAGCCCGATTTCAAGGTCTACGCTCAGCGCGTCGTGTCGAACGCGAAGACGCTCGCCGACCGGCTGCTGACGCACGGCTTCTCGCTCGTGTCCGGCGGCACGGACAACCATCTGATCCTGATCGACCTCAACAACAAGGGCGTGTCTGGCAAGGTCGCCGCAGCGGCGCTCGAGCGTGCGGGGATCGTGTGTAACGCGAACTCCGTGCCGTTCGATCCCCGCAAGCCGTTCGATCCGAGCGGCATTCGCATCGGGACGCCCGCGCTCACCTCGCGCGGCATGGGCGCCGAGGAGATGGTCAAGCTCGCCGACTGGATGAACGCGGTCGTCCGCGCCCCGGACGACACGGCCCTGCTCGACCGCACCGCGAACGAAATCCGCGCCCTCTGCGCCGGATTCCCCGCACCGGGTCTTTGAGGCGAGCGTGACCGTGAGCGCCCCGACCATCCAATGCCCCGCCTGCAATGCACCCAACGAGCCCGGTGCACGCTTCTGCATCGAGTGCGGCCTCACCTTGAGCCCGACGCTCGACACGCCCGCCGCCGGCGGAGCGACAGCGGATCCGTGGAAGGGCCGCGTGATCGCCGGGCGTTTTCAGCTCATGCGAAAGCTCGGCGACGGCGGCATGGGCGAGGTCTACCTGGCCGAGCAGCAGCCCATGGGTCGCATGGTCGCGCTCAAGGTCCTGCGCTCGGGCCTCGCTGAAGACCCCAACCAGGTCGAGCGGTTCAAGCGAGAGGCGCAGGCCATCAGCCGCCTGCAGCACCCGAACACGGTCATCGTGCACGACTTCGGGCAGAGCCCCGACGGCACGCTCTTTATCGCGATGGAGTACCTCGAGGGCGAGACTCTGGCGAGCATGCTCGAACGCGAAGGGCGCGTTGATGCGACCCGCATGCGCCACATCTTCAGCCAGATCTGCGGCAGTCTGGCCGAGGCGCACGAGCAGCGGATCGTTCACCGCGACCTCAAGCCCGAGAACATCTTCCTGACAACGCGCGGCGGGGTGAAAGACTTCGTCAAGGTCCTCGACTTCGGCATCGCGAAGGTCAACGACACCGCGACGGGTGGGAAGCTCGAGACGCTGACCCGCGCAGGGGCGATCTTCGGCACCCCGCAATACATGTCGCCCGAGCAGATCAAGGGCGGCGATCTTGACGCCCGCGCGGACGTCTACGCGCTCGGCGTGATGCTCTACCAAGTCCTCGCGGGGCACCTGCCGTGGCAAGCCGCGACGGCCGTCGAGATGCTCACGAAGCATCTGGCCGAGGCGCCCGCGCCCCTGAGCCTGCCGACCGTGGAGGCTCGGCTCGCCGCTCGGCTCGAGGCCGTGGCGATGCGCGCCTTGTCAAAGAAGCGTGAGGACCGCCCCGCGAGCGTCCCCGCATTCTTGGCGGAGTTGAACGCCGCGTTCGAGCCGGCGACGGGTCTGAGCGTGCCGCCGGCTCCGCAGGGTGTCGCCCTGCAGGAGACGGCCGAAGCGACTCCGGCCGCTCGCGGCTCGAGCCCTGCCCCCCAAGCCGCGCCCGCGCGCTCGAAGCCGAGCGGTGCGTTCATCGCGCTCGGTGCGGCTGCGCTCGTGGTGAGCGCGCTGGCCGCCTGGATGCTCACGGGTAACTCCAAGCAGCCCACGTCGGACGCGCCCGGGACGGTCGCGTCGGTCGCGACGCCGACCGCCGCCCCGACTGCGCCGCCAACGGCTGCCCCGACCGCTGCGCCGACCGCGCCGCCGACCGCCGCGCCTACGGCCGTGCCGACCGCCGCCCCGACGATGCCGAGGACTCTCCCTCGGGTTGTTGTCCCGTCCACGGTCGCGCCCCCGAGCATCCCACGCATCGTGCCCGCGACCGTGGCGCCGCGCTTCCCGAAGCTGCCCCCACGTCCGGCGACCGTGGTCATCACGAGCCGCACGCGCGGGCTCCTCGTCCAAGTCGACGGTCGCACGCAAGGCCGAACGCCGCTGCCCAACTTCACGCTCCCGACCGGAGAGCACCGCATCACCGCGAAGAACGGCAACAGAGTCGTCTTCACGCAGTCGATTCAAGTGAAAGCGGGCTCGACGACGCGACTCTCGCTGCCGTGAAGCGCGCGCCATGAGCACGCTGCTCGCGCTCGGACTCTGGTCGGCGCTGCCGCCCGTGGGCGCGGCTCTTGCCCTCGATGATGCCCGCGTGACGGCGGCGGTCACGACCTGGGGACCGGACTGCGGCCCTCGACCGCAAACGACGGCCTTGCCGCGTCAGGGGCAATACAGCGTCGGCGCAGGGGGCCGAGTCTCCGCTCAGGGCGGCGCGCCTGTCTTCGAACCGGGCATCTGCCGTGCGACGACGCAGCAGCCCGAGATCACCGAGCGCTCCGCGTCGCCGACCCGGTTCGCATGCGCGATGCCCGAGGGCGCCGCGCGTGACATTCAAGGCGCGGTCGAGCTGCGCGCGCTCGGGCCGAACGCGGAGGGGGCGCCGCGCTTTGAGGTCGTCTCCGACCTGCGCTACCGCTGGTCCCTCAAAGGCTCAGTCTGCGATGCACGCCTCATCGAGCGCCGCGTCTTCAGTGGGCCCGCCTCGTCGCCCGCAGCGCCTGCCTCGGCGCCGCCTTCGAGCACCTGCGCGCAGCTCGGCCCGCCCGCCCGCCTGCAGAGCGCCGTGGGCCTCCGGCTCGCGGCCGCGCCCGGTAGTCGGTTGCGACTCGCGGCGCACGCGGTCGATGCGCAGGGGTGCCGAACGCCCGGCCAGGTGCGCTTTCAGTCGAGCGCTGGCGCGGTGGATCCGGCGAACGTGCTCGACCTCCGGGACGTGCCGCCCGGGACGCGCGTCGCAGTCACCGCGACGCTCGATGCCCCTGGCGCGTCGCTGCCGCCACTCACGCTGGTCGTCGACGTCGCCAACGACGACGCTGATCTTCGGCGCTTGCTGGCCGAGCTGCCCCCGCTGACCAGCGGCGACGGGGCCGCCCTCGCCCCGCAGACGGGCGAGGCGCTCGTCACCCTCGACGCCCCCGAGAAGGCCGACTCGGGCACCGCGGTCCTGGGCGCGCGTCTCCTCCTCGTCTCGTTTCTGGGCGCGCTCGCGCTCAGCGGCGTGCTGGGCGTCGCCATCGTTTGGCGCACAGTGCGAGCGCGCCGTGTTGGCCCCGTTTTGGCCGACGAAGACGCGCGTGTGCTGGAGCGCAGCCTCGCGCTCAAGCGCAAGGCGGCGGCTCCGCTGGTCTGCCCGCAGTGCGGGGAGCGCTACCCCGAGGAGACCGTGTTCTGTGGGCTCGATGGCGCGCGACTCGAGCGCGTGAACTGACCCCACCGCGCGGGCATTGCATCGCTCGCCGAGACAAGCGACCGTACGCCATGGTCGACGCAACGCCACCGCCCGCGGACGCCGCAATCGTCTTGATTGGCAACGAGCTGCTCAGTGGCAAAATCCGTGACGAGAACGCCTACTACTTGGCCGGGCGGCTCCGCGCGCTCGGCGTTACGCTGCGTCGCGTCGCCGTGGTCCCCGATGAGGAAGCGGCGATCATCGACGAGGTGCGTCGCTGCGCCTCGGCCTACACCTACGTCTTCACGAGCGGCGGCGTCGGCCCGACGCACGACGACATCACGCTGCCCAGCATCGCCCGCGCCTTCGAGGTCCCGCTCGTCGTAGACCCGTCGCTCGAGGCGCCGCTGCGCGCTCACTTCGGCGCGCGCATGACACCGGGGCACCTGCGCATGGCGACCCTGCCGGCAGGCACCGAGCTCGTTCGAGGCGACGACTTCTGGTGGCCTGCGATGGTGCTCGGGAACGTCTACATCTTGCCGGGCATCCCGCAGATCTTCCGCGCCAACTTCGAGACGCTTGCCCCGCGCTTTCAAGGCGCGCCGTTTTTTCTCGCGTCCGTCTATCTGGACGCCGACGAGGGCTCGATCGCGGCGGCGCTCGAGGCGCTCGAGCGCGACCACGGTGTCGCGGTCGGCAGCTACCCGCGCATCGACGCGCAGGCCGACCACCGCGTGCGCGTCACGATCGAATCCCGCGACAGCGCGACGGTCGAGCGCGCGACAGCGAGGCTTCTGGACAGCTTGGGCGCCGGGGCGCGGGTCGTGCGTGTCGACGCCGCGGCGCCTGCATCTCACCCCGATCAGGGCTAGCCAGCCGCCCAGCCGGGGTGTAGACTTATCCGGCGAGCAGAGTCATGGCTCGTTTGGAGGTCCCGATGGCCACATCCGTCTCGAACACCGCCCTGCAGACACCCACGCCCCAGCCCCGCACGCTGCCGAGGCAGCAGCGCGCTGAGTCCCGCGGTGAGGACCAGTCGACGGTCGAGGCGCGGCGCTCGGGCGAAACCGGCCGCTCGGAGCAAACCAACCGCGCCGAGGCTCGCCCAGAGGCCCGCGCGGACCGTGCGGAGCGTCAGGACCGCCCCGCCGACCGAGTGCAGGTCGACCGAAGCAACCCGCGTGAGCAGGGCCGCGAAGTCGTCACACGGGGTGAGCAAGTCTCGCGCTTGCAGGCAGCCGGGCAAGCCGTGGACGGTGGCATCGAGGACCTGCGCAGGCTGAGCCAAGTCGCCCAGCAAGCCGAAGAAGAGCCCACGCAGGCGGGCCGAGACCGGCTTCAGTCCGAGGCAGACTCGCTCGGTCAACGCATCGGAGCCGCAGACGACGACCAGAACGTCGAGCAGGCGCGCCAGGCTCTCCAGCAGACGTCACGAGAGCGCGAGGCGAGCAGCGCCCGCGCCGAGGCCGACCGCGCAGGCCGCCGCGCCGAGGACGCGCAAGGCCAGCCCGAGCGCAGCACCCCAACGCTGGTCCTCGAGCCACGCCGCGACGACGCCGAGGACGCAGCGGATGCGGCGCGGGCCGCGGACGACGAGGCCCGCGACGCTGAGCGTCGCGCCGAGGCAGGCGCAGCGGAAAACCAGCGCGGTGAGCGCGGAGGCGCCGCCGAGGCGTTCGCGCGCACCCGAGAGTCCCAGGGTCAGGAGCAAGAGCGTCGCGCTCAGCAGAACGACTCGATTCGCCCGAGCACGACCGACGTGAGCACGCCGGAGCGGGCGGCTGAGACGCGTCGGGCCGCGGGTGAGGCCGAGGGCCGCGCGACCGAGCTTCGTCGGGAGATCGGCCAGAGCGAGAAAGAAGAGAGCCAGCGCGCCGAGCAGGCGCTGCGCGAGCAGCAGACGTCGTCGCGCCGCGTGTCGAACGAGGCAGAGAGCCGCGAGGCTGCGGACCGTGTCGTTCAGGACGCGCGACGCAACCCGCGGCAGTTCGTCGAGGCGCAGGCCCGCGTGACCACCGAGGCCGCGACGCGCCTGTTGGCCTGAACCGGCCCATGAGCGACGCGCTCAGCGCGCGCTGGCGAAGTAGTCCTCGCGGTCGCGAAACAGCACGTTGAACGTCGTCAACGAGCCGTGGCATCGCCGCAGGTAGGCGGACATCGCGTCGGCCTCGTCCGGCGCGACGTGCGGGTGGCCGCTGAGCTGCGACTCCAGAGAGAGCAGTCGGTCGCGCAGGACGACCAAGCGGTGGAAGAAGACCTCCATCGGCTCGGTCCGCGACTCACTGTCGCGCGCCCAGCAAGCCTGCCCGCCACGCCACCGCTCACCCAGCGACGGCATCGGCGCAGCGAGCGTGTCGCGCTCCACCTCGCGAAAGAGCGCGTCGAGGTGGGTGGCCAAGTCGCCCTCGGGCCCCTCGCCCACCGCGGGCCGCACGAACGCGCTCCCGAAGCGCGCCACCGCTTGATAGGTCCGGTTGATGCGCCGATGCAGATCGAGCTTCTCGGCGTCCTGGAGCTGGTCGTGGCTGTTGATCTTCTGCTCCATGACGCGGAGGTTGTCGCGGATCATCACGAGCTTGTGAAAGTGCGTCTCGAGCGGGAGCTGCTTGGGCTTCACGTCGTCTGAGCCCGGCGAGAGCGTGAGCTCCCCCGCGCTCCACGCGCGCCCCAGCTCGACCTCGCGCAGGCACGCCGCGCCGTTCAGCGCTTCTGCGAGCAAGGTCTTCAGGCTCTGCGCGGACACGGCCCCCGTCGCCGCGGCGAGGCCGTTCGCGGAGACGCGCGGCCCCTCGGGCGCGGAGGCCCTCCGGACCGACGGCGCAGGGCTCAGCGCCTCGGCGAGCGAGACCTCGGCGCCCCCCGCCGCGGCGAAGCTCTTGCAGGCTTTGGCCGAGTCACGAAAGACGCCCATGACCTTCTGGAGACGGCACTCGCCGAGCCGACCGTCCTCGCGCTCCCGCGTCACCCTGAAAAAACGACAATGACCGCAGGTCTCGTTCACGTATCCCCCCCGTGAAGACGCCCTGACACGCACCATAACTTGACAGCGCGCCCATCGAAACTGCTATCCACAGGGCATGCACACGCAGATCGATCCGCGCGCCGAGCTCATCGACGCCGCCTTCTCGGACCGCGCGCTCCTCCCCGAGGCGGCAGGCGCGGTCCGCTCCGTCCTCGACGATCTGGACCGGGGCGCCCTGCGCGTCGCGCGCCGGACTCAGCTCGACATCGACGGACCCGACGCCTGGACGGTGGACGCCTGGGTCCAGCGCGCGGTCGTCCTGTCCTTCGCCCTCTACGAGGTCAAGCCCATCGACGCCGGCGAGCTCCACTTCGTCGACAAGCTCCCGCCGAAGCGTCTCACGGTCGCGGACCGCGTCCGCGTCGTGCCCCCGGGTGTCGCGCGGTTCGGCGCGCACCTCGAGCCGGGCGTGATCCTGATGCCGGGGTTCGTCAACGTCGGCGCGTTCGTGGGCGCGAACACGATGGTCGACACGTGGGCCACGGTCGGCTCGTGCGCGCAGATCGGGCGTGATGTTCACCTGGCCGGCGGGGTCGGCATCGGGGGCGTGCTCGAGCCGCCGGGCGCGCGGCCCGTCATCATCGAGGACGGCGCGTTCGTGGGCTCGCGCTGCGTGGTCGTCGAGGGCGTCCACGTGGGCCGAGAGGCCGTGCTCGGCGCGGGCCTCGTGCTGACCGCGAGCACGCCGATTGTCGACGTCACGGGCCACGAGGAGCGCGTGTGGCGCGGCTCGATCCCCGCGCGCGCCGTGGTCGTCCCGGGCACACGCCCCAAGGCCTTCCCGGCGGGCACCTGGCACCTGCCGTGCGCGCTCATCATCGGGCACCGGGTGGCCTCGACCGACCGCAAGACGTCGCTGAACGAGGCCCTGCGGCACTTCGACGTGCAGGCCTGAGAGGACGCGGCGTTGGGGAAGACCTGGTTCACGAGCGACCTGCACTTCGGGCACACGAACATCCTGCGGTACACGCAGCGACCGTTTGACGACGTCGACGCCATGAACGCGGCGTTGGTCGCCCGATGGAACGCGGTCGTCGCGCCCGACGACACCGTGTGGGTCCTGGGCGACGTGGCGATGGGTCGCGTCGCGGACACGCTCCAGCACGTCCGCGCGCTCAACGGCCACAAGCGCTTGGTCGCGGGCAACCACGACCGCTGCTGGGCTGGCTGGGGCGCCAAGGCGCGGCCGTGGATCGACCTGTACCAGCAGGCGGGCTTCGAGACGCAGACCAGCGGGGCCATCGAGCTCAAGGTCGGCGCCCACGCTGTGATGGCCTGTCACTTCCCTTACACCGGCGACAGCCACGCCGAGGAGCGCTTCGAGCGCTGGCGGCCCATCGACGAGGGCCGCTTCTTGCTGCACGGCCATGTGCACACGCAGTGGCGTCAGCGCGACCACATGGTCAACGTCGGCGTGGACGCCTGGGGCATGCGCCCGGTCAGCGAGGCCGAGCTGAGCGCGCTGCTCGACGCGGGCCGGCGCGCGCTCGAGCCGCTGCCTTACTGAGCGCGCAGCCGCCGCTCAGGGCATGATCCATCGGCTCGACCGGAGCGCGGCATCGTCCCGCGGCGTGGGGCGCGCGACCCGCTCCGGCGGCCGGTAGCCGGGCTCGAGCAGCAGCCCGGTGGCCTGCACAGCGGGCGCGGTCGTCTCCCACACGGTGAACTCCATCGACGGCACGTTGCTCTGCTCAAGCGCGACAAATCGGCGCCACGGCGGAATGGTCTGGCCCAGCCAGTCGCGCAGGCTCGGGGCTTGTGCGGCGAGCGCGGCCAGGCTCGGCGGCAGGAGCAGCGCACGCGCGCCGGGCCACGACGGGTCGGCGCGCGCGTCCGACTCCACGGCGTACACGCTCTGCCAGGCCGAGTAAGGCACGCCGACGGATGGGCCATAGAGCGGGACGCCGGGCACGGGCTCGTCCCAAGCGTCCGCGTAGGACGGCAGGTGGAGCGCGACCGCGGCGAAGTGCTGCCCGAGGCCGGTGACATGCACCCGCCCGAGCGGGTTCGCGCCGTGCTGGTAGTCCAGGTGCACGAGCGCGCCGTCGCGGTAGCGGGCGTCCCCCAAGAGCCGCCACGCGAGCGCGAGCTCCCGCGCCGGCATGTACTGGTCATTCCCCCACCCGCGCAGGTCTAAGTACGGGTGGTCGGGCGGGTACCACGCGCGGTTGTACGGCAGGCGCGCCTGACCCTCGAGCCAGGTCTCCGCGCGCGCGGCCACGGCCACACGCGCGGCCTCGCCCCACCCCTGGGGGAACACCTCGGGCGCCTCGGCCACAGAGGCCGCGAGCGTGAGCTGGCCGCGCCACCACAGCGAGCCCAGCTCCGCCTCAAAGACGTCCTGCATCGCGGGCGCGAGCAGCGCGTCCCCATAGGCCGCGTCGCCGGTCGCCCGCCAGAGCTCGGTGAGCGCCCAGAGCGTCCGGCCCGGCGCGGGCCCCGGCGGCTCGACATAGTGAATCCGGCGCCCGTCCGCGTCGACGAAGTCGTGCCGCAGCGGCGGCGCGTCGCGCGAGGCATAGTCGAACGCGCGCGCCGCGCTCTCGGCCCAGCCATCCGCCGCCTGTGCATCCCCCGCGAGGCGCAACGCGCGGCTCAAGATCGCGGCGGTGCGGGCGTAGAGCAGCGCGCTGTTCCGCGTCGGGAGCGCCAGGTAGTACGGCTGGTCGTCTACGCCCGGATCAGTGATCTGCGGGTGCGAAGTCGCCTCGATCCATGCGCCGACCCCGCCCTCGGGCGTCTGCGCGGCGCGCCAGACCTCGAGCCCAAAGACCGCCTCGTCGAGCAGGTCGGGCAGGCCGTTGCCAGACTCCGGCAGGTTGAGTTGGCCGTCCGTGAAGGCCGTCGGGTTGAGCAGAAAGGTTTGCGCGAGGTCCTCGACCGACCTCAGGTGGAATGAGCGGCGGTCGAAGTCCCCTGCGTCGTGCCACCCGCCCGTGACCTCGGGCAGCGGGGCATCGGTCGCGGTCGCGGCGACGACCTCGAAGCCCGACAGCCCCGCCGCGGCGCCGGCCTCGTCCAGGAGCCCCCAGCCGTCTGCGGCGTGGTCGGCGTAGTCGTTGCCGGGGGACGCGCTCTCGGGCGGCGCGAAGGGCGGGAAGCCGCCTACGAACGTGCGGTGCGCGTCTCCGCGGGCCCACGCGGTATAGGCCGCGTCCAATGGCGCGCAGCGGTTGTGGTAGAGCCCGCGGGCGTACGTCACGAAGGGCTCACCGAGCGCGGCCTCGCTGATGTCGAACGACCGCGAGCGCCCCACGCCGGGCACGCGCACGTAGTACCGGCCCGGCCCTCGAAGCGGGGAGAAGTCGAGCACGCTCAGGCGCTCGCCGGTCTCTGCCTCGAGCGACGCCGTGGGCGTGACGACGCCGGAGTAGGCGACGCGGCCTGTCGCCTCGTCCACGACGTCGAAGGGCGCGCCGTCGAACCGCGCGGTGTCGAGCGGCCCCGCGACAGGCACCCACCCGCCGAGCCACGCGCGCTTCGGAGCGTCCGCGACATAGGCGACCTGG
>CANLBD010000070.1 GCA_947488215.1 Myxococcales bacterium | reverse complement strand
CGCGTCCCGTCCTCGAGCAGGAGGGCTGCCGCCTCGGTGCCGCTCATCGCTTCTCCTCTTTCAACGCCAAGTCCTCTGCGGACGCCTCGCTCCAACGGAGCTCGCCCGCGACGAGCGTATGACACACCCGACCGGGCAACGCCTGGCCCGCGAACGGCGTGTTGCGTCCCCGGCTCGCCATGCGCGAAGGCTCGACCCGGACGCGCGCTCGAGGCTCGAAGACCACGAGGTCTGCCGGCGCGCCGACCGCGATGCGACCTTGTGGGAGCCCGAGCACGCGCGACGGCCCATCGGTGAGCCGCGCGACGATCGTGGCCACGGACACACGGCCCGCCTCGACGAGGCGGAGGCACGCGCCGAGCGTCGTCTCGAGCGCGCTCATCCCCGGCTCCGCCAGGTCGAACTCGACCTCTTTCTCAACGGCGCTCTGGGGACGGTGACCCGAGGCGATCGCGTCGATGGTGCCGTCCGCGACGCCCTCGATGAGCGCGTCGACGTGCTCGCGGCTCCGGAGCGGCGGGCGCACGCGCAAGTGCGTCGAATAAGCCTGCGCGATGGCCTCGTCCGTCAGCACCAAGTGCGTCGCGGCGACCGCGCAGGTGACCTGCACGCCCCTCGCCTTGGCCGCGCGCACGGCGGCCACCGCGCCGGCCGTGCTGATCGGGCCGAGGTGCAGACGAGCGCCCGTGAGGGCTGCGAGCACGAGGTCGCGGTGCACGACGACCTCCTCGGCGCACGCCGGGATACCCGCGAGCCCGAGGCGCGTCGCGACCTCACCCTCGTGCATGACACCGTGCCCCGCGAGCGCGGCGTCCTCGGGCGCCTCGAAGACCGGGAGCCCGACGGCGACGGCGTACTCCATCGCGCGCCGCAGCAGCGCTGGATCGGCGACCGACCGACCGCTGTCCCCGAGCGCGACCGCGCCTGCCGCGCGCAGGTCGAACATCTCCGTGAGCCGCGTCCCCTCGGCGCGCAGCGTGAGCGCGCCAACAGGCAAGACGCGCGGTCCAGGCAGCGCGGCGGCGCGCCGGGCGATCCACTCGGTAATGGCCCGCTGGTCGTTGACTGGCCGCGTATCGCTGCCGACCACGAGCGTCGTGAAGCCCCCGCGCAGGCCGGCGCGTCCCCCGCTCTCCAGGTCTTCTTTGTGCTCCTCGCCCGGCTCGCCCAAGTGCGCGTGCAGGTCGATGAACCCCGCCGTCACGACGCAGCCGCTCGCGTCCACCCGGCGCGCGCCCTCGGGGACAAGCGCGTCGGGGGGCAGCAGCGCCGCGATGCGCCCCGCCTCGACCACGACCGTGTGCGGCGCGTCCACCCCGCTCGCAGGGCACAGCACATGCCCGCCGACGACGCAGATCATGTGTCCCCTCCCGCGCCGCCCGCGCAGTGGTAGAGCACGGCCATGCGGACAATAATGCCGTTCGCGACCTGCTCTAGGATCACGGACTCAGGGCCGTCCGCGACATCCGGCGCGAGCTCGACGCCGCGGTTGATGGGGCCGGGGTGCATGACCAAGACGTCGGGCTTGGCGAGGCCGAGCGCGGCGCGGTCAAGGCCAAAGCGCAGCGCGTACTCGCGGTCACTCGGGAACAGCTCCTCGGTCATGCGCTCTTTCTGAATCCGCAGCATCATCACGACGTCCGCGCCGCGAATCGCAGCGTCGCGGTCCGAGGTCGCGCGGCACCCGAGCGCCTCGACGCCGTGTGGCAGCATCGTCGGCGGCCCGCAGACCGTGACCTCGGCGCCGAGCTTGCTCAGCGCGGCGATGTTCGAGCGCGCAACACGGCTGTGCGCGATGTCGCCGATGATCGCCACGCGCTGGCCCTCGATACGGCCCTTGTGCCGCCGAATCGTGAGCGCGTCGAGGAGCCCCTGCGTTGGGTGCTCATGCCCGCCGTCGCCGGCGTTCACGATCGAGGCGTCGATGCTCCGCGCGAGCAAGTGTGGCGACCCCGAGTGCTTGTGACGCAGCACCACGATGTCCGGCGACATCGCGGCCAGATTACGCGCCGTATCGACCAGCGTCTCGCCCTTGACCACGCTGCTCGTGCCGCCGCTCACGCTCAGCGTGTCCGCGCTCAGGCGCTTCGCCGCGAGCTCGAACGACGTTCGGGTGCGCGTCGACGCCTCGAGGAACAGCAGCACGACCGTCATGCCCCGCAGCGCGGGCACCTTCTTGATGCGACGGTGCGTGATGTCCTGAAAGGACTCCGCGACATCGAGCAGCTCGGTGATCTCGCCCGCCTCGAGGCTCGCCAGCTCGAGCAGGTGCCTGCGCCGTGTCGTCATGTCCGCCTCCGCTCCGCGGCCGCCACACGCTCCGGCGTCGAGACGAGGTGCACGGTGTCGCGGTCGCTCTCGCCCGCGTCGGTCTCCGCCAGTCGCACGCGCACAGATTCATCGACGCGTGTCGAGAGCGTCATGCCCACGTAGTCCGGCTGAATCGGCAGCTCACGATGACCTCGGTCCACGAGCACGGCGAGCTGAATGCGGCAGGGACGCCCCCAGTCCATGAGCGCGTCCAGCGCGGCGCGCACGGTCCGTCCGGTGAACAGGACATCGTCCACCAGCACGATATGGCGGTCGTTCACATCGAACGGCAGGTGGGTCTGCCCGACCGCGACGCGCGAGCCGCTCTCGAAGACGTCGTCGCGGTACATCGCGATGTCGAGCGCGCCGACCGGGACCTCGAGCGCTTCGACCTCGCGCAGCTCCGCCGCGATGCGGTGCGCGAGCGGTTCGCCCCGCGTGCGAATCCCGACGAGCGCGACGCCCTGGCCGCCGCGGGTCCGCTCGACGAGCTCGAGCGCGATCCGGCGGACCGCCCGCCGCACGTCCGCGGCGTCCATGACGCAGCGCGCGCCGCTCACGTCACTGCACCTGGCCGTGGACAGGCATGCCGAGGCGGTTCCAGCGGATCTTCTCCCACGGGCGCGACCACGGCGCGCTCGCGTCCCACGACATCCACATGAACGTCGCGCGTCCCTTGATGTGGGACATCGGAACAAAACCCCACACCCGCGAGTCGCTCGAGTTCTGCCGGTTATCGCCCATCACGAAGACATGCCCCTCGGGCACAACCCAGGGGAAGGGCTGCTCGTCCGAGGCTGTTGGCCCCATCTTGGGCGGCTCAGCGGCGCACCAGTGCTTCTCAGGTCGGTCGGCCCAGCGGTACGGCTCCGCCTGGCGCAGGCCTTCGTACTGCGCAGCGGGCGACAGGGCCTCGATGCGGAGCGTCTGGAAGCGCTCGTCCCCCAGGCGCACGTCGTAGGTGCGCATGAGCGGCGCGAGCGCGGCTGCCTCCGCGTGGTTCGTCTCGAACTGCGCGTACGCCTGGAACGGTCCGTTCGGCACCTCGGCCGCGGGTTCGCCGTTGATCGTCACGAAGCCCAAGTTGTTTCGGTTGACGACATTGATGACGTCGCCCGGCAAGCCCACGACGCGCTTGATGAAGTCCTGCGTCGGGTTGCAGGGGTACAAAAAGACGACGACCTCACCGCGCTTCGGCTCCGCCCACCGCGCCGCCTGCTCCAGCGTGAACGGGATGCGGACGCCGTAGGACAGCTTGTTGACGAAGAGAAAGTCACCGACCGCGAGCGTCGGGATCATCGAACCCGACGGGATCGTGAACGCCTCGAAGACGAAGGCCCGCACGAGGAGCGCGATGCCCACAGCGACGCCGACCGACTCGATGAGCTCGCGCGTCGCGCTCTTCTTGAAGCGCGCGAAGTGCTCTGCGACACCGCCATCGAGCGCCTTCAGGTGCTCGTAGATCGCGACGACGTCCCCCCGCTCGCTGCCCTCGCGCAGCGCCTCGAGCGACGCGCGCACCTCGGCGACCTTGGCAGGGTCGACCTTCGCGCCGTATCGCTCGAGCAGCTGCTCCGCCTGCTCGCTCGCCTCGCGCGCTCGGCGCCGCGCCTTGCGGACTCGGAGGGCCTGCGTGACCACCTCAGTCGACCTTGAGGATCGCGAGGAAGGCCTCTTGCGGGATCTCGATGTTCCCCACCTGCTTCATGCGCTTCTTACCCGCCTTCTGCTTCTCGAGCAGCTTGCGCTTGCGGGAGACGTCACCGCCGTAGCACTTGGCGAGCACGTCCTTGCGGAGCGCCTTGACGGTCTCGCGCGCCACGATCTTCGCGCCGACGGCGGCTTGGATGGCGACGTCGAACTGCTGGCGGTTGATGACGCCGCGCAGCTTCTCGCAGAGCATCTTGCCGCGGTCGTACGCGCGGTCGCGATGCACGATGATCGAGAGCGCGTCGACGTTGTCGCCGTTCAGCTTGACGTCGAGCTTCACGAGCTTGCCCGAGCGCAGCTCCGACATCTCGTACTCGAACGAGCCGTAGCCGCGCGTGATGCTCTTGAGGCGGTCGAAGAAGTCGAAGACGACCTCGGCGAGCGGCAGGTCGTAGTGGATCAGCATGCGGTTGGCGCTGGCATACGCCAGCTCGGTCTGCACGCCGCGCCGCTCCTCGCAGAGCTTGAGCACCGGCCCGCAGTACTCGGTCGGCACGTGGATCGTGGCCTTGATATACGGCTCGCGGATGTCCTCGATCTCGTCCGGCGCGGGCAAGCGCGCGGGGTTGTCGACCCGCAGCGTCTCGCCCTCCTTGGTGAGGACCTCGTACACCACGGTCGGCGCCGTGGTGATGAGGTCCATATTGAACTCGCGCTCGAGACGCTCCTGAACGATCTCAAGATGGAGCAACCCCAGGAAGCCACAGCGGAACCCGAAGCCGAGAGCGGCCGAGACCTCGGGCTCGAAGCTGAAGGCCGCGTCGTTCAGGCGCAGCTTCTCCAGAGCGTCTCGCAGCAGGTCGTAGTCTGCGGGCACGACCGGGAACAGGCCGCTGAACACCACGGGCGTGACGTCCTTGAAGCCCGAGAGCGGCTCAAGCTCGGCGCGGCGGTCGTAGTCAACGATGGTGTCGCCCACTCGAGCGTCGCGGACCTCTTTGATGTTCGCGATCACGAAGCCCACGTCGCCCGCGAGGAGCTCAGGCATCTCGCGCGCGCCCGGCGAGAAGGAGCCGACCTCGAGGACGTCGTAGTGCCTCTCGGTCGCCTTCATCCACAGGCGCGAGCCCTTGCGCATCGAGCCGTCCATCACGCGCACCAGCATCACGACACCCCGGTAGTTGTCGTACCAAGAGTCGAAGATGAGCGCGCGCAGGGGCTTGTCGCCGTTGTCGGGCGGCGGCGGGATGTAGTCGATGACCTGCTGCAGCACGGCGGCCACGTTCAGGCCCGTCTTCGCGGAGATCTCGACGGCGATGCTCGTGTCGAGGCCGATGATGTCCTCGATCTGCTTGCGAACACCGACCGGGTCGGCCGAGGGCAGGTCAACCTTGTTCAGGACCGGGATGATCTCGAGGTTGTTGTCGAGCGCCAAGTAGACGTTCGCGAGGGTCTGCGCCTCGACGCCCTGCGTCGCGTCGACGACGAGGAGCGCACCCTCGCACGCCGCGAGGCTGCGCGAGACCTCGTAGGTGAAGTCGACGTGCCCTGGGGTGTCGATCAGGTTGAACCAGTAGAGCTCGCCGTCCGTGCCGCGCCACGGGAGACGCACTGCCTGCGCCTTGATCGTGATGCCGCGCTCGCGCTCCAAGTCCATGTTGTCCAGGAACTGCTCGCGCTGCTCCCTTTGGGACACGGCCCCGGTGATCTCCAGGATGCGATCCGCCAACGTCGACTTACCGTGGTCGATGTGGGCGATGATCGCGAAATTGCGGACGTTTCTGGGCATCCGTGTCTTCGCTCATCGAAAAAGTCGGCGCATTATGGAGACGAGGGGCCCGCGAATCAAGCGGCCCCGCGGCCCATCGCCGCCCGCTCCCGCTTGACTTCGGGGCGAGGCCTCGTCGATGAATGCAGGACACGTCGCGAACGGTGGCCCAGATGCGCACTGCTGTTGATTCCTTCCGTTTCCGAGGCGCGACCGGCGCCGCGTTGATGTGCGCCGCGCTCTCGGCCTGCGGCGGCGCCCAGACGCAGGGCGTCGGCAGCCCCGCGGCGCTCCCCGGCGTCCCCAAGCCGTTCGACATCAACAACGACGGGCAGCCCGACGCCTGGAAGTTCTTTGTCGCGGGGCCAGACGGTGACCGCCTCGTTCGCAAGGAGTTCGACGTCAACTTCGACGGCAAGGTCGACGTTTGGCGGTTCTACGACGCCGGCGGCCAGCTCGAGCGCGACCAGATGGACCTCGACCTCGACGGCAAGGTCGACGTGACGAGCTTCTACGCAGGCGGTCAGATCCTGCGGAAAGAGGTCGATCTCGAGTTCGACGCCGACCCCGACCTCTTCAAGTTCTACGAGCAGAGCCAGCTCGTCCGCCTCGAGCGCGACACCGACGACAACGCCAAGATCGACACGTGGGAGTACTTCGTCGGCGGCAAACTCGACCGCATCGGACACGACGCGGACGGCGATGGTCAGCCCGACGCGGACAAGTGGAAGACCATGGAGCAGCCGCGCTCCGCCGCGCCGGCGTCCGAAGCACCCGCCGCGCCGGCGTCCGAAGCACCCGCCGCGCCGGCGTCCGAAGCACCGCCGTCAGCCGCGCCGAGCGACGCTCACTGAAGCGGCGCTCGGGCGCTCCGCGCGACGAATTCCATGACCTCCGCTGACCAATCGGCGGGCGTGTCTCCCGTGAGCGCGATGTATCGGCTCAGGTCGAAGACGCTGTTCGCGGGGCGTGCAGCGGGCCGGGGGAACTCCGCCGTGGTGCAGGGCTCCACCTGGACGTTCAGCCCCGCCGCGCTCAAGATCGCGCGCGCCCACTCGGCCCGATTGCACGCGCCCGACGCGGCGAAGTGCACCGTGCCTCGAGCATCGCAGCCCACCAGGCGAACGATCGCGTCTGCGAGGGCGTCGACCTGCGTGGGGGCCCCGCGCTGGTCCTCGACGACCCGGAGCACGCTGCGTTGACGTGCTGCGCTCAGGATCGCGTCCACGAAGTCGGGCCCCCCCTGGCCGTACAGCCACTGCGCCCGCACGATGAGCGCGTCGTCGCCGAGGACGCCCCGCACGGCGCGCTCGCCCTCAAGCTTCGTCGCGCCGTAGACCGACAGCGGGCCCGTCGCGTCGTCTTCACGCCACGCGGCTCGGCTACGCCCGTCGAAGACGTAGTCCGTGGACAGGTGGACCAAGCGCGCGCCGAGGCGGTCCGCAGCCCGCGCGACGTCGCCTGGCGCAACGGCGTTGAGCGCCTGAGCGCGCGGCTGGTCGCCCTCGCAGGCGTCGACCGCGGTCATCGCAGCGCAGAGCACGACGACGTCGGGCCGCTCGCGCTCGAGCGCGGCGGTCACCTCGGCCGGCCGGGTGATGTCGCACGCCGCGTGGGTGAGCCGAGTCGCCTCGGGCAAGCGCCGCCCGAAGGCGCGGCCGAGGAGACCCGCGCCGCCCAGAATGCACCACCGCAACGCCACCTCAGTGGTCCGTCACGAAGCCCGCGTCGGTGATCCCTGTGCGGTCACGCAGCGTCCGCTGGAAGCGCCGCGCGGCTTCAATCGAACCGAAGCGGCCGACTCGGATGCGGTAGACGCGCCCCTTGCCCGGCACGTCGACGGTGATGGTCGACGGCGTCAGGCCGGCGGCGCGGACCTTTTCGGCGTATGCCTCGGCCTCGGCTTTGTCCTTGACCGCCTTGATCTGCAGCGTGTAGCGCCCGCCGGCCTGCTGTCCGTCGCTCGCCGCCGCAGGGGCTTTCGTCGCGGGCGCCGGGGCCGCCGTCGCAGGCGCGGGCGGCTTCGTCGCGGGCGCAGGCGCAGGCGCCTGAGTCGCGGGCGCAGGGGGCGCCGTCAGGGCGGGCAAGCGCCGGGGCTCGTCCTCATCGGGCGGTGGAGGCGGCTCGGGCTCCGCTGCGCGGGGCGTCGTTGCCGGACGTGAGGGCTCAGCCTCGTCCGGCGGCAGCGGCGCGGGGGGCTGCCCCGTCGTCGCTGCCGCGAGCGCTTTTGGGTCGGGGGTGCCCTCCCCGCGAGCGCCGGGCACAGCCGGCACCTCGCCGAGCGGCGGCAGAGCGGCCTCTGCAGAGGCCGACGGCTGCACCACGATCGCGGGCACTCGCACGGGCACTTGCTCGGGCCCGCCCCGCGACGGACCCGCCGCGACCACGGATGGGAACAAGAACTCCACGTCCCCGAGGGCAGACACCTTGGGGTTGCGGCCCTCGCGCGCTGCGTCAAGCCGCGCCAGGTCACCCGTCGGCGCGCCGGCCTCGGGCCGCTGGCGATGGCCCGTCCAGTAGCCCGCGGCGAAGAGCACGCCTGAGAACACCGCGGTCGCGACGCCGAGCGTCACGACCTGCCTCGGCTCCAGCCGAATCTCGATCTTGTCTTTGACCCGTTCGAGGTCTCGCATTGTGCCCTCACTCGCACTTACATGTACGACACTTCTGCACAATATACTTCATTTCGAGACCACGCAAATTTCTCACGTCAAGGAGAAAAGAACGCGCGCAGGTGGCGCTCCGCCGGCTTTCGTCGGGGCGTGTAGTCGCCGTCTCGCTCTCCGCCCGGACCCCACCAGTTCCAAAAGAGTACGCCGCCAAAGTCGCGCGTCGCGCCCCAGACGGCCACAAACGCCTCGTAGCACCGGCGCTGGACCTCCAGGTCGACGGGCGCGCCCGCAGCGTAGTTCCAAGGGCGCTGCGCCCCGCCGACTTGGCTTGGCCAGCCGACCTCGGTGATCAGGAGCGGGCGACCGTGGCGAGCCTGAAAGTCGAGCAGGACCTCGCGCACCTTGCGCCAGGCCTCGGTCAAGGCGGTCACGCTCGGCAGCGCCTCCTGCGTCAGCTCAAAGTAGGCGGTCACGCCGAGCAGGTCGAGCGCGTCCCAAAAGCGGACATGCTCGAAGTGGTCCCAGTTGGCCGAGTAAGTCAGCCGGCCGCGGTAGACGCCGCGCACCTCAGCGACCAAGGCGCGCCACCGTGCCTCGTGGTGCTCCATCGAGTTCAGCTCGCTCCCGACGCTGAACAGGGCCACGTCCTCGTCGGCCGCGAGCCGCGCGTAGTGCAGAATGAACGCCCGATACGCGCCCCACCACGCCTCGACGTCGGTCGGCGAGATGGTGCCGCGCCACTTACCCGGCGCTCGCCTCTCCATCCAGATGATCGGGAACAACGTGGTCCGCAGGCCGCGGTCACGCGCACGCCGCAACATCTTGCGGACCACTGCGTCGTCTTGCGTCTCCTTGGGGTGCGGCGCGATTTGCGTCGCGTTCACGTCCCGCTGCGACCACTGAACCACGACCGAGATGTCCTTCGCGCCGAGGGCCGAGATCTCGTCGACCATCGAGTCGAAGGTCACGCCCGCGGCACGCACCTCGGAGTAGGGCGTGACCGCGACGCCTCGCACGGGTCCGCCCGCAGGCGTGGACGCCGCGGCCCACCCGAGAGCCGACACGCACCACCCGAGCGCAGCGAGGACGAGAGCGAGGCGCCGCACTCAGCGCGCGTGGAGCAAGAGCTCCCCGCCCTCTCGGCACATCTCGACGCGCATCTCAGGGGTGCTCGCGGCCTGCGCGCGGCACACCTCAAGGCGCTCGTCCAAAAAGTCGTCGGAGTGGACCGGGTCGTGGTGAAACAGGTGGAGCTGCCGCACGCGCGCCGCGCGTCCCATGCGAAGCGCCTCTTCGTACGTCGAATGCCCCCACCCCACCTTGCCCGCTGCGTACTCCGCCTGCGTGTACATCGCGTCGTACACCAGCGCGTCCGCGTCGAGCGCGAGCGCGTGCAGGTTCAAGTCGAGCTCGCCGCTCGCCGAGTCGTGCTCGGTGTCGGTGGCGTACACGAACGAGGCGCCGCCGTATTCGATCCGCAGACCCAAGCAACCGCCGGGGTGGTTCATCGGCGCGGTGCGGACAGTCACCGGTCCGCACTGGACCACTTGACCCGGCACCACGTTGTGGAACGAGAGCGTGCTCCGCATGACCGAGAGCGGCACCGGAAAGTTCGGGTCCGTCATCTGCGTCTCGAGCACAGCCTTGACGCTCTGGTCGCCTTTGTTCTGACCGTGCACCCGGAACGAGTTGCCGGGGATGAAGGCCGGCGTGAAGAACGGGAAGCCTTGGATGTGGTCCCAGTGCATGTGGGACAGGAAGATGTCCGCGTCGACGCTGCGGCGTTCGGCCATCAGCGCGTTGCCAAGCAGCCGAAGGCCGGTGCCACAGTCAAGGATGATCAGACGGCCGCCGGCCCGGACCTCAAGGCACGGCGTGTTACCGCCGTAGCGAACCGTATTCTGACCGGGCGTCGCGATGCTGCCGCGGACTCCCCAGAACCGGACACGAATCGCTGGCTCGTTCACGCCTTCGTCCATCCGAGGCAGTATAGTCAGCGACGCGACCGAGGCAACAATCGCAGG
Source organism: Myxococcales bacterium (assembly GCA_947488215.1). Taxonomy (GTDB): domain Bacteria; phylum Myxococcota_A; class Bradymonadia; order UBA7976; family UBA1532; genus CANLBD01. Next base: position 3,162 of record CANLBD010000070.1, on the reverse strand, counting down.
GGAGATTCCATGCTGCAGTCCATGACGCTTGCGGCGCTCGCCGGAGCGCTCGCTGCGCCGTTTCCGGTGGTCGACGTGCATGTCCACACCTCGCCAAGCCGCTATGAAGCAACAGCCGACTTGCTCGCGTCCAACGGCGTCTCTCGCTTCGTCAACTTGTCTGGCGGCGCGCCGGGCGACGGCCTCGAGGAGAGCCTCGACGCTGCGCGCGACTTCAACGGCCGTGTGCTCGTGTGCGCGAACCCGGAGTGGGCGCTGGTCGCAGCGCCCGACTTTGGCGTGCAGCAGGCCAAGATGCTCGAGCGTGCCCACGCGCTGGGTGCCCGCTGCGTCAAGGTCTCCAAGGCGCTGGGGCTCGGTGTCGAAGACCCGACTTCGCCGGGCAAGCTCCTCGCCGTCGACGACGCCCGCCTCGACCCTCTCTGGGCTGCAGCGGGTCGCCTCGCGATGCCGGTTTTCATTCACACGGGCGACCCCGCGGCCTTCTTCGAGCCCCTCACACCGCAAAACGAGCGCTGGGCTGAGCTGGAGGTGCACCCGAAGTGGAGCTTCGCGGACCCGCGTTTTCCGCGCCTCGAGACGCTGATGGCGCAGCGCGACCGGGTCCTCGAGCGTCACCCTCAGACGACCTTCATCGGGGTCCACTTTGGCTGCTGGCCCGAGAACCTGCGCTATGTGCACGACGCGCTCGCTCGCTACCCCAACCTGTACGTCGACATCGCGGCGCGAGTGCCCGAGATCGGCCGCGGCGATACAACCCTGCTGCGGGAGATCTTCACGCGGTTTCAGGACCGCGTTCTCTTTGGCACCGACCTCGGCGTGGGGCGAGGGCTGATGCTCGGCTCCACGGGACGCGACGAGCCCACCGTGGGCGATGCGTTTCTCTTCTTCGCCGACCACTACCGATTTCTGGAGACTTCAGACCCCCAGATCCCCCACCCCACGCCGATTCAAGGCGACTGGCGCGTGAACGCGGTGGGCCTGCCCGCCGAGGTGCTCGTGAAGGTCTACGCGCTCAATGCGCTGCGCCTCCTGTGGGGCGAGTCGGGTCCTTCTCCGCTCGACACCGAGGCGCTGCGCGACGCGCCTGGCGCAGCGGCCTACTTTCCATGAGCGGGCGCGTATTCGCTGCGCTGAGCGCGCTTGTGATGCTCGCATGCGGCGAGCAGGAGACGCAGCGCGCGCCGGCCCAGGCGTCGGACGCCGCGCTCGCGGACGTTGCGTCGGCCGCCCCTCGGGACGCTCAGGTCGAAGCCGATGCGGACGCTTTCCAGGGCCGCACCACGCCCGTGACCTTCGACTTCGGCAGCTGGGGGCTGCTGCCGTTCGAAGAGGTGCCGAACATCTGCGCGGCTTGGACGCTCCACAACGAGGCGCCGCTGTACGTCGAGACGCTCCGCATGCTCAACGGCGGCGCGTTTCACCACGCGAACTGGTTCGTGGTGCCCGAGGACGCCTTCGACGGCCCAGACGGCTGGTTCGCGTGCCGGCAGCGTGACTTTCGTGAGGCCGCCGCCGTGTTGCTCGGCACGCCTCTGTTCGCCCAGTCCACGCAGACCCGCTTCGAAACGCAGACGCTCGGCGCAGGCGTGGCGATCAAGATCCCACCGCGTCACCGCATCATCGCGTCCGTCCACATGCTCAACCTGAGCGCGCGGTCGCTCCGCACATCGCTCCAAGTCACGCTCGACCTGCTGCACCCACGCGACGTCGCCACGGTCGCTGCCCCGTTCAGGCTGTTCTATGACGACCTCAACCTCGGGCCGCGTCGGCGCAGTGACTTCACGACCACGTGCGACCTCGCAACGCCCTACACACAGGCGCAGGGTCGCGCGTTCTCGATGTCGCTCTACTACCTGCTGCCGCACTACCACGGCCTCGGGCGTCGCTTCGAGATCGAGCTCGCAGGGGGGCCGCGCGATGGCGAGGCGATCTTCTCGCTCGACGGCTTCGACGGCCTCGCCCACGGGCGCTCGTTCGACCCACCGCTCGATATCGCCGCGACAGGCGCAACGGGGTTCAGGCTGCGCTGTACTTATGACAACGCCTCAGACGCCGAGGTCGGCTTCGGGCTCGCAGACGGCGAGATGTGCATGGCGTTGGGCTTCGCGGACGTCGACGCGCTCTTCGACGCGGGCGCAGCCTCCGGCGACGTCGTCATCGGTACAAGCCCCGAGGGGGTCGAGCGCCATGAGGCGCCTTGTGATGTCCTCACGCTCCCGCGGAAAGAGAGTCAGGGCCCACCGACCGAGGCCGAGCGCGCGGCGTCCTGGGCGATGCCCCCTGCCCCCGCTCCCGATGCGCCCGCGGTCGCGCCTGTCGAGCCGCCCCTCTGCGTTGAGAGCGATCCGGACGTGGCGCCGGCGCAACCCATCACGCTCGCGGCGATTCGAGACGAGGTGTTCAAGCCGGGCTGCACGTTCAGCGCCTGTCACGGCGGCTCCGCCCCCGCTGCGGGGCTCGCGCTCGACGCGACCAACCTCGACGTGCTCCGCACGACCTTGCTGCGACATGACGTCGAAGCCGAGACCGTACTCAAGCTGGTCGACCCCGGCGACGCGGTCGCGAGCTGGCTCTACCAGCGCGTCTCACAGTGCGCTCCCCGCGACGACCGCGGACGCGCCCACGCGCCGATGCCGCTTGGCGCGCCCGAGCGCCTCGCCGACGACCAGGTCGCGCGCATTAAAGCGTGGATCGACCAAGGCGCCGAGGCGCGCTAGACAGCGAGCCGCTCCACCTGCGTGACGCCATCGATCTTCTCGATCGCCGTCATGACTCTGCGGAGCTGGTCGAGGTCATTGACGAGCACCGTAAAGTTGTTCACCGCGCGCTTATCGGGCGTCGTTCGACAATTCACAGCGGAGATGTTCACGCCCGCCGCGTGAAACGACTGGCTGAGCTTCGCGAGCAGCCCCGGAATATCGACGCTCTGGACACGAATCTCGACCGGGCGGAGCTGCCGCGACTCCGTGTCCCAGTGCACGTCCATCCGGCGTGCGGGATCGTAGTCCAGCACGTGCGCGCAGTCCCGTCGATGCACCGTGACACCGCGACCCCGCGTCACGAAGCCGACGATCGGGTCGCCGTGGACGGGCGCGCAGCACTTCGGGAAGACCGTGGCGACGCCATCCATGCCGTCGACGACGATCCCGCCTTCACGCT
>CANLBD010000069.1 GCA_947488215.1 Myxococcales bacterium | reverse complement strand
TGGCTGGACGGCGCGCTCGGCGTGGTCGCGGGCATCGAGGCGCTGCGGCGCCACGCCGCCGCCGGGCCGCCCCCCGTGACGCTCCACCTGGTGGACTGGGCAGACGAAGAGGGCGCGCGCTACGGCCGCAGCCTGACCGGCTCGGCGGCGTCCGCAGGCACGCTGGACGCCCAGGCGGAGCTCGCGCACCTGGTCGACCGCAACGGTGTCAAGCTGCCGGACGCCCTGCGCGAGAACGGCATTGAGCTCGACCGCATGCACGAGGCCCGCGCGTTCCTGGATGCCCTGAAGCCGCGCGCCTATCTGGAGCTGCACATCGAGCAAGGGCCGGTGCTCGAGGCGATGAAGAAGCCCGTGGGGGTGGTGCTCGGCACCATGGGCGTCGAGCGCAGCATGGTGCGCTTCAAAGGTCAGGCCGTGCACGCCGGCGCGACGCCCATCCCGCTGCGGCAGGACGCCTTTCTCGCGGCCGCGGAGTTCGCCCTGGCCTGCCGCGACATCGGCCTGGCGCACTCGGGCCGAACGCCGCGCACCCGCGTCGTGGCCACCTGCGGCGTGGTCAAGGTCGAGCCGGGCTTTGTGACCGCGGTGTCGGGTCAGACTGACATCTCGCTCGACCTGCGCGCGCTCGACGCGGACGTGCTCGCCCGCATGCAGAAGGCCGCCGTGAAGGCCTCGAAGGCCGCGGCCAAGAAGAACCGCTGCGCGGTCGAGTGGAGCCCCCTGCTCCGCATCGAGCCGCGGCCCTTCGACCCCGCGCTCCTCGCCCTGTGCGCCGACGCCGTGCGCGAGGTCACGGGCGAGGCGCCCAAGCTCCCGTCCGGCCCCCTGCACGACGCCGCCGAGATGGCCGGCATCATGCCGACCGTGATGGTCTTCGCGCAGTCCTCGCCCGGCATCTCCCACACCCGCCTCGAGGACACGCCCCTGCCCGCGCTCGACCAGTCGATCCGCGCGTTCCTCGGGCTGGTGGAGAAGACGGTGGGGCATGTGAGCGCGCATTGAGGCGACCCCACCGGCGGCCGCGCGTTGCAACGACACGCAGAGGTGCGATAACCTCACCACTGCGCGTATGGAACAACCGTTCACGAAGTCCGAGGCTGCTCAGATCATTCAAAGGCTCTCGGCTCCTGAGCGCTCTGACTTCTCTGTGTTTTACCGTCCGCATTGCAAGGAGCGGATGAGACAGCGGAACGTGGATGCGCGCGATGCCCTCCGTGTGTTGCGAACCGGTGAGGTGTCAAAGGCGTACATGAGAGACTCAGAATGGCGACATCGGGTGACGGCCAACGGGCTCGTCTTGGCGGTCGCGCTTGTCGGGGACGACCACCCAACGCTGGTACTTCACGGCGTTACGCTTTGGAGGCAACGATGAAGTGCTTTAGATGCAAGAGAGCCGACATGGTGACGGAGGTGGGCATGGTGGACTACACGTTCTCTGGGCTCCCGTACGAGGTCATCCTCGTCAATGCGCCCGTCCAACGATGTCCATCCTGCGGGGAGCAAGTCGACGCCGTGCCACGACCTGATGAACTGCACCGCGTCCTCGGCCTGCATATTGTCGAGCAAGCGGGGCGACTCGTCGGCGCAGAGGTGCGCTTTCTTCGCAAGCTATTGAACTGGTCAGCCAAGGACCTCGCAAACGTCTTCGGGGTCGACGCCAAGACGGTTTCGCGATGGGAGAACGACAAGGACCCCATGGGGCCTGTAAGCGAACGACTCCTCCGGCTCCTGGTCAGAGACCTAGAGCCCGTGGACGGCGGGACCGCGTCCTGGGTCATGCAGAGTTTTCCAGCGCTTTCGCAAGCTCAAGGGCGCCACGGGCCCATCAGGCTGGAGGCGTGCGATGGGCGCTGGAGTGTCGCGGCTTAGGCAGCCCGCGCATCGGGAGTCGGCGCGAGCCCGCTCCGCCCGCTCACCCCTCGAAGTCCGCCCACACCGGCGCATGATCACTCGGCTGCTGGCCGCGCCGCTCGTCGCGGTCGATGCCCGCGGCGACGCAGCGCGCGGCGGCGGCGGGGTTGGCGAACACATAGTCGATGCGCAGGCCGTCGTTCTTCTGGAAGCCCAAGTTGCGGTAGTCCCACCAGGACAGCAGGTTCGGCTCGGCGTGGTGCTGGCGCAGCGTGTCGGTGAGGCCGGCGCCCTGCACGACGGTGTGGAGCAGGGCGCGCGCGTCTGAGTGAAACAGCACGCCGTCCCGCCAGTTGTCGGGCTTGGCCACGTCACGCTCGTCCCAGGCGACGTTGAAGTCGCCGCACAGCACGAAGGGCGCGTCACCGCCGGCGCCCACGCTCGGCAGCCAGCGGCCCAGGCGCGCGTACCACGCCTGCTTGTAGGCCCACTTCTCCGAGCCGAGCTCGCCGCCGTTCGGCACATAGGCGCTCACGACGCGCACGCCGTTGACGGTCACCGCGAGCACGCGCGCCTGCGGATCGTCCACGTCGTCGCCGAAGCCCCGCACCACGTCTGAGACCTCGGCGCCCGCGGGCGCGAGCACGGCCACGCCGTTGTAGGTCTTCTGCCCGAAGGTCGTCGCCTCGTAGCCCACGGCGCGCACGGCGGCGTGCGGGAAGTCGGCGTCCACGCACTTGAGCTCCTGCAGGCACAGGGCCGCGGGCTTGTGGCGCTCGAGCAGCGCGACCAGGCGCGCCTCGCGGACGCGCACTGAGTTGACGTTCCAGGCGATGATTCGGGCGGTCATGGGGGCACGCTATCAGACGCCTCGATGTCCGGAAAGCGCGGGGACCGGCGTCGAAAAGGTGACACCCCAACGCCACAGAGAGGGCAAGCCGCGTGCACATCTATCCACCTGAGCGGACCACCCATCACGGCTTTCACGGCCATCGCTACTGGGTCGAGGCGCCCTGCAAGCTCACCGGCGAGGCCCAAGCGGACGCCGTATTGTCGCGCTACCCCGTCCACGTCTACCTGCCACGCAACCGACCCGCCGCGGAGACGCCCATTGTGCTCGCGCTGCAAGGCATCGCGAACCCGTGGCACGAGAACCTGTTCATCTTGCCGACGCTCCTGAGCCGCGGAATCGCAGTCGTCTTCGTGGAGCAGCCGTTCGCGGGAGAGCGGGGCTTCGCCCACGACAAGCCCGGTGACATCTTGGAGCAGCTCGCGCGCCTGCCCGACCCGACCATCGCGATCGACGACCGCCTGATGGAGCGCGTCATGCACACCGTCTCGCGGGACCTGCACATCGCGCTCAACATCGCGCGGGAGCGGCACGGGCTCACGTCGGACAAGGTCGCCCTCTTCGGCGTCAGCCTGGGCGCGCTGTCGTCGTCGTTCGCCTTCATGCGCGACGGCCTCGGACAGCGCCTGCTCTGCACGATCGGCATGCCGGACCTGTACTGGTTCGCGCAGTCGTTCGGCGGCCTCAAGGGTCGGACGGCCGCCTTCGTCGACGCGCTCATCCCTGACTTCAAGCTGCCCAAGAGCCTGATGCCGTACCGCAACTTCATCCGCATGCTCGGCACCCTGACCTATGGCGGCGCGCCGGCCGTCGCCGCGAACCCGATGACGTGGATCGACCGCGTGGGGCCCGACCGGCGCGTGCGGATCTTGGCGGGCGGCGATGACCCACTCCTCGACCCCGACGCCGCCGTCGCGTGCGCGGCGCGGTTCCCCGACGGGCGCGCCTACGTCGTGCCGGGCATGGCGCATGGCGGCGAGGACGGCGGGTTCACCCACCATGTGGGCAACTTCTTGGCGACGCAGCTCGGCGACTGGTCGGTGCGTTAGCGCGCTCGCGCGGCGGCGCGCAGGCTACACTGCCGCCGCATGTCCCCCCTCGACGCGGCCCTCCCCGACCTGTTGACCGCGCTGCGCGAGCGCGGCGCGTGCGTGCTCGTCGCGCCGCCGGGCGCGGGCAAGTCGACGGGGGTGCCGCTGGCGCTGCTGCGCTCTGGCGCGCTGGGTGCCGGGCGGTGCGTGATGCTTCAGCCGCGACGCATCGCCGCGCGCGCCGTGGCCCGGCGCATGGCGCAAGTGCTCGGCGAGCCCGTCGGTGGTGCGGTCGGCTACCGCGTGCGCTTCGAGGACCGCACGAGCGTGCGCACCCGCATCGAGGTCGTCACCGAGGGGCTGCTCACGCGCAGGCTGCAGAGCGACCCGTTCCTCGAGGGCGTGTCGCTGGTGGTGCTCGACGAGATCCACGAGCGCAGCCTGCACGCGGACCTGGCGCTCGCGATGCTCGCCGAGGTCCGCCGCGACGCCCGCCCCGAGCTGGCGATCCTCGTCATGTCGGCCACGCTCGACCCCGCGCCCTTCGCGGCGTTCTTGGACGCCTGCCCGGTGGTGCGCGTCGACACGCGCCCGCACCCCGTCGAGGTCGTCTACGACCGCACGAGCAGCGTCGACAGCCCCGTGGACCGCTGCCCCGCGGCCGTGCTCGAGGTTCTCGGCCGCGTCGAGACAGGCGATGTGCTGGTCTTCCTGCCCGGCAAGGGCGAGATCGCAGACGTCGCGGGCGCGCTGTCTGGCCGTCTGCCCCCCAACGTCGATGTCCTCCCGCTCCACGGCGCGCTCTCTCCCGACCAGCAAGACCGCGTCTTCGCGCCGCCCCCGCCCGGCCGTCGTCGCGTCATCCTGTCGACGAACGTGGCCGAGACGTCGATCACGGTCGAGGGCGTGACGGCCGTGGTCGACTCGGGGCTCGCGCGCGTGCCGCGGTTCGACGCGCGCACGGGCCTCGAGCGCCTAGAGCGCGGCCGCATCGCGCGGGCGTCGGCGGACCAGCGCGCGGGCCGCGCGGGCCGCACCGGGCCGGGGCTCTGCCGGCGCCTGTGGTCGGCGCAGGAGCACGAGGCGCTCGCCGCGGCCGAGGTCCCTGAGCTGCGCCGCGCCGACCTGGCCCGCGTCGCCCTCGAGGTCCGCGGCTGGGGCAGCGCGCCCGGGGCGTTTCGCTTCTTCGAGGCGCCGTCGCCCGAGGCGATCGAGGCCGCAGACGCGACCCTGACACGCATTGGCGCGCTCGACGCCGCCGGCCTGACCCCGCTCGGCCGCGCGCTGCTCGCGCTGCCGCTGCACCCGCGCCTGGGCGCCGTCGTCGTCGCAGGCCACGCCGCGGGGGTGCTCCGCGACGCCGCGACGGCCGCCGCGCTGATGAACGAGCGCGACCCGCTGCGCGCACCGCCCGACATGACCGCGGACAGCGACCTGTCGATTCGGCTCGACGCGCTCGACGAGGCGGAGAGGCGACGCCTGGCGCCCGACGCCCTGCACGCCCTCGGCCTCGATCCGCGCGCGACCCGCGATGTCCTCGCCGCGCGCGACCAGGTCTTGAGCATCGCCCGCGCCCAGCTCGGCACCGAGGCCGCGGCCCCCACGACGCCCCGTGCGGCCGAGGCGGCGCTGCTTCGCGCGCTGCTGGCGGGCTTTCCCGACCGCGTCGCGCAGCGCCGCGCCCCACGCTCGAGCCGCTTTCAGCTCGCGGGCGGCGGCGGCTGCGTGCTCGACCGCCGCAGCGTGGTGCGCGACGCCCCCCTGGTGCTCGCTGTGGGCCTCGAGGCGGCGGCGTCGGGCGGCGGCGAGCACACCCTGCGGCTCGCGAGCGCGCTCGACCCCGCGTGGCTCAAGACGACGCGGGCTGTGGAGACGCGCTTCGACCCCGAGCGCCACGCCGTGGTTCAGGCCCGCGTGACGCGCTTCTTGTCGCTGTCGCTCGCTGAGCACTCCGTGGGCGAGCTGTCGGACCCCGAGGCCGTTTCGCGCGCGCTCGCCCAGGCGGCCACGCGGGACCCGACACGCGCCTTTGACACCGAGGCCATCGCGCCGCTGCTGTTGCGACTGCGCTTCTTGGCGCACCACATGCCGGAGCTCAACGCGCCGACGCTCGATGAGCTGGACACGCCCCGCGACGCGCCGACGCCCCTGCTGCTCGACCTGTGCTGGGGCAAGCGGAGCTTCGCGGACCTGCGGCGCATGGACCTGAGCGGGACTTTACTGGGCCTGCTCGAGCCGGGCGTTCGCGCGGCGCTCGACCGCCACGCACCCGAGCGCATCGGCCTGCCGAGCGGGCGCACCGCGCGCGTGACCTATTCGGCCGAGGGTCCGCCCGTGGTCGCGGCACGCATTCAGTTCTTCTTTGGGCTGGAGCGCACGCCCACGCTCGCGGACGGGCGCGTGCCCTGCGTGCTGCACCTGCTGGCCCCGAACGGTCGCCCCGCGCAGGTCACGCAGGACCTCGCGGGGTTCTGGCGCGGCTCATGGTCGCTGGTCCGCAAGGAGCTCCGCGGTCGCTACCCCAAGCACGCTTGGCCCGAGGACCCCTCCACGGCGTGGGCGAGCGACGAATGAGGGCTCGGCGTCAGCCGAGCGCGACGGTCTGCTCGGCGGTGCGGCCGAAGCGGCGCTGCCGACGACTAAAGTCCGCGAGCGCCGCGTCGAGCGCCGCCTCGTCGAAGTCAGGCCAGAGCGTCTCGGTAAAGTAGAGCTCCGCGTAGCACGCCTCGAACGGCAAGAAGCCGGACAAGCGGACCTCGCCCGAAGTGCGGACGAGCAGGTCCACATCGGGCAGATCGGCCGTAGACAGGCCGCCCGCGAGTATCGTCTCGTCTACATCACAGGGCAGCAGAACGCCGCGGCGGGCCAGCTCCGCCACGCGCTGGGCCGCGCGCACAAGATCCCGGCGGCCATCGTAGCTCACCGCGAGCACCAGGGTCATGTCGCCCCCGCACGCCGTCTTCGCCTCGACAGCCTCGAGTTTGGCGCGGACGCGCTCCGGCAGGAGCTCCCGCTCTCCGATGGCCACAAGGCGAATGCCGCGCTCGATGAGCTCGGGCAGCTCCTCGTCCAAGAACCGCACGAGCAAGTCCATCAGGTCGCGGACCTCGTCCGTGGGTCGCTGCCAGTTCAGCGTGCTGAAAGCGAATAAAGTCAGGTACTTGACACCGACCGTCCGGGCGCGGCGGACAGCGCGACGCACGGACTCGGCGCCGAGCCGGTGGCCCTCGCCGCGCGGCATCCCGCGCTCCTGCGCCCATCGGCCGTTGCCGTCCATGATGATCGCGACGTGTTTTGGCAGCATCTCAAGACTCCGTTCTGCGGCGCGCTCCGTCTGAGCGACGGCGCTCAAGGTGCCACTCCGGCCCAGAGAGATGCGTGAAGGCTCCGTGAAAATTCACGAAATCCGCAGGCGGACCTCAAAGTTTGCACCGGCGCGCGGGCCTTGGCCCGGAGCGAGCAGGCGCACAGTGCCGCCGTGGTGCTCGGCCACGGACCGGACAATCGCCAGCCCCAGGCCCGTCCCGTCCGCGTCCAAGCGGTCGGTCACGAAGCGGTCAAAGAGTCGGGGCCGCAGCGCCTCGGCCACACCCGGGCCGTCATCGCAGACGCGCAGCACGGCCCAGTCGTCGTCCACGTGCGCCAGAGTCACCGTCAGGGCGCTGCCCTCGGGCGCGTAGCGGAGGGCGTTCGACAGCAGGTTGTCGACCGCTCGACGCAACCACCGCTCAGAACCGGCGAGGGTGATGTCCTCGACCTCGCCCTCGACCTTGAGTGCCTGCGCGTTCATGCGGTCGTCTACGGCGTCGAGCGCGGAGCGGACCAGCGCACCGAGCGCGACCGGGGCACGCTCGAGCTCGAGGCCCTGCGCCTCGAGGCGGGCGAGCCCCAGCAGGTCGTGCAACAAGACCTCGAGTCGGCGACTGGCCTCGTCGATGCGCCCCAAGAAGCGGGCGCGCGCTGCGGGGTCGTCGCCCGCGCCCTCTGCGAGGACCTCGCTCGCCGCCCGAATCGCGGCGACCGGGTTCTTGAGCTCGTGAGATAAGTCCGCCACGAAGCGCTCCATGGCGTGGCGCTCCTCGAGGGACCGCCGCATGGACTCGAAGGCGTCTGTCAGCCGACGCACCTCGCGGCCGATGGGCGGCGGCAGCACCGCGTGTCGCTCGCCCCGCGCGATGGCCTCGGCGGTGCCAATCAGGCGCTCGAGGGGCTGCGCCAAGCCTCGCCCGACCACATAGGCGGCGACCGCGACCCCCGCGCCGAGGGCGAACGTGAACACCGCGAGCTTCGGCCCGAAGTCGTCGATCAGCATCGCCAGCAGGCGAAGCACGACCACCAGCACGCCCGTGACGAGGCCGATGGCCAAGAAGAGCTGCAGACGAATCGAGAACCCGTGCCGCAGCGAGCGCAGGACCTTATTGAAGACGAAGGCCGACCCGACGAGGACGAGCAGCCCGAACGTGAGGATGACGGCCGCGCGCGGTCCCGTGAGCTCGAGCGCGCTCACGCCGCGCTACCGCCGCGGGCCTGAACGACGTCGCGCGATAGCCGGTACCCGACGCCGCGCACCGTCTCGATGGTCTCGGGCGGCAGGCCCGCGTCGGCGAGCTTGCGCCGCAGCGTCTTGATGAACGCGTCCACGCTGCGCTCCGTGACCGCCACGCTGCCCCACACACGCTCGAGCAGGGCGTCGCGGTCAAAGACGTGACCGGGGGACTGTGACAGCACAGCGAGCAGGTCGAACTCGGTCTTGGAGAGCGCGAGCGACGCGCCGAGGGCGGTCACCGCACGCGCACCGAGGTCGATGGCCAGACTCGGTCCTTCGGCGGCCGCAGGCCCCCCCGCGCCGGCCGTTCGACGCAGTACTGCGCGCGCCCGCGCCGCGACCTCACGCGGTGAAAAAGGCTTGTCGACGTAGTCGTCTGCGCCGACCTCGAGGCCCACGATGTGGTCGGTGGCGTCGTCGTGGCTCGACAGGATGATGACGGGCAGGCGCGACCGAGCGCGGAGCGCACGCAGCCAATCGAGCCCGAAGCCGTCGGGGAGCGTCAGGTCGAGCACAACCAGGTCGAAGGCGCTCGACGCGAGCGCAGCGTTCGCCTCGGCGAGGGTGCGCGCCGCGCGCGTCTCGAAGCCTGCACGCGACAACGCGAACGCCAAGCTCTCGGTGATGGCGGGCTCGTCGTCGACGAGCAGGATGCGTTGGGCGTCCACGACGTCAACGCTAGCACACTCGGGCGGTTGCGCGAGGCACTGCACGCGACCGCGACCTTGGTGCACACTCGGGGTATGACGGACGACGAACTGCTCGCGGCGATTGAGGCGCGGCTGGGGACGCCCCGCCGCATGCTGATTCAGCTCGCGCGCGCGGCCACGGCGGAGCGAGACCCGGGGCTGCCCGCCCTGCCCTTGTCGGAGGCGCTGGTCGAGTCCGGCGTCATCACGTCACCGCAGCTCGTGTCGATCCGCTTCGCGCACGCACGGCAGAGCGGGGCCATGGCGGCTGAAGCGGAGCCGGAGCGCGGTCTGGCGCCGCAGGCCACCACAGTGGACGACGACCTGCTCGGCGGGCCGTTCTTGCTCGCAGAAGAGCCGCATACCCGCGTGGCGCCGGACGCGGAGGCAGACGCCCAAGCGGAGCACGCCGCAGGTCGACCGCCGCCGCCGACCGCCGAAGAGCGCTCGATTCTGCCGACCATCACGAACGGGCCCGCGCGGTACTCGCTCGGCGAGGAGTTCGCGCGTGGCGGCATGGGGCGCATCGTGCACGCGCACGACCTGAACATCGACCGCGGCGTGGCGATGAAGCTCCTGATCCGCGGCGCGGACGAGCAGATGGGGCTGCAGCTCCGCTTCACCGAAGAGGCGCAGATCACGGGGCAGCTCCAGCACCCGAACATCGTCCCTGTCTACGATCTGGGCACGCTGGACGACGAGCAGCTCTACTTCACGATGAAGCTCGTCCACGGCAAGACGCTGCGCGACGTGCTGCGCGGCCTGCGCTCAGACGACGCGGAGACCGCGCGCGTCTTTACGCGGACGCGGCTCGTGACCGCGCTGCAACAAGTCTGCATGGGGCTCGCCTACGCCCACAGCCGCGGCGTGGTGCACCGCGACCTGAAGCCGTCGAACATCATGTTCGGCGACTACGGCGAGGTCTTGATCATGGACTGGGGCCTCGCCAAGATCGTCAAGACGGAGCGCGGCGCGCCCGACGAGACGCGCGTCAAGAGCCACCGCGAGGCGCTGAGCTACTGGGCGACGCGCCACGGAGAGGTCATCGGTACGCCGGGCTACATGCCGCCCGAGCTCGCCCTGGGCCTGCTCGACGAGGTCGACGAGCGCTCGGACGTCTACAGCGTCGGGGCGCTGCTCTACGAGTGCCTCACGCTGCGCGCGCCCTACACCGGCAAGGACGCCAAGGCGATCCTGCGGAGCCTGCTGCGCGACCCTGTGGTTCCGCCGCGCGATCGCGCCCCCGACCGGAGTATTCCCCCGGACCTCGAGGAGATCTGCCTGCGGGCGCTCGCCAAAGAGCGCGAGCGCCGCTTTCCGAACGCGCTGGCGCTGCACGCGGAGCTCGAGGGCTTCTTGGCGGGGCAGCGCGAGAGCGAGCGTCGCGCGGCCGAGGCAGACAAGCACGTGACCGAGGGGCAGCTCGCGGCCCGCGAGTACGAGCTGCGTCGTCAATCGGCCGAGCGCCTCGCGGGCGACATCGACCGCCTGCGACCCAGGCTGATGCCGTGGGATGGCCCCGAGCGGCGGCGCCCGCTGTGGGAGCTCGAGCAGCGGCTCGAGGCGACCCGCCGCGAGAGCACAGAGGCGTGGGCGCGCGCGACGCAGCGGCTACGCGAATCGTTCGCGACCGACTCGGGCCGGCTCGACGCGCGCGACGCGCTGGCTGAGCTCTACTGGACGCGCTTTCTCGACGCCGAGCGCGACGGCGACCCACTCGCGATGCTCACCCACCGCGCGGCGCTCGAGGCCCTGCACGCGGGGCCCTACGCGGCGCGCTTGCAGGGCGACGGTGGTCTCGTCGTCAGGACCGATCCCCCGGGCGCGCGCGCCGTGCTGTTTCGGTACATCGAGCGCGACCGCGTGATGATGCCCGAGCAGGCCGTTGACCTGGGGCGTACGCCGCTGCTCGTCGACCCGCTCGCGATGGGCAGCTACCTGCTCGTGCTGCGAGCGCCGGGCCTGCGCGACACGCACGTGCCCGTCGCGGTCACGCGGCAAGGTCAGGTTGAGCTCGACATCCGACTCCACGGCGACGCGCGCTTGGGCACGGGCTTCGTCTACGTCGCAGCGGGCTCTTTTGTGGCGGGCGGCGACCCCTATGCGTCCTGGTCCCTGCCGCGCGAAGAGGTCGCGGTGCAGGACTTCTGCATTGCGCGGCTGCCGGTGAGCTGTCGTCAGTACCTGGACTTCATGAACGCCCTCGCCGCGAGCGGGCGGCTCGACGAGGCGCGTCGCCGGGGGCCGCGTCAGCTCGCGGGCACACCCACGCTCTTTGCGTTCGAGGGCGACCGCTTTGTGCTGCCGAGCGTGGGGCCCGCCGGCGCTCCGTGGGACCCGAACTGGCCCGTGTTCGGCGTGAGCGCCGAGGACGCCGAGGCGTACTGCGCGTGGCGCGGTCAGCTCGACGGCATACGCTATCGCCTGCCGACGGAGCTCGAGTGGGAGAAGGCCGCCCGCGGCGCGGACGCGCGCGCGTTCCCCTGGGGCGACGCCTGGGAGCCGACCTATTGCAAGTGCGCCCACAGCCGCGCGGGCGCCCCCACGCCCGAGCCTTGCGGCACCTACCCGCAGGACCGCTCCCCGTTTGGCGTCATGGACCTCGCGGGCGGCGTCTCGGACTGGACGTCCACGGTCATCGCCGGGCAAGAGCGCGTGTGCCGCGGCGGGAGCTGGCAGCATTTGGACCTGTACGCGCGGGCTGCCAGCCGGCAGGCGCTCGCCGCGACGGCCGTGAGCCTCGACGTGGGCTTTCGCCTCGCGCACGACCCGTGACGCCGCGCGCTGACCACCGCTGGGCGTGGCCCGTTTGGATCGTCGTCGCGACGTGGGCGTGCGCCCAGATTGTGCGGGCTTCAGAAGAAGTCGGCGCCCTGCCCGAAGTGCAAGGTGCCGTGCGCGCCTGGGCGCCACCGCAAGTCCACGCCCTGGGCGAGGTCATCGACGCGCGGCCCCTGCGGCTCGACGCTGAGCTCGCGGCGCGCTACGGCGCGCGCGTCACAGCGCCTCCCGCGCAGACGCCGGAGGCTTGGACGGGCGCCCTCGAAGAGGCAGGCATCGCCGCGCAGGCGGGCACATCGAGCGCCACGCCGCGTCTGGTCATTTCACCCGAGCACGGCCCGCTGCTCGTCGTCGCGCCCTTTGGCCAGCAGTGGGTCGTGGCCGTCCCCGACGTGGGCGTCGTCATCACCGCGGTCGATGCTGTGCCGTCGACATGGCCGACGCTCGCGCTGCCCACGCTCCACGAGCGACCGTACTGATGCCCCCCCGCCTCGCGTTCGCGCTCGCGGCGCTCGCCGGCCTGCTGAACGGCGCGGCCTTCGTGCACCACGGCGCGCCCGCGCTCATCGCCAACGTGCCGCTGCTCGTCGCGCTTCGGCCAAATCAGTCGGCGGGTCGAGCCGCGCTCCTGGGCGGCGTGGTCGGCCTGCTCGGCGGGCTCCACATCTACGGCGTCATGGACTACGGCCTGTGGCTGCTGGTCGGCTTCGCGACCTACACGGCCAGCCAGATGGTCCTCTACGCCCTGGCCCTGCGCTGGCTCTGGGGGCGCGCCGGCCCACACGCCGACGTGCTCCTGCCCGCCGCGCTCTGGACGCTCACAGAGTGGCTCCGCACCGCCGGCCCGCTGTCGATGCCCGCGAGCTACGTCGGCTGCATCGCGGATGTGGATGCGCTGCGGCCGTGGCTCACCCTGGCGCCGTTCATCGGCGGGTTGGGCGTCAGCGGCCTCGTGGCGCTCACGCAGAGCGTTGTGTTCCATGCGGCGTTCGGCGCGCCCGACCAGCGCCGCGCCGCGTGGCTCTGGGGCGGCGCGGTCCTGCTCGCGGGGGGCGTCGGCGCGGCGAACCCGCCGTCCATGGGCGAAGACCCGATTCAGGTCGCCGCTGTCCAAGGGGGCCTGCCCAACCACGCCTACCACGGCGCCAGCGCCGACCCCGCGCTCCAGCGCGCGGTGGTCGACACCTACGCCTCTCTGAGTCGATACGCCTACGACGCGCGGGCAGACCTCATCCTGTGGCCCGAGACGGCCGTGCGCGCGCCCGTCGCGCTCGCGCCGAGCCTGCGCGCGCGCTTGCTCCCGCCCGCCGACGCGCCCCCCGGCACGACCCTGATCGCGGGCCTGCCATGGGACCTGCCCAACGGCGAGCGACGCAACGCCGCCGTGGCGTTCGGGCCGGGCGGCACGATCATCGGGCGCTATGACAAGGTCAGGCTCGTCCCCAGCCACGAGGCGACCTACACGGCCGGCGCGGCATTCGAGCCCATCGACACGCCTCATGGGCGCGTCGGCGTGCTCATCTGCCTGGAGTCGGTTTACCCGGAGATCGGTCGAGCGCTGACCACGCGCGGCGCTGAGGTCCTCGCGGTGCTGAGCAACGACGCCGGCTTTCGGGCGTCGCCGATCGCGCACCACATGACAAACCGCGCGATCGTCCAAGCGGTTGAGAACGGACGCTGGCTCGTGCGCGTCGGTCAGGCGGGCATCTCCGCTGTCGTCGACCCGGCGGGGCGTGTGCGCGGCGCGCTCGGGCTCTTTGAGCATGGCGTCTTGATGGCCGAGGTCGGCCGCAGGCGAGACCAGCCCTTCGCCTCACGCTACGGAGACT
>CANLBD010000068.1 GCA_947488215.1 Myxococcales bacterium | reverse complement strand
GTGACCGAGGTTGCTCCACAGCTCGGCGGACCGCCCATCGATGGCGAGCCCGCGCCGATAGGTCTCGATCGCCTGCGTGGTCTGCCCGAGCGCGTGCTCGACAGAGCCCAAATTGCACAGGTAGACCGCTGAGCGCGGCTCGAGGGCAATCGCCTGCCGATAGGCCACTGCGGCCTGTTCGAGCTCACCGGTCCGCTGACGCGCCAACCCCAAGTTGTTCCACGCGTTGGCGAACTTGGGCTGCCGCTTGAGCGCCTTCTCCAGCAAGGGCAGCGCCTCGACCGGCCGCCCCAGGTCAATCAAGGTCGCCGCGAGGTTGCTCTGAATCGTCGGATTCTCAGGCTCGAGCGCGAGCGCGCGCGCCTGAGCCTCAGCCGCCTCGGCGGGGCGGTCGAGCGCCCGCAGGATGACCCCCAAGTGGTCGTGGTACGGGGCGATTCGCTTGCGGCGCTCGATGGCCTGACGCACGAGGGGCTCGCCCTCAGCGGCGCGGCCGGTCTGGTAGAGCAGCACGCCCAGCAGGTGGAGCGCCTCGTCGTTGAAGCGGTCCTTGGAGAGCACTGCCCGGTAAAGCGGCTCGGCCTCGGCGAGCCGCCCCGCCTGATGGTGCGCGTGCGCCTGACGAAACGCCTCGTTGACCGGCTTCGCGGGGAGCTTCACGGGGGGCGCCCCACGGCCGCTGCCATTGCGCTTGCTCATCGAACGTTGTCCTCGCCGAGCTGCGCCCGCAGCCGCGCCGCGAACGCGGGCTCGACCCGCAGGTGAAACTGGTGGCCGACCTCGTCGCACTCTTCGTCGAGCACGCGCGCGCTGGAGCGGATCTCACCGACGAGCGCGCCCCGGGCGTAGGGCACGCACACCCGAACCTCGAGGAGCGCGTCGTCGAAGTGCTCGACGAGCAGCGCGTGCAGGCGCCGGACGTCCTCGGGGCTATGGGCCGAGAGCGCGATGGCGTCGGGGAACTCCGCCGTCAGCGTCGCCGCGAGGTCGGGCGAGACCTTGTCCCACTTGTTGAGCACCAGACGCGACGGGATCGTCTCCGCGCCGATCTCGGAGAGCACGCTGCGCGTCACGTCGAGCTGGCTGCGAAACGCAGGATCGGCCGCATCAACGACGAAGAGCAGCAGCGAGGCCTCACGCGCCTCGTCGAGTGTGGAGCGGAACGATGCGACGAGGTCGTGCGGCAGCTTCTTGATGAAGCCGACCGTGTCCGAGACGAGGATGCGCGGCGTGGTCTCGGGGTGCAGCGCCCGCACGGTCGCGTCGAGCGTCGCGAACAGCTTGTCCGCGACGTAGACCTCGCTGCCGGTGAGCGCGCGCATCAGCGACGACTTGCCCGCGTTCGTATAGCCCACGAGCGCGACGCGGCGCGCATCGGCCCGGCGCACTCGCCGCGTGCCCTGCTCCTGCTCGATGCGCTCGAGCTCATCGCGGAGCTGCGAAATCCGGTCTCGCACCTTGCGTCGGTCGAGCTCGAGCTGGCTCTCGCCCGCGCCGCGACCCTGCTGACGCTCGGTGCTGCGCCCGCTCATGCGCATGCGCGGCACCTGGTAAGTCAGCCGCGCGATCTCGACCTGCAATCGCGCCTCGCGGCTGCGCGCATGTCGATGAAAGATCTCGACGATGATGCCCGTGCGGTCGAGCACCTCGGCGTCGCACGCGCGCTCGAGGTTCCGCGCTTGGCTCGGCGTGATGTCGTGGTCGACGGCCACCAGCCGCGCGCGGGGCTCCGTGGTCGACGCCGGCGCGCCCTCGTCGGCGTCGTCGTCGTCGCGCTCCAAGACCTCGCGTCGCTGGCGAGCCTTGTCCTTAGGCCGATTCACGAGCGCCGCCATATCGGGCAGCTCGCCTGACCCGCCCGTATACCCCGCGAGCTCAGTCAGCTTGCCCTCGCCCAGCACGGTGCCCGTCACAAGCGTCTGACGCCGCTGGCTCACCTGACCGACGACCTCGTAGCCCAGCGTCTCAAGCAGTCGCCCCAGCTCCGCCATGGACGCCTGATGCTCAGCGTCGTCCACCCCCGGGAGCTGTACGGCTGCCACCACCGCCGTGGGTCGGCGGGTCGTCGTGGTCTCATTCATGGCGCGGTAGTCTCACACCGCGCGACATGTGTCTCCAAAAACGCGGCGAGCGGCGCGAGCACCTCGACGTCCAAACGCCGCCCCATCACCAGGTCACAGTGGCCGCGCGGCGCGAGCAGGTCTAGGGGAGGCGGCTCACCCGGTGCAGGCCGCTGAAGCGCGCACGCCCGCGGGGGCGCGATGCGGTCGAGTGAGCCCGCGCAGACCCAGACGGGCACGCCGCTCGAGCGCACGGCGGCGCGCACGTCGGCCACCCCCCCGCCCGCGCGCCGCGCCTCACGGCGCACCCGCAGGACGAGCTCGTCGAGCACGCTGCCGTGAACGGGCTCGACCGCCTGCGCCAGAAAGCGACGCAAGACCACAGGCGGCACATTCTCCGGGTGCCCGAAGAAGCGCTCGGGCCAGCCGCGCACGCGCCCCGCTGCGGGCACGACGAGCCGCGCCACGAAGCGCGTCGGCATGTGGACCCGCGAGAGCATCGGCCGAAATCCGACGAAGAGCCCCGCACCCACGACCAGCTCGGGCCGCGCGTCGAGCGCACGAATGGGGCTGCCGAGCGTGACGAGCCCCGCGACCCGCGAGCGCGTCGCTGCGTCTGCGACCAGCTGGTACCCGATCAGTCCGCCCATGGAGTGGCCGACCCAGAGTACGCGCGCTGCGCCTGTCCGCGCGCAGACGGCCTCAATCGCCGCCGGTGCGTCCAGGTCCACGTAAGCGTCGAAGCCACGCGCCCCCGGTCCACCCCGCTCGCTCTCGCCCGCCCCGCGCAGGTCGAGCGCGAAGACATCGAAGCCCTCGTCGGCGAGCCAGCGCGCCATGGGCAGGTCCTCGTCCACGCCGAACGTGCGGGCGTTGCACGAGACCCCGTGGCACAGGATGATGGGCGCGCCGCGGCCCCGGCCACCGGGTGTGGCGGGCCAGCGATGCAAAGCGAGGCGCGTGCCGTCAGCCGCGCGGGCCTCAAGCCGCTCCGGCGCCCTCCACGGCCGCGCATACGCGCGCCCCCAGAAGCGCACATGCAGCCACGTCGCGACGACAAAGACGACGAGCGCGGCAAGCGCCCAAAGCCAGGGAGCGGCGTCAACGGACATCAGGGCGCCTCACTGACCGTGAGCAGGGCGACGCCGCGCTGAGTGCCCCGCGCGTACCGCACCTCGACCACCGCGCCGGGCGGGCTGGCGGCGACGAGCCACGGCAGGAGCGTCGAGTCCTCGACCTTGGTCGCCCCGAACTTCAGCACGATATCGCCTCCTTTGAGACCCGCGCGCTCGGCGGGACCTCCCGGCACCACGCTCTGGACCAGCGCGCCGTAGACACGCTGCAGGCTCGCGTCGGCGGCCGCGCCGATGCGCACAGGGCGCACTGTGAACCCCGCGAAGCCCCGCACGAAGCGGCCGCGCGTCCGCAGGCTCTCCACCACCGTCTCGACCTGGTCGATGGGCGTTGCAAACGCGATGCCCTGAGCGCGCGCCATCACGGCCGTGCTCAGTCCCACCACGCGGCCGAGGCCATCGACGAGCGGGCCGCCTGAGCTGCCCGGGTTAAGGTCCGCGTCCGTCTGAATAAAGTCGGCGTATTGGGGCGTGCCCTCGAGGCG
Organism: Myxococcales bacterium; assembly: GCA_947488215.1. GTDB lineage: Bacteria > Myxococcota_A > Bradymonadia > UBA7976 > UBA1532 > CANLBD01. The sequence continues at coordinate 9,968 of CANLBD010000068.1, read as the reverse complement.
CGCGCCGCGCCGACCAGTCGCGCTCACGACACCGACGCTGATCGTGCGGACCATCTCGTGCGGGTTGCCGATCGCCGCGACCCAAGCGCCGGGCCGCAGCGACGCAGCGTCCCCGTGCGGGGGCGGCGCGGGCCAGACGAGCGCCTGCCCCGGTGGAGCAGGCCCGGACGCGCCGGAGCGATCGACCCTCAACAGCGCCAGATCAGTAGACGCGTCGCGCCCCACGAGCGCCACCGGCCACCACACCTCGGGCTCGAAGGACACGCGCAGCGCCGGCGCAGTCCCGACGACATGGTCGTTCGTGACGATGTGGTCCTCGAGGTCCCAGACGAAGCCGCTCCCGAAGCGCGCGGCCAAGAAGCGGTCCCCGTCCGTGCGCCCCGCCATGACGCGCACGACAGCGGGCGCGACGGACGCGAAGACCGCTGAAAAGTCAGGTCCACCGACGCCCGCAGCCGGCGCGGGGTCTGACCGACAGGCCGCGACGAGCAGCGCGACAGCCACCAGCGCGGCGGCCGGCGCGCGCGCGAGGCGTCTCACCCGCGCGCCTCGACGTACCGCAAACGCAGCTCGTACAAGACGGTCGTGAGGAGCTTCGCCTCTTCGTCTGTGAGGTTGCCCCGCGTCTTGCGCTCAAGCACTGCGAGGGTGTCGATCAGGTGCTTCGCGGCGTTGAGGTCGCGCTCGACCGCCTCGCCGTCGGGCGCGTCCATCAGGCCGAGCTGGAGCAGCGTCGCCGCGTTCAGCGACAGCACATGGGTGGTGAAGACGAGCGCATCCTCGGTGCCCGCTGGGGCGGCGTCCGAAGCCGCGACGCTCTCGGCGTGCACGTGGCCCTCGGTGGATGCGTGAAATACGCGGCGCTCACTCATACGACGTTGCCTCCGGTCTCAGCGCGCTGGACGAGCCGATGCGCGCCCTGATCGGACGACAGCGCGCCGACCGACGTCAAGCGCAGAACGACCAGAACGACCCGACGCTCAGTCGTCGTCGTCCTCGTCCTCGTCGTCGTAGGGCAGGTCGTCGATGTTGACGACGGGCTTCTGAATCAGAGGACGCGGGATCGACGCCCGGCGGGTCGACACCTTGACGATCGGAATCGACGTCGTCGTGGTCTTCTCAGTCAGATCGGGCAGGCCTGCGAGACGCGCGTCTACGTCGGCACGGCTCACCAGCCCCTTCTCGATGTGACGCTCGACGACCCGGCGGTCGATGAGGAAATCGGCAGAAGGTTTCATGGGCTCCTCGTAAAAAGCCGCGGGAGTGTGCGAGCGAAGTTCCGAGTTGTCAACTCGAACAGCACGATCCGCGCAGTCACTCACGCTCAGCCACGCGCAGCCGGAATAACGCGGGCCCGCGGGCGGTTGACTCGCGACGGTGGGCGGGATACTTGCCGCCCCGAGCGGAGTGGCCAGGAGAAGACAGTGCAGACAGACGTTCGATTGCTCAATGAGCTCGTCCGGCGCGAGAGCGGCTTCGTCGAGAACATTCAGACCGAGGTGAACAAGGTCATCGTCGGTCAGGGTCAGATGGTCGAGCGGGTCATTCTCGGCCTGCTCACCGGGGGTCACATCCTGCTTGAGGGCGTGCCGGGTCTGGCCAAGACGCTCACGGTGAACACGCTCGCGACGACTCTGAACGCGCAGTTTCAGCGTATCCAGTTCACGCCCGACCTGCTGCCCGCCGACCTTGTCGGCACGCTGATCTACCACCCGCAGACCGGCGCGTTCACCCCCAAGAAGGGCCCGATCTTCGCCAACATCATCTTGGCGGACGAGATCAACCGCGCGCCCGCCAAAGTCCAGAGCGCGCTGCTCGAGGCGATGCAGGAGAAGCAGGTCACGCTCGGTGACACGACGTACCCGCTCGCTGAGCCGTTCATTGTCATGGCGACGCAGAACCCGATCGACCAGGAGGGCACATATCCCCTGCCCGAGGCGCAGATCGACCGCTTCATGCTCATGGTCAAGGTCGGGTACCCGACCCGCGACGAAGAGCGCGAGATCGTGGCGCGTCAGCTCAACCCGAGCCCGCCCGAGGTGCGCCGCCTCATTGAGCCGGAGACGCTGCTCAACGCGCGCAAGACCATCGGCGAGATCTACCTAGACGATAAGGTGCGCGAGTACGTGCTCGACATCATCTTCGCGACGCGCGAGCCCGGCAAGGTCAAGGGCCTCGCCGAGATCGAGCGCTTCGTGCAGTTCGGGGCGAGCCCGCGCGCGAGCATCTGGCTCGCCCGAGCGGCGCGCGCCCACGCCTTCATGAAGCACCGCGGGTACGTCGTTCCCGAGGACATCAAGGCCATCGCGCCGGACATCCTGCGCCATCGTGTCATCACGACCTACGAGGCCGAGGCCGAGGACGTCACGAGCGACGCCCTCGTCGCGCGCATCCTCGAGGCCGTCGAGGTGCCCTGAGGGCGGAGGCCGACGATGGGCGAGGTGTCACGCGACCTGCTTCGGCAGATCCGCAAGATCGAGATCGTCACGCGACGACTGGTCGACCAGCAGATGGCCGGGCAGTACCACTCCGTCTTCAAGGGCCGGGGCATGTCGTTCGACGAGGTGCGGGCGTACGCGCCGGGCGACGAGCCGCGCTTCATCGACTGGAACGTGACCGCCCGCACCGGTACGCCGCACGTCAAGCGCTTCGTCGAGGAGCGCGAGCTGACCGTGCTGCTCGTGGTCGATATGAGCGGCTCGATGAGCTTCGGGACCACGCGCGCTGAGAAGCGCGAGGCGGCCGCGATGCTCGCCGCGCTCATGGGCTTCTCCGCGATATCGAACGGCGACCGCGTGGGCCTCGTCGCGTTCACGGACGAGGTCGAGGTCTTCGTGCCGCCCAAGAAGGGCCGCAAGCACGTCTTGCGGATCATCGACGAGGTCCTCTCGCTCGAGCCCAAGCGCCGCGGGACTCGCCTCTCGGCCGCGCTCGAGTTCGTCGGACAGGTCACGAAGCGAAAGAGCGTCGTCGTCCTGATCTCCGACTTCCTCGACGACGGCTACGAGCGCGCGATGCAGATCGCGGCCCGGCGCCACGACCTGATCCCGCTGAGCGTGTCCGACCCCGCCGAGGAGGCCCTGCCGGACTTGGGTCTCGTGCTGCTCGAGGACACCGAAGGCGGCGACCTGATGGCGCTCGACGCGGGCTCATCTGCCGTGCGGGACGCGTGGGGCGCCAGCGTGCAAGCGCGGCTCGGCGCGCGCGACCGCATGCTCAGTCGCCAAGGGGTAACGCCGATTCGTGTGTCGACCCGTGACCGTGACTACGCCGCGCCGTTGCTGAACTACTTTCGGCTGAGGGCGAAGCGCGCATGAGCCTCGCGACCTCCCTCGCCCTGCCGTGGCTCGCCGCCGTCGCCCCGCTGGCGCTGGACGCGGGCGCGCCGGTATCCGCGCCTGCGCCGGTCAGCGCCACGCCGCCCGCGAGCGCGGCGCCCCCTGCATCTGGGCCCCCGCCCGATGTGACCGTGACCTGCACGCCCGAGGTCGTGAAGGTCGGGCAGCCCCTCGTGTGCACCCTCGTTGCGGTGCACCCCGACGCCGTGTCTGTCGTGGTCACGCTGCCGCCCGGCGCCACGGAGCCGTCCGCGCCGATGGCGGGGAACGCCGCCGCAGTCACGCGCCCTCGCCCCGATGGCAAGCTCGAGACCGTGCGCGTCTTCGAGGTCCGCGCCCAAGAGCCGAAGGCGAGCCTCAATGTGCCGCCGGTGCAGCTCAAGTGGCTCGAGGCGGGCGGCGGACAGGGGCAGGTCGAGGTCCCCGGGCGCAAGGTGCCCATCGAACGCCTGCTGCCGGGCGAGGACGACCCGAAGCTGCGGACGTTCGCGGCGCCACCGAGCGGCCCGCCCGGCGCGGTGTCAAGTCCGCCGTCGAGCACCGCCACAACCCCGCCCGCTCGCGGCTTTGTCGAGCGTCTAGGCCCCGTCGCGCTCCGCACGACGAACTGGCCCGCGCTCATCGCGACCTGCGCCTTCGTGGCGGCCGTCGTGGGCGTTGGCATCGGCTGGCTCATCAAGCGCTGGCTGGACGCCCGCCGCCGCGCTGCCCTGCCCATCGTGGACACACGCCCCGCCCACGTCATCGCGCTCGAGCGCCTCGAGCGCCTTGAGGCCGAGCGCCTGCCGGAGCAGGGCCGCGCCAAGGAGTTTTACTTTCGGCTCTCTGAGGTGGTGCGCGACTACCTGGAGCGCCGCTACGCGTTCGGCGCGCCCGAGATGACGAGCGACGAGATCCGCGCCCACCTGCGCGCGACCACGCACACCCTGACCCCCGAGGGACGGCGCGCGATCGAGGCGTTCCTGGACGAGACCGACCTCGTGAAGTTCGCGGACCCCGCGCCCACCGAGAGCGCGGCCGACACCACCCTGCGCGCGGCGAGAGGCATCGTGGCGCTGACCCGCGCCGCTGAAACCTCTGCGGCGCCGAGCGGACCCACGAGCACCCCGCCGAGCGGAGGTGCCGCGTGATCTGGCCGGACTACCCCGCGCTCGGATGGCTCGCGCTCGGCGCGCTCGTCGCTCTGGCCTTGGGCGTGAGCCTGTGGTCTTGGCTGCGCCGCTGGCACGACGCCGTCGGTCTTAAGTTCCCGGTCAAAGGCCGTGCGGCGCCCGCGCGTCGAGGCTGGCGCGCGCGCTGCGTGCACCTGCCGCTCGCGCTCCGCGTCGGGGCGGTGGCGCTGGTCTGTGTGGCCGCGCTGCGCCCCCAGCTCGCGCGGGACGAGACCGCAGAGGTCGAGGGCATCGACATTGTGGTCGCGCTCGACCTGTCGGGCTCGATGCACACGGTCGACATCTCCGACGCCGACCTCGTGCGTCTGCAGAACCGCGGCCTCGAGCCCACGGACCGCTTCGTGGCCGCTGTCGAGACCCTCCGCAAGTTCATCGAGTCCCGCAAATACGACCGCGTGGGCCTCGTCGGCTTCGGCAAGGACGCCTTCTTGTTCTTCCCGCTCACGCTCGACTACGGCGTGATGCTGCGGGTGCTTCAGGGCCTCAAGCTCGGCGACATCGACGGCTCCGGCACGGCGATCGGCAACGCCCTCGCGATGAGCCTGGCTCGGCTCAAGGAGAGCGAGGCCAAGACCAAGGTCATCATCCTGCTGACCGACGGCGAGGACAACGGCAGCAACGTCTCGCCGATGGAGCTCGCCCGCGAGGCCGCGAAGCGCGACATCCGCGTGTTCACGATCCTCGTCGGCAGCGAGGGCGACCAACGCCAGCCAACCGACATGGTCGACTTCGCCACCGGCCGACGCCTCTACCAAAAGGTCGACCAGCCCGTGAACCCGAAGCTCCTCACGGACATCGCCGAGGCCACGCGCGCCAGCTTCTACCGCGCGACCAACCCCGAGTCGCTCGAGCGCGACTTCCAGTCGATCCTCGACACCTTCGAGAAATCCCGGCTCGTCGACTATGCGGCCGCCGAGCGCACTGAGCTGTTCAACCGCTTCTTGCTGCCGGCTATCGCTCTGATTTTGCTTGAGATTCTCCTCTCGCAGACCCTGCTTCGGAGGTTCCCCTGATGCGCTGGGGCAGCCCTGAGCTCTTCTTCGTCTTGCTCGCGCCCCTGCTCGCGGTCGGCGCGTGGCTCTATGGCTCGGCCGCGCGCCGACGCGCCATCGCCCGCGCAGGCGACGCCCCGCTCGTGGCGCGCCTGCTCGCCGCGCACCTGCCGCAGCGCCGCCTCGCGCGGCAGGCGCTCCTCGGCCTCGCCCTTACGCTGCTCTGCGTCGCCGCGCTCCGGCCTCAGCTGGGCCGGCGCCCCGAGGCGCTGCGTCGCACGGGCGTCGACATCGCGGTGGCCTTCGACATCAGCAAGTCGATGCTCGTCAAGGACGTGCTGCCCTCGCGCCTCGAGGCGGCTCGGCAGCGTATCGGTGAGTTGATGTCGCGCCTGAACGGCGACCGCGTCGCGCTCGTGCCGTTCGCCGGCGTGGCCTTCACGCAGAGCCCGCTGACGGCCGACAACAGCGCGATCCGGCTCTACCTGCAGAGCCTCGACCCCAACCAGATACCCGTCGGCGGCACGAACTTGGCCGCGGCGATCGACGAAGGGGTCAAGGTCCTCACGGGGCGGGGCGACAAGGCGGAGACGAGCGGGCGCAGCCAAGTGCTGCTGCTCGTCACGGACGGCGAGGACGTGGCCTCGGCGCAAGGCGAGGCGGCGAAGAAGGCCGCACAAAAGGCGGCCGAGGCGGGGATTCGCATCTACGCGATCGGCCTGGGCACGATGACGGGCGACCCCATCCCGCTCTACGACAACTCGGGCCAACACGCCGGCTACCAGCAAGACAGCACGGGCAAGCCCATTTACAGCAAGCTCAACCTCAAGCTGCTCGAGGAGCTCGCCCGCTTGTCTGACCCCGCCAACCCGAACGAGACGCGGGTGTTTCTCGACGATGGCAAGACGGCCGCGCTCGAGGGCATGCTGGGGGCGCTCGAGAAGCAACAGCGCACCACGCTCGAGGCGTCGATCAAGCACCAGTACGGCGAGCGCTTTCAGCTCCTGCTGATCCCTGCGCTGCTGCTGCTGCTCATCGAGATGCGGCTCAGCGAGCGCCGGAGGGCCACCGCATGAGGCCAACGCGCACGCTCATGCTGGCCGCCGCCGTTGCCGGCTTTGGGCCTTTTACGTGCGACGACCCCACGGTCGAGCGCGCCCGCAAACAGTTCAAGGACAAGGCGTTTCCCGCAGCCGTCGAGACCCTGAGCGGCGTGGACGAGGACGCGCCCCAGGTCCATCTGGCGCGCGGACTCGCGCTCCTCTCGCAGGAGAAGGCCGAGGTCCTCGAGGCGGCCGAGACGTCGCTCGACCAAGCCTATCGGCTCGTGGCCGAGCGCAACGCGGTGCTCTCGGGCGACACCCCCGAGGTCGCGCAGGCGCGCGCCGCGCTGACAGACCTGCGCAAGCGCGTCGCCTTCGCCAAGGGCCTGCTCGCGATGCAGAAGCAGTCCTGGGCCACGGCGCTGGGCGAGTTTCAACGGGTCGTCGAGCTCGACCCCACGGACGACGACGCCCGGTGGAACCTGGAGGTCGCCTACTTCAAGCTCAACCCGCCCTGTCGCCTGAGGGACGACGACCACGAGCCCGACTCGTCAAACGCAGCGGCGCAGCCGTGGTCCGCCGAGAAGAGCAAAGACCGCGTGCTGTGCCCGAACGACGAGGACTGGTACACCGCCGACCTCGCGCTCGGCTCCGCGTTCTGGGTCAGCGTGGAGGGCGAGGTCAAGCCCACGGACGACGAGGACGACACCCGCGCGCTCACCGTCGAGCTCTTCGCGCCGTCGACGCCGTTCGAGGCCGCGGCGAGCGCGCCGATGGAGCCGGCCGCGAAGGGCCGCGCCTCGATCGGGTTCCGCGCGGCGCCCGAGAGCGGCGCGTGGCGTATCCGTGTGTCGGGCGCGGGGCGAGCCGAGGTCAAGTACACCCTGTCTCTCGAGACGCCGCCGCCCTGCCCGGCGGACGACGACGCCGAGGAGAACGACGCCCTCGAGACGCCCGTCGAGGCCCAGGACGGCCAGCGCCCGAACCTGAAGGCCTGCCCCGGCGACGACGACTGGTTCAAGGTCACGATCCCCGAGAAGTCGAAGAGGGTCGTCCGACCGATTCACGACCCACAGCGCGGCCCTTTGACTGTGCAGCTCTTCGGCCTGGACGGGCAGCCGCTCGGCGAGCCGGGGCCGACAGTGCGCGCCGAGGCGCCCGAGAGCGGCCCGCTCACCGTGCTGGCCGTGGTCCGCGCCGCGACGCCGCTCGAGAACACCTATGTCCTCGACGTCAACGACGGTGAGGGCGGCAAGGACGACCCGAACAACGCCGGCGACCAGAGTGAGCCGCCGCCGCCGAGCGAAGGCGGAGAGCCGCCGCCGAGCCAGCCGCCTGGGAGCCAGCCACCGCCGCCCCAGAGCCAGAGCCTCGACCAGGTCGACATGAACGAGGTCCTCGACAAGCTCGACAAGAACCAGGGCAACCCACAGCTGGAGAAGCTGCTGCGGTCGCTGAAGACTGTCCCGAGCATGGAGGACTATTGACGGCGACTGGCCTGCGAAGCGCGCTGCTCGTCGCGCTCTGCCTGCTGTCACCGCTCGCCGCTTGGGCCGCGGGGACACGCATCTCCGCCGCCGTAGACAAGACCTCGGTCCGCGTCGGTGAGACGCTGCGCTACACCCTCACCGTAGAGACCGATCCGCGCGGCGGCGCCGAGCCCGCGACCGTGACGCCGCCCGACCTGTCCGCGTGGCAGATCGTGTCTCAGCAGCAACGCCAGACCTTCATCAACGGCCGCTCCGACCAGCGCATCATCTTGGGTCTCCAAGCGCTTCAGCCGGGGCGCGTCGAGATCGGGCCATTCACGCTGCGCGCGGACGGCAAGACCCTGAAATCACAGACTTTTGCCATTCTGGTCATCGGCGGAGGCGCGCCCCAGGCGGCCATGCCGCAGCTCGCCCCACCGCCTGGCTCCGAACCGCCCGCGCGCCCGACGACGCTGCCCGCGGGCGCGTACGACGAGCTCGCGTTCTTGGCCTGGGACGTGGACCGCGACACGGTCTGGCTTGGCCAGCCGCTCACCGCGACGCTCTGGGTGTACGTCAACGCGTCGACGTCAATTCAACAGAGCGATATCGGCAACATCGAGCTCGAAGGCTTTTGGCGCGAGAGCCGCCCCGCCCAGCGCGGCGGCGAGACGGTGAGCATTCGGAACACCCGCTTCGTGCGTTCTCCCGTGGCCCAGTATGTGCTCGTGCCGCTCCGCGCGGGCGCCCTGAGCCTGCCGAGCGTGCGAGGCGACTTCGTGATGGGCGAGCGCAGTGTTTTCGGGAGCGGTCGGCGCCAAAAGGCCAGCCGCCAAGGACCGGCGCTCCCCATCACGGTCAAGGCGCTGCCCGAGGCGGGCAAGCCCGCCGACTTTCGCGGGCCGGCGGTGGGGCAGGTGCGCCTCGAGGCGATGGTGAGCGAGACGCAGGTCGACGCGGACCACGGGGTCGAGCTGACCGCGACCACGACGGTCAACGGTCACCTCGACCACGTGCCCGTCCCGCGCTTGGAGACGCCCGACTTCGAGGTCTACCCTCCGACCAACACGGAGCAGCGCGCACAGCAGAGCGGACGCCTCGTGGGACAACGCGTGACGCGCTGGCAGCTGCGCCCCCGCAAGCTCGGCGCGCTCACGGTCCCAGCGCTGCGCTTGCCGCACTTCGACCCCGACAGCGGCACGTGGCAGACCGCCGTCACGGTGCCGATGACGGTCACTGTGACTGGCCAGCTCGCAGCGCCCCCTGCGCCCGCCACCGCGCCTGCATTAAGGGTCGTAACGACGTCCACAGCCCCGACAGCCTCAGACGCGCTGTCCGCGCCGCCCCCGCTTCGCCCGGTGCGGCCCACCTCGACGCTGAGCCCCGCGAGGCCGCCGCTCTCGACCCACCCACTCTTTGCGCTGGTCGTGGCCCTGCCGCCGTTGGCGATGGGCGCGGACGCCCTGCGCAGCGCATGGGGGCGACGCAGGGCGCGCGGCGCGGGCGAGCGGGCCATTCGTCAGGCCACGTCCCAGGCGCAGCGTGCGCTGGCTGAAGTCGCGCGCAGCCCACAGCCGGGCGAGGCCCTCTCCGCCCTCTCGCGCGCGCTCGTGGCCTTTCTCGAGGCGCGGCTCACACTCTCCTTGCGCGGGCAGACACACAGCCGCATGCGCGCGCTCCTGGTCGAGCGCAGCGTCCCGAGCCCCCTCGCGGACGCCGTGGTCGCGGAGCTTGAGAACTGCGAGTTCGCCCGCTTTGCGCCCGAGGCCGACCGCGGAACGGTGCTCGCCGAGGCCGTCCAGCGCGTTCGCGCGCTCGTCGAACAGATCGACGGGGCCGTGTCATGACCGGCGTTCGCACTGCCGCTTGCGCCGCGCTCTTGCTGTGCGGCCTCACTGCGCCCGCGGGCGCGACGGAGGGCGCTCACGCCCGCTACACCGAGGCTGTCAATGCC
>CANLBD010000067.1 GCA_947488215.1 Myxococcales bacterium | reverse complement strand
GCCAGGGCTCCGAGGACCGCCGGGGTGACCTGCGGGTCGGCCAGGTCGGCGCGCCAGAGCGCGGCCTCGGCGTCCTCGGGCGGCGCGAGGTCAGCGAGCGCCCGCGCCTCGCTCAGGCGACCGAGGGCGACCAGCGCCCGAAATCGCAGCCGCGCGAGGCGCCTGTCCGTCGCCTCGGCCGTACCCAAGGCATCCAGCCGTGCCAGCGCCTCGAGCGGGCGGTCCAGCTCAAGCAAGACCTCCGCCGCCTCTCGACCACGCTCGCACGCGCTCAGGCGTTCGACCATCCGAGCCCGCCCCGCCGCGTGGCCACGAGCACCCAAGAGGGACAAGCGCTCGTCTAGAAGCGCGCAGGGCGTAGCCACTCGCCGCTCTGCGGCCTCAAGGGCGACCTCGGCCTCCTCGTGCCAACCCTGCGCGAAGTAGAGCCGAAAGAGCTCGACATGCGGGGCGGCCTGACCCTGAGCCGCGTCGGCCGCCGCGCTCAGGTGCGCGCGCGCACCCGCTTCGTCGCCCGCTTGCCGCGCGATTCGCCCGAGGACGAGGTGCGCCCGTGCGGGTGCAAAGTTCACCAGTTCAAGCCACGCAGCGCGCTGCGCGTCTCGCACTGCGGCGGCCGACACATCAGGGTCTAGGGCCAGGACGTCTGCGCCCAGGCGCGCAAGCTGCGGCGCCGCCGGGAGCGCCGTCACGAGGGGGTCGAGCGCCCGCGTCGCCGCCTCGGCGTCCCCGTCGTGCAGCGCCCGGAGGAGTTCGACCAAGCGCGCCCACGGCGCGTCCTTCGGCGCGAAGACCGCGGGCTGCGGCGCCTCGACCACTCGAACGTCCGGTGACTCGTCCGACGACCACGCGAGCAGGAGGGGCGCGTCCCCCGGTGCTGAGAAGCGCACCACGCGCGGCGGGGTCCGCGTCGGGTCGGTCGCAAACACGACACGGCCGCCGCGAAACGCAATGAGGTGCCCCGCCTGACGCACCTGAAAGTGCGTCGCGCCGAGGGTCGGACGGACCACGCTCACGACCAGACCGTCCGCGTCTGGACGGGGCGCGCGCGGCGTCAGCGACCACACCTGCCCGAGCGCCTCGAGTTGACCGTCGTCCCTGAGACGTGGGGGCGAGGCCTCGAGGCGCGCACGCGTCAGGCGCGGCAGAAAAGAGACCCTCAGCGTGTGGAGCGGCGCGGTATCGAGGCGCTGACTCGGGTCGAGCGCCTCGAGCGCCGCGTCAAGCGCGCCGTCGTCGAGGTCGTCGCGGGCCCGCAAGCCAGCGAGCACAGCCAGGACGCCGGGGTCGGATACGCGGCTCATCGCCGAGGCGAGGCCGCGCGCGTCGGCCTGGAGCCAGGCGAGCGCGGCGTCGTCCGCGGGCGTGGCGGCAGGTGAGAGGCGCGGTGCCTCATCCAGCCGCATGCGCGGGGCGCCACACGCGCTCAGCGCGAGGGCAAGGCCGAGGGTCTTCCACCGCTGCTTCATGGGGCCCCCCCCGCGACCACGCCGACAACAGCCTCGCCAAGCTGCACCTCGACGCGCCTCAAGAAGCTCCGGAACGCGGGGTAGTCGCCGGCCTCGACGCGCGCAACGTCCAGATCGAGCCGTGCCACGAGCCGGATCGTCCCCGGGGACGACGCCGCCGAGACATCCAGAGAGAAGCGACCGAAGGGTGAGGCCTCGCTCGCAGGCCGAGGCATCGAGAGCGTGCGCCCGGCGGGGGCCCGCAACGTCACCTCGACGACCCGGTGACGCGCCGACTCAAGCATCAACGGGTGATGGCGAGTCGCCGCACCCGCGAGCGCGTCGACCAGGCCCCAGGCCGCACCGGTCACGGGAACGCGTGCGACACCCGCGACGCGCGCCAGCCCCGGCCACCGAAACCGCGCTCGAACGACCACGGGATCCACCGCGGGCATGAGGCCCTGCGCCTCGACCCCCTCGAGCAGCATCCCAGGGAAGCGCGCGGCGAGCGCTCGCTGGGCCCGCTCAGCGCGTGTACCCGGCGCCTCCAACTCGATGCGCCGCTGCGTCGCGACCCCGCCGACGAGGGTCCACACCAGCGTGCCGCGCACCTCACCGTCGGCGCTGAGCTGCGCGTCGAGCGCCAGAGACTCCCCCTGCGCCGCAGCGGGCTGAAGCGGCAAGCGGCGCGGCGCGGCGTCGAAACCGACGACAAACGCGAACGCGTCTTGGTCGGGCGGGGGCAGTGAGTAGGCGTCGTTTCGGTCCTGCGTTGGGTCAACGAACGCGTCGAGCGTGGGGAAATAGACGAGCGCGTGGTCGAACGCGGCAAAGCTCGCCGTCGCGGGTGAGAGCGCGCCCTGAGGCCGCGTCCGCACCAGGACGATGTGCGCGGGGATGTCCACAGCCCGAGCCATCGCGATAAGCAGCGTTGCCTTGTCTTTGCAGTCCCCGTAGGCCCGCGCGAGCGTGACCGCGGGCTGCTCGGGTTGGTAGCTGTGCTTGCCCATCTCGAGGCCCACGTAGCGCACGCCGTTCGAGACGCGCTGGTAGAGGCGCGCGACCTTTTCGCGGGGCGTGTCCACGCCTTCGACCGCGGCCCGGGCGGCTGCCGCGACGCGCTCGTCCGGCGTCTCTCGCCGCGCCATCAGCGCGCGGTAACGCCGATCCACCTCGCTCCAGCCTCTCAGGCTGCTCAGATGGACGTAGGCGCGCGCGCTCGACGCGCCCGGCATGTCCGCCTCGCGCTCGACGCCGGGGACGTTGACCGCTTCGAAGCGAAGCGTCCCCTCTTGGTCGTCGCGCCGAACGAACACGTCGCGGGAGACGAGCTCGGTCGAGAGCGGGAGGGCCGACACGACCTCAAGCACGCTGAGCGCGCGTGGCAAAGTCTCTTGGAGCCACGCGAGGTCACCAAAGTAGCCAGGAAAGGCGGGGTCAGGCGCCAAATCGACAACACGCCACGTCACGTCGAGCACATCGCCCGGCTCGGGTCGCGGGAACGTGAGGACTTCTGCCCGCTGGTCGAAGTAGAGGCGATACTCCGGCAGCGACAAGTCGCGGTCCGACCGCGTCGGGCTCGCGGGAGGCGCGCCGAGCCGAAGTCGGCGCGCCGAGAGCACGTCGAGTCGCTGTGTACCGGGCGTGTACGGCAACTCCCAAGTCCCCCAGCTTCGGGCGCCCTCGGGGGTGAGCAGGCGAACGACCCGCCGCACTTGTCGGGTCGCCAAGCCGCTCGGGGCGACCTCGACGCGCGCGTGGTGCAAGAGCACCTGCGCGGGGGCATTCGTGACGGGCGCGGTTGCCGTCAGCACATCAAGGGGCGGCCCCGGGGGGCTGAACGGCTTGGGCCGGGCCACCGCCTCCAAGTAGCGGCGCGTCTCCTCGCGAGCGGGGTCAATCTCCAGCGCGCGCCGCAAGTGGCTGGTCGCCTCGTCGAGCCGGCCCCGGTCGACGAGCACACGGGCGATCCGTTCGTGCAAGGACGGCTCGTCCGGCGCACGCTCCAGCAGGGTCCGCAGACGGTCGAGCGCGCCGTCGTGGTCACCTGCGAGCTGCCGCATCTCCGCCGCCTCAAGGACGTAGCCCCAGAGCTCTGGGCGAGCCGCTGAGATGCGGTCGAGCAGCGCCAGAGCGCCTGCTTCGTCGCCGCGTGTTCGGAGCAGGTTGGCGAGCTGATAGACGTCGTCGGGGGTCGCCTGCCTCGCGTTCACGAGCGCCTCGAGCGCGGCGCGCAGCGCGTCTGTGCGACCCGCCGCCCTCAGTGCCTCTCGATACGCGCCCTCAAGGACCGGCGGCGACGCCGCGCCGAGCCGACGACGCGCGGAATCCAGCAGCGAGACGGCTTGGTTCGGCAGGCCGATCTCAAGCAAGAGGGTCGCTCGCAGGCGGAGCGCGGGCAGAAAGCCCGGCGCGTCTCGCTCGAGCGCGTCGAGCACTCCGCGGCAGTCCACGAAGCGTCGACCGTGGTAGTGAGCCCACGCCTCGTCGAGGCGATTGAACAGGTCGGGGAGAACATCCTCGCGCTCAAGAGGCGCGGGCGGGACGTGCGCCGCACGAATCCCCGCCTGCTCGCCCTCAGAGACCAGACGCAACCACGCACGCAGCGCGCGGGGCGAGGGCTGGACGCCGAAGGCTGCCTCGGCCGCGACGAGCTGGAGCACTTGGTCGCGGTCGGGCAAGCGCAGCGCGAGCGCGAGGTCGACGTGCTCCAGTGCGGCCAGAGCCTCGGCGCTCTTCGCTGGCGTGACACGCGCGCGGCCCTCCACGGCCGCCCAGACCGACTCGATCGCCTCTGGATCGGGCCGCGGACCCTCGCTGGGTGCTGGGACCTCGCCGAATGGGTCCGCGTGAGCGGTCACCCCCGGGAGCACCGCCCCTCGGGCGTCTGTCAACCGCGCGACCAGCCGCCAAGCGCCGCTTTGCTGCCGCAAGCGGACCACCAAGCGGTTGCTCCCGGAGCGCAGGCGAACAGGGACAGCGACCTGGTCGAGGGCGGCGGCGTGTGTGGCGTTGGCGCCGTAAACCTCGTCGCCGTTCAGCCACACGGTGACCTCGTCGTCATAGCCCAACCGCAGCACCGCGCCGCGGTCCGTGTCCGACGCGAGGCGGGTGGCCAGCGTGACCTCGGTGTCGAGCGCGGGCCGCGCGAAGGCGTCCATCCAAAGCTCTCCCGCGCCGGCGCCCTGAGGATAAGCCCGCCATCCAGTCCCCTCTGTCATGCTCTCCAGCGGGCCTAGGGGCGACCCAACACGCCACACGAAGGCGTCGATCAGCCCGAGTCGACGCGCCGACGCTTGGGCGGCGGTGGCGTCTAGGCGGCGCAAGGCGCGCTCACGCAGCAGCCACTCCGCATACGCGGCGGCCGAAGGTGCGACGCCTCGCGTCCGCGTGAACCGAGCCAGCGCGGCGTCGACTCGGCCGGGCGCGAGCCAGCCGGAGAGCGCGTCCAGGCGCACCCAGTCGACCGCCGCCAGCGGGGATGCGTGCCGCGCCTGCGCCGAGGCCTCAAGGCGGCGCGCTTCGTCCTCGAGCGGGTCAAACACCACGGCCTGCGCCGGTCTCAGCAGCGCGAGCCACGCGACACAGGTCAGCAGGGCAAAGAGCCCGAGCCAGCGAGCGCGCGTAACGCCCAGACGCGTGAAGACGAGCATGGCGAGAGCGTCGTCACGCGGGCGCGAAAATGCAACGACCGCGCGCGGTGACGAGCCTTGCACCGCCCGCGACCCTGCCTTAGCGTGCGGCCGTGGAGTCCACCTGCCCAAACTGCGCCACGGGCGTCCCTGTCGACGCGCTCCACTGTGTTCAGTGCGGCCACGCCCTCGCGCTCGACACGATCTCGGACCAAGGCACGTCGGACAGGCTGCGTGAGTTGCTCTTCGCCGGTGGGATGCTTGACCCGGCGAACAAGGCGCGCGTGCTCTCGCAAGCGGTCACGCCCGCCGTCGAGGCGGTCGCGTCCCCTGGCCTGCCGAGTGAGCCCACGCCGGCGCTGGCGGCCGCCCCCGCCGACTCGAAGTCTGCGCCGGCCGCTTCGGCCCTCCCCCGAACGCGCTCGATCGTCAACGGCGAGCCAATGCCGCTGCCGGGTGACATCATTGACGGGTACGAAATCCAGAGCGAAATCGGACGCGGCGGCATGGGCCGCGTCTACCACGCCACGCACACAGTGACCGGCCAAGAGGTCGCGCTGAAGATGCTCCTCCCGCACCTGAGCGCGGACCGGCGCGTGCGCGGCCGCTTCTTCAACGAAGCGCGGGTCCTCGCGAAGCTTGAGCATCCGAGTCTGGTGCCGCTCTTGGGCTTCATTGAGTCGGGTGCCCGCGCGTTCATCGTCATGCCGCTCGTCAAGGGAGAGACGCTCGACAAGCGGCTCCGACGCGACGGTCGGATGCCGCTGGATGTGGTCGCGCGGCTCTTTGAGCCGATGTGCGCGGCCATCGGGCACGTCCACAGCCACGATCTGCTGCATCGAGACCTCAAACCGTCCAACATCATCATTCGCTCCGACAACCGCCCCGTGATCACCGATTTTGGGATCGCGCGCGCCATCGGGGCCGAGAAAGTCACCCTCCCGGGTATGGTGGTCGGTACGGCGGAGTACTTGGCCCCTGAGCAGGCGAGCGGTGTGAGCCGGGACGACAAGCGCAGCGACGTCTATTCGCTCGGCGTGCTGCTCTACGAGATGGTGACAGGCCGCGTACCGTTCGAACACCCCAACGCGGGTGAGGTCCTCCAGCGGCATGTGAGCGCCCTGCCCCCCCCCCCTCGGCTGATCGTCCCATCCCTATCCGAGGCGGTCGAGGGCGTGATCCTGCGCGCTCTTGAGAAGCGCCCGGATGACCGTTTCCCCTCGGCGGCGGCGCTCGGTGAGGCGGTGGTGGAGGCGTTGACGCAGCCGAGGCCCGCGGCTCAATCGCCCGCGGCTCAATCGCCCGCGGCGCCTGCGCCCTTAGCGTCGCCGGTGCAGCCCGGGCTCACGACGGCTGAGCTCGCCTCGCTGTCCGATGGTGCGCCGCCCGTCTCCCACAGGGGTGACCGCCCGTTCGCCCGCTTGGCCCTGTTCCTCTTGGGCCTCGCCGCTCTCGGGGCCGCGCTGGGCGCAGGCCTCAAGTGGCTCTCCAAGTGACGCCTTGAAAGTGAACACGATGGACGTCCAGAAACGAGACACCTCAGGGCGCTCACGGCCTGGGCTGGTCGTCCTCGCGTTGGCGTGTGTCATGCAGTGTCCTGGTCCCGCGTGGGCCGAGGGCGCTTCCCCGTCCGCGCCTGCAGGACCGACCTACATGGAGCTCGGGCATGGCGACACTCAACTCTGGCTTGATCTGGCCTCAGCGGGCCACTGGTTCACGCCGCGCGCACCGCTCGACGCGACTGCGCCGTGGGGCTTCGGGCTGGCCTTGGCGCACCGCATCGGCCCAGTCCGCGTGGGCGGTCGCGCGGACGCCTTGGTCGACCCCGTCGACTGGTCCCTCGCTTTTCTCGCCGTCGACTTCCTCGCCGTCGAGCGGGTCTACCGGGCGGAGACCTCGGTTCGACCGTTCTGGCGCCTTGCGCTCGGCTTCGGTCTTGACCTCGTCGGCGCGCGCAAGAGCCTTGGGGACGATGGCTACTTCAACGCCGCGAATGGCGCCGCGGCGGGCGTGTCCGTGGCGCACGCTTGGGGCGTCGAGCTCTTCGTGGGCCCTCGCGTCTTCATCCGACCCGAGCTGGGCGTCCGCGCGCACACAGGCGCAGGGCGCGGGGGCTTCCTCACCGAGGGCCGCCTCGGCGTGGGGGTTGTCCTCTAGCGGGCCCGCTGGGGCTCAGGAGTCGCCGAGATGAGCAGCCGCCCACGCACGAGCTTCGTCTGCCAGAGCTGCGGCAACCGCACGCCCAAGTGGGTCGGCCGCTGCGGCGCGTGTGACGAGTGGGGGACGGTCGTCGAAGAGACCGCCGCGACCGCCACGGCCGACCCCAAGGCGGACGCGCGCGCTGCGTTCGGCGCGCTGGTCGCCACCGCCCCCAAGCGGCTGCTCGACATCGACGGCACCGAGGTCCCACGCCGCGGGACCGGCATCGGCGAGCTCGACCGCGTGCTCGGCGGCGGCCTCGTCCCCGGCTCGCTCATGCTCGTCGGCGGCGACCCCGGCATCGGCAAGTCCACGCTGATGCTGCAGGCCAGCGAGCGGCTCGCGGCCTCTGGGCTGCGTGTACTCTACGTCACGGGCGAGGAGAGCCCACACCAAACACGCATGCGCTTCGACCGCATCGGCGCGCGCGCCGCTGACCTCTGGCTTGTCGCCGAGACGAGCCTGCAGCGTATCGAGGCGCACGTCGAGGCGCTCAAGCCCCAGGTGCTCGTCGCGGACTCCGTGCAGACGCTTTACACCGAAGACCTGAGCTCCGCGCCCGGCAGCGTGGGTCAGCTCCGCGAGGTCACTGCGCGCCTGCTCGCCCTCGCCAAGGGGCGCGCCATCGCGACGTTCCTGGTGGGCCACGTCACGAAGGACGGCGCCATCGCGGGCCCGCGGGTGCTTGAGCACATGGTCGACACAGTGCTCTACCTCGAAGGCCAGCGCGGGCACGCCTTCCGCATTTTGCGCGCCGTAAAGAACCGTTTTGGGTCCACAAACGAGATCGGGACGTTCGAAATGCGCGCCGAGGGGCTCGACGAGGTCAAGAATCCGTCTGCGCTCTTCTTGGCGGAGCGCGTCACGGGCGCCGCGGGCTCTGTGGTCGCCGCGAGCTACGAAGGCACACGCCCTGTGCTCGTCGAAGTGCAAGCGCTCGTCGCCCCAACGCCCCTCGGCACGCCGCGTCGCACAGCCATCGGCGCGGACACCGCCCGGCTCGCGCTGCTGCTCGCCGTGCTCGAGAAGAAGGCGGGCCTGTTCTTCTCGGGGTGCGACGTCTTCGTCAACGTCGCAGGTGGTCTCAAGCTCGACGAACCTGCGGTCGACTTGGCGCTGGTGATGGCGCTCGCGTCGAGCCTGCGTGATCGCGCGCCGGACTCGAGCACGGTCGTTTTTGGCGAGGTTGGGCTCGCGGGCGAGGTCCGAGGCGTGGTGGGCGCGGACGCCCGCGTGGCCGAGGCACATCAGCTCGGGTTCACTCGGGCCGTCGTGCCAGCGCGCAACTTGGACCGGTTGGAGCGCCGACCGGGCATCGAGTTGGTCGGCGCGTCGACCGTTGCCGAGGCGCTCGACCTGATGGGCCTCGGGTAATGCGGTGTAGGTTTTTGTATGCGACGCGAGTCAAAGTCGCTATGGTCTTGGCCCTCGTTGAGGTCGGAGGCCTGATGCGCACACACACCCACATCGGACTCGCGCTCCTGCTCTGGGCTTGCCCTGGGCCCGCGCTCGCGCAAGCGGCGCCCGAGGCACCCGCCGTTGAAGCGCTCGAGGCACCCGCCATCGCGGATGCCGAAGACACGACGGACGAGGCGGACGAGCGTGAGGGCGAAGAGGCGACCTCGCCCCGGGAGGTGGTCGCTGGCGAGGCGCCCTCCACGCCCCATCTAGACGGCGAACTCGGACGCATCGTGCCTGCGCTCGCGCCTGCAGTCCTTGCGTTTGAACAAGGTCGGTCCGCACAAGCCCGCGAGCTCTTCGAGGCCTGGCTGGCGAATCAGGCCGATAGCCCCGCGTCGGGCGGAGCGCGGTTCCTTTTAGGCCGCACACTCCAGCGCCTCGGCGAGGCCGCTGCGGCGCGTCAGCAGCTCGACCGCGCCATCGCTCTCCTGCCCGAGTTGGCGCCCATCGTCATCGCCGAGCGCGCTCGGATTGCTGCCCGCGACGGTCGCGTGGCTGAGGCCGTTTCGTTGCTGGCGCGCTTGCCCAGCAGCCACCGCGGGTTCTCGTCGATTGCGTTCGACGTCTTGGAGCGCGCACTTCGCACGGGCACGGCCGGTGAGGTCGAGGCGATCCTCCCCAAGGTCGCTCAAGCGACGACGACCGGCCCCGAGCGCGCACGGCTCGCCCGCATTGAGGCCGATCTCGCCTTCGCGCTCACTCAGGACCGCACGGCGCTGCTTGAGCGACAGGCGCACATCTGGCGTCACTGGCCGTCGAGCGAGACCGCGCGACAGGCCGAGCCGGCGCTGCTCGCCGCCACGCAGGACACCGCGGGCACGCCCCGTGCCCCCCTCACGCTGGATGACTTAGTGGGTGCGCTCCGCAAGCGGGCGGGTCAAGGGCCCCAAGCGCTCGACCCCCTGCGCGCCGCGGCCCGAGCCCGCTACCCTCAGAGCTTGACCGGGTTGGATGTCCTCATCGACGCACAGAACCAGCTCGATGGGCGACCCGCGGACACGCTCACCCGCGTCGAGGCCGCGCTCACGACCGCGACCGCGCCTGAGCTTCGGGACCGCCTGCAAGACCAGCGGGCGCGCGCGATGCGCAAGCTGGAGCGCTTCGACGACGCCCTCGAGGTCTATCGTGCGCTGGGTCGCGAGGCGGCCGCGCCAGACCGCCAGTCACACGCGCTGCTCGAAGCGGGTCGCATGGCGCGGCGCATGGGACGCGTCACCGAGGCTCGCTGGTTCTTTGACCGCCTGCTCGCGCGGCATCATGAGCCCGGGCCGCAGCGGGCCGAGGCGCTGTTTGCGCTCGGCTGGATCGCATGGCGAGAGGGGCAACTCGAGGAGGCGGACACGTACTTCTCCCGCGTCGAGACCGCGGACCCGAAGGCGAGCGACAGCTCCAACCGGACCTACGCCGAGCGCGCGACGTACTGGCGCGCGCGTGTGCACCACCGCCGAGGTCGCCTTGAAGCGGCGCGGACCGCTTGGCAAGACATCGAGCGTCGCTGGCCGCTCTCATACTACGCGACGATGTCCTCGAACTGGCTGCGCGTCACCGACGCCACGGGTGGAGCGGGCGGGGTCGCCCCCTCCCGCCTCGCAGCGCCGAGCCCGCCCTTGGTCGCAGATGTTCGCAACGTTGACCCCCCTGGCCGCGCAGGGCTGACGCTCGTTCGCTTGGGTCTGCGCGAAGAGGCCCGTGTGCATTTGCGGCATCTCTTCGACCGCAAGGCGCTGGACAAAGGCGGCGTGCTCCTCTTGTCGGCGCTCTATCGTGAAGCAGGCAACGAATCACTCGCGCACTGGGTCGTGCAGGGCGGCGACCCGCTGGACGTCCCCCCGGAGAAGGACGCGTGGGCGCGCTGGTTGGCGGCTTTCCCACGGCCATTCGCCGAGATCGTCAACCGTGAGGCCACAGCGAGCGGCGTCGATCCGTTGTTGATTTGGTCCGTGATGCGGCAGGAGTCGGGCTTTCGTACCGAGGCCCGCAGTCACGCGAAGGCCCACGGCCTCATGCAGGTCCTGCTCCCGACCGCGCGCCTCGTGGCCACGCGCCTGCTCAAGGAGCGCGCGCCCACGCTCCGCAATGTCTACAAGGCCGACAAGAACGTGCGCTACGGCGCGGCCTACCTGCGTCACCTGCTCGACCGCTTCAACGGCCACCCCGCGCTCGCGATCGCCGGGTACAACGCGGGCCCCGGCGCGGTCGACAAGTGGCTCAAGCGCTTCGGCGCGCTCGATGCGGATGAGTTCGTCGAGGAGATCCCCTACGACGAGGCGCGCGGCTACACCCGCAAGGTCTTGCGCAGCTACGCAGCGTATCGCCGGCTCTACGGCGAGCCGGGGCGGAGCCAGCTCTTCGTGCCCCTCGAGCTCCCCCGCAAGGGCACGCCGCTCGCGTCGAACTGAGCGCGGCCCGAGCGCCTCAGGCGCGCTCGACGGCCCGCTGCCAGCCGACGCGGTGCGCGGCGACCTGCGCCTCTGCCTGCGCGCGCTCGAACCGACGCTCTTCGCGCCACGCCCGCCGCACGTCGTCGAGGCTCGACCACACGCCGGTCGCGAGGCCCGCCAAGCACGCTGCGCCCAGCGCTGTCGTCTCCACCATCGCGGGGCGCACGAGCGAGACCCCGAGCAGGTCCGCCTGAAACTGCATGAGCAGGTCATTCGCGCAGGCGCCGCCGTCGACCTTGAGGCGGGTGAGCGGCCGACCCAGGTCGCGCTGCATGGCGTCCAAGATGTCCGCGTTCTGAAAGGCGATGCCCTCCAACGTCGCGCGCGCCAAGTGGGCGGCGGTCGTGCCGCGCGTGATTCCCGAGATCACGCCGCGCGCGTCCGGACGCCAGTGCGGCGCCCCCAAGCCTGTGAGCGCGGGCACGAAATACACGCCCCCGGTGTCGGGCACGCGCGCCGCGAGCGCCTCGACCTCGGCGGCCGTGCGGATCAAGCCGAGCCCGTCCCGCAGCCATTGAACCGCAGCGCCCGCGATAAAGGCTGAGCCCTCCAGCGCGAAGGTCGTGCGCCCCCCGAGCCGCCACGCGACCGTGGTCACCAGCCCATTGGTGCTCGGCACCGCGCGCTCACCGGTGTTCATGAGCAGGAACGCGCCCGTGCCGTAGGTGCACTTCGCCTCGCCCGGCTCAAAGCAGGCCTGCCCAAACAGCGCCGCCTGCTGGTCGCCCGCCATGCCCGCCACGGGGATGCCGTCGGGCAAACCCGCGACGCCGCGCGTCACGCCGTAGACCGCGCTCGAGTCCACGACGGTGGGCAGCACCTCGCTCGGCACACCGAGCAACGCGCAGAGCGCCGGGCTCCAGTCGCCGGTGTGCAGGTCGAAGAGCAGCGTGCGGCTCGCGTTCGACGCGTCCGTCACGTGCGCCTCACCGCCCGTGAGCTGCCACACCAAGAAGCTGTCCACTGTGCCGAACGCCAGCTCCCCGCGCTCCGCGCTCGCGCGCGCGCCCGGCACGTGGTCGAGAAGCCACGCGAGCTTCGTCCCCGAGAAATACGGATCGAGCACCAGCCCTGTCCGGGCGCGCACCATCGCCTCGTGGCCCGCCTCGCGGAGCGCCGCGCAGCGGTCCGCGGTGCGGCGGTCCTGCCACACGATGGCACGATGAACCGGCGCACCCGTCGCGCGGTCCCACAGCAGCGTGGTCTCACGCTGGTTCGTGATGCCGATGCACGCGATCTGATGCGGGTCGATCCCGGACTGCGCCAGCGCGCCGCTGAGCGCCTTCGCGACCGAGCTCAGAATGTCCGCCGGCGCGTGCTCCACCCAGCCCGGCTGCGGATAGTGCTGCTCGAACTCACAGGTCGCGCGCCCCCGCACCTCGAGCGCCTCGTCAATCACGAGCACCGTCGAGCCGGTCGTCCCTTGGTCAATCGCCAGCACGTAACGCTTCATTCGAGGTCCTCCCGCAGGTGAGCGCGTCGCGCGTCTCGCCCCTCGGCGAGCGCGTCCAGAAAGCCGAGCGCGTCGTCCACAACCGCCTGCGACTCCACGTCGAGCGGCAGGATGTGCCAGCTGCGCGGGTAGACCACCTTGCGCCGCTGCGGCATCCGCAACAGGTCAAACGTCGCGTCGGCGTTCTCCACAGGCGCCACATGGTCGTTGCGACCATGCTGCACGAGCGTGGGCACACGGAGCGTCGGCAGCCGCGCCCGAGCTGCGCGCTGCCCCTCTACGAGTGTGGCCGCCGCCGCGAGCGGCACACGGTCGTACGACGGCATCGCCGCCGCCACACCAGGGTCCGAAACGTCGGGGCCGCCCTTCTTGCGAACCAGCGGCAGCCTGTCCGCAAAGGGGAACAAACGCGCCAGGTGAAAGGCCTGCTGGGTCTTGAAGTCGAGCGTCAATGGCGTCGCCATGAGCACCAAGCCCGCGACGCGCGCCCCCCGCTCGTGCGCCAGAGACGCCGCGATGAGCGCGCCCATCGAGAGCCCCGCAACAAAGACCCGCTCATGCTGCCGCGCGAGCGCGTCGAAGGCGCGTCGCGCAGCGCCCAGCCAGTCGCTCCAGCACGTGTGCGCGAGCGCCTCGGGCGACGTCCCGTGACCGACGAGCCGCGGCACCGAGACCGCCCACCCCCGCTCCTGCGCTGCGCGCGCCAGCGGCAGCATCTCGTACGGCGAGCTCGTGAGCCCGTGCAGGCACAGCAGCGCCTCCGGCCCGCCCACAACGCAGACCGGCGCCCCCGGGTCGCTCGTCCACTTCGCGTTTTCGGGTGCGGCTGTCATCAGGCCGAGCGGGTAGCATGTTCATCGCGGGGCTGACAAGGCGGCCCGCGCTGGGCCAATGACGGTGCGCTTGACCGTCGCAGCGCGGGGCGTTGATACTCGACCCATGGGTAGAGGTGCGTCCCTCCGATGGGTGTCCACTATGGGCTCGACCGCACTCTGCGCGGTCGCGTGCCTGCCTGAGTATGC
>CANLBD010000066.1 GCA_947488215.1 Myxococcales bacterium | reverse complement strand
GTCGGCCACCGCATCGACCTGCGCCGCGACAAGGGGCTCGGCGACGAGGCGGAGCTGGTGTTCGACCTGCGCGGAGGCCGCGAAGTCGAGATGCCGTGACCGTTGCATGACCTCGGCGTCCTGCTAGATTGCGGGCCGTCCGCTCTGGAGGTCACCGTGTCGAACGTCCTCTCTCGCGCCGCCGTCGTCGCCGCGCTCTCTCTCTCGGTCCTCGCGTGCTCCGAGCACGCGGACGTCGCTCTCACGCCCGCTCAGCAGAAGAAGGTCGAGGCGGCCTTCGTCACTGCACCGACACCCCAAATCAAGGTCGACGCGGTGGTTGATGGTCAGGTGCGCCTCATCGGCTACGACATCGACAAGACCGAGCTCGCGCCGGGTGAGAGCTTCACGATCTCCTACTACGTCGAAGCCCTCGCGGACACGATGGGCGACAACAACGTCTTCGTGCACTTTCAGGGCCGAAAGAACGACGCCAAGGCGTGGATGAACCTCGACCACGCCCTCGTCGAGGGCCTGCTGCCCCTGCGGAAGCTCAAGAAGGGCCAGATCGTCAAGGACACCCAGCGCGTCACAGTGCGACCCGACTTTCCCGGCGGCGACGCCCACATCTACTGGGGCCTCTTCCGCGCTGACCAACGCCTCAAGGTGAGCAACGCAGACACGCTCGGCAAAGACCGCGTCGATGCGGAGGGGCGCGTCATCGTCGCGAAGGTCACCGTGCGTGGCGCGGCCGTTCAGCCGACCTTGCCCGAAGCGAGCGCCCTGCGTCTGGCGGCGGGCGAGGCGCTGACGATCGACGGCAAAGGGGACGAGCCCGCTTGGGCCCGCGCCGCGTGGACACCCGCGTTCGTGCCGCCCAACGGCAAGGGCGGCGACGCACCGGCGACCCGCGCGCGCTTCCTCTGGGACGACTCCACGCTCTACGTGCACGTTGAGTGCGAAGACACGGACGTCTGGAGTGACTTCACCGCCCGCGACTCGAACACGTGGGAGCAGGAGGTCGTCGAGGTCTTCATCGACGCTGACGGAGACCGCAAGGACTACCTTGAGCTTCAGGTGACGCCTGCGAACGTCATCTTCGATGCGCGCTTCGCGGCCTACCGCAAGGACTTGGAGACCGCGCGGCAGTGGAACATGGCGGGGCTCCGCACGGGCGCCTTCGTGGACGGCACGTTGAACGCCCGCGACGACCAAGACCGCCGCTGGAGCGTCGAGCTCGCGATACCGTTCGCCGAGGTGCCGCCCCTCGTGGCCGCGCCGCGGAATGGTGATGTCTGGCGCGTGAACCTCTTCCGGTGGGACGCGCCGAAGGGCGAGCGCCAGATCGCGGCCGCGTTCTCGCCGCCCGTGGTGCCCGACTTTCACGCCCTCGATAAGTTTGGGCGTCTGCGCTTTGTCGACCCCGCAACACCTGCACCGACGTCAGCGCCCGAGGTGCGACCCACCGCCCCTGTCCCCCCACCCTCGGGGTCATCGTCGGTGCCTCCCTCCGCTCCCCTTACCGGTGCGGGCAGGTAGGCAAACTTGACGCCTCACCCGGCCCGCTTACCATCGAGGCCGTAGCTGGGAGGTAGTCCACCGATGGCCGGTTCCGATAAGCGCAAGCAGAGCCTTTACTTTCCCGAGGACATGCTCAAAGAGATCCAGGCGGAGGCGACGCGGCAAGACCGCTCCCTGTCCTGGATCGTCCAGAAGGCATGGAAGCTTGCCCGGAAGGAGATCGGGAAGTTCCCCTCGATCAACGACGCCGATGACGGCGCGGGCGACGACGACGACGACGAGCCCTGAGGCCCGCGTCGCTCAGTTCGCGCTGACCTCGACCTGGTGGAAGCGCAGGTCTCGCAGGAGTACGTGCGCGTTCGCGCGCTCCTCGAACAAGAACTCGCAGTGCTTCTTGCCGTCGAGCCCCATGGGCTCTAGGCCCGCTGCGGTGCGGCTGCAGTCGAACACCGGGGCGTTCTCTGCGTCCGGGTTCGGGTCGATGATCCAGATCGATCGGCTCTCTGAATCGAACTGACGGGGCGCTGAGAACGCCAGCTTAGTGCCGTCCGGCGAGATATCGAAGTCCGAGATCTCGTGGTTGCTCCAGTGGTTCGCCCGGGCGTTCTTCGTGATGTTCACGACGGACGCCGCGCCGACCTCGCGGCTGACGCGCAGCACGTCCGTGTCCGTCCGATTCGCCGTCCCCGCCTGAATCGAGCAGTTGCCCGTCGCCAAGAAGTAGATGTAGTCGCCGTCCGGGCTGAAGCGCGGGTCGAACGCCACCGTGTTGTAGTTGAACGGCGCGGCGCGCTGGCAATCCGAGCCGCGACGCTGCACCTCGAAGAGCTCCACGTTCGTCGGCACGGGAGGGCTCGGCGCCGCCATCAAGTTATGCAGCTTCCAGACGCCGCCGTTCTTCGTCGTGACGGCCAAGTATTCGGCGTCCGGCGAGAGCGCGATCGGCTGTCGGCCCGTGAACTCGGAGCCCGTGCCGCCCTGGTCGCCAAAGGTGTAGAGCGTCTGGTTCGCGCCGTTTCGGACGTTGAAGAAGTCGAGCGACATCGTCGACAGCGTCGTCCGGATCAGGATGACGAGCGCGCCGAACGGTGTCACGCGGAACGAGCCGCTGCCATCGACATTGCCTAAGAGCGCGGGGCACGCTGAGATGTCGTCGGGCGGAGAGCCGTTCGCGCACAGGGCCGCGTCGGGCTCAACGACGGGCTCAACGCGCACCTCAAGCATGCCCTCAGGGCCCTCGGCGACGCCCCGCTGATACACGACCAGGTCGCGCACACCATCGTTCGTGAACTCGAAGTTGATGACCTGGTCGGCGACGCGGCGCTTGGCGTCTAGGTCGACGCGCAGGCGCTGCGTGTCGACGGGCGCGATCCACAGCGCGAAGCCCGCGCCCTCTTCCCGTGCGAGCCACGCGACCCACGTCATGCTGCGGTTGAGGGTGCAGCCCTTCGACCGGCAGTCGATCTCCGGCGACCCCTGCGTCAGGTTCGCCTCGCGGTTGTCCTCGAAGTCATAGATGACGAGGTCGACCGAGCCGGGCGAGCTGTCCTTGGGCGCCACCTCTTTGGTGTAGGACAGCCGCAGGTGGGTCTCGGTGGGGCCTCCACTGTCGCCGCCGCCCCCGCCGCCACCGACCGGGGGTGTGATTGCGTCAACGAAGCCGACGTCCAAATTCGGCGTCGTCGCGGCGTCGTCTTTGGCGCAGGCGTTGGAGAGCAGGAGGGCCAGCGTGGCCCATGCGGTCTTCGTAACGAGTCTCATGCGTCAGGCCTCTTCGGTTCGTCCCAGGCAGCCAGAGCCTACCAGATTGGTGACG
The DNA here is from genome assembly GCA_947488215.1 of Myxococcales bacterium. Lineage (GTDB taxonomy): Bacteria > Myxococcota_A > Bradymonadia > UBA7976 > UBA1532 > CANLBD01. The sequence continues at coordinate 10,522 of CANLBD010000066.1, read as the reverse complement.
TTCCGTGCTCGGCCCCGCGACGTGAGGCTTGAAAAGTGCCGCCGCGCACCTTAGAGCGAGGGTGTGCGACCCTCTCCTCTATATGGATACGTCACCGCGGCGGTCGCCGCCTGCGCCCTGCTCGCTGGCTGCGCCGAGTGCGAGGGCGACTTCGACTGCCCCGGGATAAAGGTGTGCTCCTCAGAGGGCACGTGCGAGGCCTTCGTGTGTGCGGTGTCGAGCGACTGTCCGCCCACGCAGGCGTGCTCTCAGAACCGCTGCGTCTCGCGACCTGCGCCCCCGACCCCGGCGGAGGCGGACGCGTTCATCATCGAGGCGCCGCCGCTTTAGACGGCGCGACCGACGCGACCGCGGCCCGCGCGCTTGGCGGCATACATCGCCTCGTCGGCGCGACGGACCAAGTCCGCTGTGCTCGTGACCGCGGAGTTGACCCCTGCGACGCCAATGCTGAGCGTGACGCGCGTGTCGCCGCCCACCCTGAGGTCCTCACAGACACGCACGATGCGCTGCGCGACCCCGTGGGCGGTGTCCTCGGCGACCTCGGGCAGCAGGATCGCGAACTCGTCCCCGCCGAGGCGGCACAGGAAGTCGGAGCGACGCAGCACCCGCTGAATGCGTGAGACGAGGCGAACGAGCACCTCGTCACCGGCCGCGTGACCGAACGTGTCGTTGACCTGCTTGAAGTGGTCTACGTCGATGAGGACCATCGACAAGTCACGCTGAGAGCGCTTGCTGCGTTCGATCTCGCGCCGAATGGCGTCGTCGAAGCCGCGACGGTTGAGGGCGCCCGTCAGCGCGTCCTCGCTCGAGCGGACCTGCATCGCCGCTGTCGCGACGGCCTGCGCCACGCCCCGGGACAAGAGCTTCGTCGCACGCTCAAGGAACGCCACGTTCGCCGGAGAAAGAATCCAGTCCTGATAGCCGTAGAGCGTCAGAACGCCGTGAACCTCACCGTCGCAGGTCAGCGTGCGCGTCCACAGCGGGAAGAGCTGGTCGTTCCGTACCGCGGCATGAAGCGGTGTGAGCTCGGCGCCCCGCAGGAGAACGAAGGCCTCGCTCGGTGGGGCGTCGATGCCCAGAGACTCGAGCACATTCACCGTCTCGTCACGCAGCGAGCGCTCGGCCAGCGCGTTGAGCGGGCTCTTGGCGCTCACGTGAATCGCCGGCCCAAGCGTGCTGACCTGAGGCGGCAGCACGACGGCGACCGCGTCCGCCTGAGCCGTGCCGAAGAAGCACCCGCCGGCGCGCGAGAGCAGCGTCTCAAGGTCGCGCGTATCGACGCAGGCCTCGGCCAACGCGAGCAGGCGAGCGGTCTCATCGAGCTGGTTGAGCAGGTCAGGATCACGGTGCATCTGGCCCTCCTGGGGTGAGCGTTTCGTTCGAGACGCTCCAATCCAAGAGGTGTGCCAACGCCTCTGCGGCCAGAAACCCCAATGATTTCATGGACCACAGGTCCCTCGCCGTCAGCGGCCCGTCGCCCCCACGTCACCCGTTTGACGTTCCTCCGGGCAGAGCGTGCGCATTAACGGTGCGGGTTAACGGTGCGCCATTCACGACGCTCGACCTGAGGCCCTTCATTCTTCAAGAGCATGGCCCCCAGGACGATGAGATGGGTGCAAGAGCGAAACAAAACGAGGAAGCCTCGAAAGGAGATTTCTGAAGGTCCACTGGTCAGAAACTTGTTGTCTGTGTCTGTAAATCACTCGATTCCTTTGTAGTTAATCAACGGCAAGGATGCCGGGCTTTCCAAAGGTCACGGAAAGCTTCTTCTCATGGAGAGAAAAAATGGCGATGTACATCAATACGAACCTCGCTTCGCTGAACGCGCAGCGTAACCTGTTCAAGAGCACCACCCAGCTGGGTCGCACGTTCCAGCGACTGTCGAGCGGCCTGCGCATCAACAGCGCCCGCGACGACGCTGCGGGCCTGGCCATCTCGAACCGGTTCACCGCTCAGATTCGCGGCCTGAATCAGGCTGTGCGCAACACGAACGACGGCATCAGCTTGGCGCAGACGGTGGAAGGCGCGCTCCAGGAGAGCACGAACATCCTCCAGCGTATCCGCGAGCTCTCGATTCAGGCGGCCAACGACACGAACTCGGACTCGGACCGCGGCTCCCTCGACCTCGAGGTGCAGCAGCTTGTCGACGAGCTCAACCGGATTGGCGACACGACGACCTTCAACAACCAGCGCGTCCTCGACGGCTCGTTCATCCAGTCATTTTTCCATGTCGGCGCGAACGCCCACGAGACCATCGCTGTGAGCATCAAGGATGCCCGCGCGTCGTCCCTGGGCCGCGCGGCGGTCCTCACCACGAATGTGGTCAGCACGCAGGCCATCGAGTCGGGCGACCTGCTCATCAACGGCGTTACGGTCCGCGCGACGAACGACTTTGACGACACGGTCTCGACCACGCTGAACGCCTCTTCGGCCATCGCCAAGGCCGAGGCCATCAACGACATGACGAAGTTCACGGGCGTCAAGGCCCGGGTCCTTGAGACGGTCGTCGACGGCAACGCCGACATCACGGCGGGCACTCTCGACTCGACGGACTACATCCGGATCAACGGCGAGACCATCACCGGCTTCCGCATCGAGACGGCAGACGGCAGCGGCGAGCTCGCCAACCAGATTAACGCGAGTTCGGCCAAGACCGGCGTCGTCGCGACGCTCGACACCGACAACCGCTTGGTCCTCACAGCGGCCGACGGTCGCAACATCGAGGTCTTCACGTCGAGCGCGGCCGCCGCAGCCATCACGGGCCTCAACGGCGGCGCCGCGACCACAAACGTGCAGCTCTCCACGCTCGAGATGAGCAGCGACAAGCAGTTCTTCATCACGGGCGCCAACACGAACGAGGCGCTCATCGGCGCCGTCGACAACTCCATCACGGGTGTGACCGCGAACAACGCGGTCGACACCATCGACATCAAGTCACGCGCCGGTGCCAACCGCGCGATCGAAATCATCGACCGGGCCCTCGACCAGGTCAGCGTTGACCGCGCTGGTCTCGGCGCCATCCAGAACCGCATGGAGAACACGATCTCGAACCTGAGTCTCATCTCCGAGAACCTCTCGGCCGCGCGAAGCCGGATCATGGACTCCGACTTCGCCGAAGAGACCGCGGCGCTCACCCGCAACCAGATCCTGCAGCAGGCCGGCACGTCCGTCCTCGCGGCGGCCAACCAGGCCCCGCAGCAGGCGCTGACGCTCCTCGGGTAATCGTCCTCGAACCAGGTACGAATCTCGAATCCATGAGGTGAACCATGAGCCTTAGCTTGCAAGCCCCCGTTGCAGCCTTGGACTCGGGCGCGTCCTCTGGTGTCGCGCGACCCACACCTTCGCCCAGCGGCTCGCTGGCCCCCGTCTCGGTGGCCACGATCCGCAGCGAGGTCCAGGTCGCCGAAGCCGGCGGTCGAGTCCAGAGTCTCAGGCCCGCAACGCCCCCCGTCCGAGCCAGCCGCGCCGACCGCGACGACACCGCGGCGTTCAGCCGAGTCGCGCAGAGGAAGCTGGCGCTCTCCCAATCCCGCAACGACGTCGAGCCGCCCAGCGTGGGCCTCCCTCCCCCCGTCGAGTTGGCCACCAAGGTCGACGAGACGACGGTCGAGAAGGCGGGCCCCAGCCCGAGCGAGCTCCAGCCCTTCAAGGCGGTGTTCCAGACCCTGACGGCAAAGGTGCAGTTCGCCAAGTCCGAGACGGGCGAGGTCATCGTGCAGATCGTCGACTCCCGAACTCAGGAGGTGGTGCGTGAGCTCCCCTCCGAGGCTTTGATGAAGCTCCAAGGTCGCTTGGAGCAGATGAACCAAGGGGGCGAGGAGAAAGGTCTCCTCTTCGCCACCGCCGGCTGATTGTGACGACGGGCTCCTCGCGAGCCCGGCAGAGACCTCGACCCGGTGTACCCGGTCCAAGCCCCACACCGACGCCCCGCGACCCATGAGGGACGGCGGTGAGACCCCTCGGAACGTTTGACCAAGCGCTCTGGCTGGGACTGGCAAGGACCTTCACCCAGGGCGGGGTGTCCCGGCTGACCCCCGGGGCGCCCCGCCCTATGCAATCCCCTTCTCCCCGCCTTGGGCCAGCCCAAGGCGCTCGGCGCGCTCGACGCGGAAGTCACTCCCCCTGCTCGAGCTCAAGACGGCCTTACCCCCCGCCCCGCGCTGAATGGAAACCCATTGCCTCGTCTGGCTAGCCCTCAAGCAGGGCTGGCCGAACGCATTTTCTTACATCTCGCCCGTTTTGGGCGGTTCCTCGGGCGTGTTCACCTTTTCTCCTGCGGCGACCCTCAAGCCACTGGCCTCGATAATTCGCGGTTTAGGGCGGGAATCCGACGGACGTTCATCTTTTTTTCTCTTTGAAAATTAGCCACTTGCCTCAAATCAACCACTCACTCCCCAAAAAATTCTCACGCCCGGAGACCCCGGGTCGATGAAGAGATTGGCGGAACCAGACGCTGAAGCCGAAGGGCAGAGGCCGGGGAGGTACATCCACAGAAAATCGCGGTGTCTCTCGACCAAGAGTCGAGGACCACACGGCCACCCTAGACGCTCGACGGGTCATCGAGCGCTCAGCCAGGGTCGTCGTCGTGGCGGGTGTGCAGGTTTCTCGGATGACTCCGGTCAGGGTCGTTGACCGGAGAAAAGCGGCGGCCAGGTAGGCTGCCCCGGTGGAACAAGGGTTCGTTCCTCCGCAACGCTTCAAGGAGTGAGCACAATGGGTCTCTACATCAATACGAACGTCGCGTCGTTGAACGCGCAGCGTAACCTCACCAACAGCACCAGCTCATTGAGCCGGTCGTTCCAGCGCTTGTCCTCGGGTCTCCGCATCAACGGCGCCAAGGACGACGCCGCCGGTCTGGCGATCAGCAACCGCTTGACGGCGCAGATTCGCGGCCTCAACCAGGCCGTGCGTAATACGAACGACGGTATCTCGCTGGCGCAGACGGCTGAAGGCGCGCTCGGTGAGACGCAGAACATTCTGCAGCGTGTCCGCGAGCTGTCGGTTCAGTCGGCCAACGACACCAACAGCGCCTCGGACCGCGAGTCTCTTCAGGCCGAAGTCGAGCAGCTGACCGCGGAAATCAACCGCATCGGCGAGACGACGACCTTCAACAACAACAAGATCCTCGACGGTAGCTTCCTCGGCGCGAGCTTCCACGTCGGTGCGAACTCCCGGGAGACCATCACGGTGAACGTGGCCGATGGCCGCGCCACCTCGCTCGGTCGCCAGGCGCGCAACGACGGCACGGTTGTCTCGGCCGGTGTCTCTATCGCCTCGGGCTCGTTGGCCGTCAACGGCGTCTCGATCCGCGGCACGGTCGCTGCGGACGATACGGTGTCGACGACGCTGAACGACGGCTCGGCCGTCGCGAAGGCCGCGGCCATCAACGACTCCACGAAGTTCACGGGGGTTCGCGCGATCGTGAACAAGTCCGAAGACGGTAACAACGCCGACATCACCAACGGCGAGCTGAACTCGGTCGACTTCATCCAGATCAACGGCGCGACAATCACCGGTATCACCGTTCAGAACGGCGACGCCGACGACACTCTCGTCAACGCGATCAACGCCGTGACCGACACGACGGGCGTCATCGCGTCGCTCAACGACGCGAGCCAGCTCGTCCTGACAGCGCAGGACGGCCGCAACATCGAGGTCACGGCCTCGACCGTCGCGGCTGCCTCCATCACGGGCCTGAACTCCGAGGTCACAGGTGGGTCGATCACCCTGCAAGCTGAGCGACAGGTGACGATCAACAACGGCACGGCGAACATCAACGCGGGCACGGGCTTCGGCACGGGCCAGGGTGAGTTCATCTACGGTGTGAACAACGCCAACACCGTGTCGACGATCGACATCACGTCGCGCGAAGGCGCGAACCTCGCGATCGACATCGCCGACGTCGCTATCGGCCAGGTGTCGTCCATCCGCGCCGACCTCGGCGCCATTCAGAACCGTCTTGAGTCGACGATCAACAACCTCAACGCCACGGCCGAGAACCTCTCCGCCGCGCGAAGCCGAATCCTGGACGCTGACTTTGCGAGTGAAACCGCGCAGTTCACGCGTAACCAGATCATTCAGCAGGCTGGCGTTTCGGTGTTGGCGCAGGCGAATCAGCAGCCGCAGGTCGCGCTCTCGCTCCTCGGCTGAGACTGCGCGCGCAACGCGCGCAGGCTGCGACGACACCGGTCTCGACTGAGGCCGCGGTCTTCCGCCCGAGCCCACGACCACGGCACGACCGCCGGGATCGTGGGCTCGTTTTTTATCTGCACTTCACCCGCACTCGGCGACGCCCAGAGCGTCTTCCGGAGAGCGTGAAAAAATGAATGGGCCCTCGATCTTTTTCCTCACGTTCGACCGAACCCGGTCGATGGCGTTGATCGGAGGGTCCAGAACTTTTGTCGCGGTCTGCGGACCGAGTCTTCCCGAGCGAGGGAAAGGAGGCGTGGCTAACTCGTTCGAACGCCTGGTCAGCGTGCGGAAGTGATGAACGCTGGAGACCTCGAACATTGCATTCGTCGCCGTTGGTTGGGTCTGCGGCGACGTCTCGGGGCCGGCATGGTCAGCCAGCTCCGCGTGAGGCGAAGGACGCCTCTCGGCTAAGCGCTTCAAGGAGTGAATCATGGGTCTCTACATCAACACGAACGTTGCGTCGTTGAACGCGCAGCGTAACCTCACGTCGTCGTCGGCGTCGTTGAGTAGAAGCTTCGAGCGCTTGAGCTCGGGTCTTCGAATCAACAGCGCACGTGACGACTCCGCCGGCTTGGCGATCGCCAGCCGATTCACCTCACAGATTCGCGGTCTGAATCAGGCCGTGCGTAACACGAACGACGGTATCTCGCTGGCGCAGACCGCAGAAGGTGCTCTGCAGGAATCGCAGAACATCATTCAGCGTGTCCGCGAGCTGTCAGTCCAGGCCGCGAACGACACGAACTCGTCGTCAGACCGAGAGTCGATTCAGGCCGAAGTGGACCAGCTCGTGAGCGAGATCGACCGTATCGCCGTGTCGACGCAGTTCAACGGCTCGCGCATCTTGGACGGCTCGTTCCTCGGCTCGCAGTTCCACGTCGGTGCGAACTCTCGCGAGACGATCACGATCAACGTCCAAGACTCGCGCTCGACCGCGCTCGGTCGGCAGTCGCGGAACGACGGCAACGCGGTCGACACGGCGTTCTCGCTGCAGCAAGGCTCAGTCCAAGTCAACGGCGTATCGGTCCGCGGCACAGTGTCCGCAGACGACACTTTCTCGACGACGCTCAACGACGCGTCAGCGATCGCGAAGGCCGCCGCCATCAACGATTCGAGCAAGTTCAGCAAGGTGCGCGCGATCGCGAACGCCGCCATTGATGACGCGAACGATGAGGTCATCGGCGGTACGCTCGACTCGTCGAACTACATCCAAGTCAACGGCCAGACGATCACCGGCATCACGGTGCAGTCGAACGACGCCGACGATTCGCTCGTGAGCGCGATCAACGCGGTCGCGGCCGATACGGGTGTTATCGCGACGCTCGCGTCAGACAATACGCTGGTCCTCACGGCGGCGGACGGGCGAAACATCGAGGTCACCACCGTTGGCAACGCCGGCACGGTGACGGGCCTCAATGCGGCGGCTGCGGGCACGGTCGTCACGGGCGGGCGCATCACGCTGCAGTCCGAAGAGGCCGTGAACCTGAGCTTGTCCGCCGGTGCGAACCAGGCGGCTGGCTTGGGCATCGGCACGGACGGCGCGAACGAAGTGTACGGTGTCAACAGCCAGAACGCGCTGTCGACGATCGACGTGACGACACGCGAGGGCGCGAACCTCGCGATCGACATCGCCGACGTCGCCATCGGTCAGGTCTCCTCGATTCGCGCGCAGCTCGGCGCTATCCAGAATCGTCTCGAGTCGACGGTGAACAACCTCAACGCGACAGGTGAGAACCTCTCCGCCGCTCGAAGCCGAATCCAGGACGCCGACTTCGCGTCCGAGACCGCCCAGTTTACCCGAAACCAGATTATCCAGCAGGCCGGCATCTCGGTGCTGGCACAGGCGAACCAGCAGCCGCAGGTCGCCCTGTCACTGCTCGGTTAATAGGAGTAGTATCGGGAAAGCGAGGCAGTCATGGCCATCAACTTGAACCAACTCGTGACCGGCACCACCGCCGTTCGGGCGCCCACGACGCCCGACGCGGTCGCCGCGCGAGTCCAGCCCCGCAAGGCTGAGGGTTCGGCGAAGACCGAGCTCGCCAAGGCTGCAGAGCCTGGCGGGTCCGCGAAGGCGCCTGACCCCGTCGAAGCCGAGGTGACTGGAGCGCAGCAGGTTGAGCCCGCCGACTTGGATCGCGCCGTCGAGGAAGCCAACCAACTCTCGGAGCCGTCGCTCAGGGCCACGAACCGGCGCGTCGTCTTCGGACGCCACGAGGGGTCGGGCCGAATCACCATCACCATTCATGAACAGGTGAACGGGAAAGAGGTTGAGCGTCAGATTCCGCCAGAGTCGCTCTTGAAGCTCGTTGAGCGTCTCAAGGCGCTTGGCAACGACGACCCGCGCGCGACGGCGGGCAGCATCGTGGAGACGAAGGCCTGAGCCCGGGGGCCTAAAACAGCCGGCACTGCCGAGGGCGAGGTCTGAAGAGGCCTCGCCCTTGGTCCGTTTCTTGCCTTACAACCTCCACGGAAGGAGGTCCGCATGGGAATTTCAGTCGGCGGCATCGCCAGCGGTCTCGATACAGACGGCATCGTCAAACAGCTCGTCGGGCTAGAGCAGCGCAACATTCTGCTGGTCCAGCGCCGCATCGCGTTCGCGGAGCTCAAGCAGCAGAGCTACAACGACCTCGACGGGCGGCTATCCGGCCTGAGGTCAGCCGCGCGCGGCTTGAACGACGCGGCCCTGTTCCGCAAGGTCACCTCGAGCTCGAGCGACGAGGCGGCAGCTACGGTCAGCGCGACGTCGTCCGCGACCGCCGGGACCTTCTCAATGCAGGTCCTTCAGCTCGCACAGCGCAACCAAATCGCGGGTCCAGGCTTCGTCGATGAGAACACGACGGGCGTCGCCGCTGCGAACGGGGTGTTCCGCTTCAAGATTGGGACAGGCACCGAGAAGACGGTCAACGTCACGAACACGACGACGCTGCGTCAGCTCGCCAACGCCATCAACGCGGCGAGCCCCGACATCAAGGCGGAGATCGTCAACGACGGCAGCGCCACGAACCCCTACCGGCTCGTGCTCACGTCGAAGAAGGACGGACTCGCTGGCCAGATCAACGTTCTGCAAAACGATACCGCCATCAACCTGACGGGCAAGACGATCGAGGCCGCGACAGCAGACGCGACCAACAGCGCCGACTACCTCGGCACAGTCTCGTCCGCAGGCGCTTACACGGGCTCGACGAACGCGAGCTTCGTCGTCGAGGTCATCGAGGAAGGCGCGGCGGGCATCGCGCGGTACAAGTTCTCCGCAGACGGCGGGATGACCTGGAACGACAACGAGGGCAATGGCTTCGCGAGCGCGCCGAACGTCGACATTCCGCTGCAAGACGGCGTGGCTGTGAACTTTACGGACGCGGGCACGCTGCGCGTCGGCGACCGCTTCCGCATGGACGTCACGTCACCGACGCTCCAACAAGCTCAGGACGCGATCGTCAAGGTCAACGGGATCAACGTCACGAAGTCGTCGAACACGATCACGGACCTCGCCCCTGGCGTGACCATCAACCTGAAGAAGGCTGAAGTCGGCAAGACCGTCACGCTCAAGGTCGAGGAGACCATCGGCGACGTCGAGACGAAGCTGACCTCGTTCGTCGGGGCCTACAACTCGGTTGTCGGCTTCTTGAACGCCCAGTTCTCGTACAATCCGCAAGAGGACAAATCCGGTCAGGGCGCGCCCGCGTTGAACGGCGACTCGGCGGCGCGTCAGGTACAAACACGGCTGAAGGGCTTCGTGACGGGTCGCGTCTCGACCCTCTCCAGCAAGACGATCAGCTCACTCGCCGAGCTTGGCGTGACGTCCGATGAGAAGACGGGCCTGCTGTCATTCGATTCGTTCAAGCTCCAAGAGGAGCTCGACAAGGACCCGAACGCCGTGCAGCGCATCCTCACGCGCTACGGCGAGGCGCTCCCGAGCGCCAAGTTTGAGTATCTGCGGCGCTCCAGCGCGTCGACGCCGGGGGAGTACGACGTCTACGTCACGACGCCGCGGTCGCGCGCCGAGGTCGCGGGCCTGTCGGCCGCCGAAACCCTCGTCGCCCCCGAGACGCTGACGATTCGCTACAACTCCGACGCCACGAACATCAACTCGGTGCCCAAGGAGGTCACGGTCGCGCTGGAGGCCGGCGACACGGCCGCGGCGCAGCTCACGAAGATCAACCAGGCGCTGAGCGACGCGACCGTCTCTGCGGAGGCGTTCCTCGACGCGCAGGGCGCGCTCCACGTCCGCACCAAGGAGTATGGCGGCCGTTACCAGATCGAGGTGACGTCGGACCAGCCCGACGGGCCCGGATCGACGAACTTCGGCAGCTTTCCGCTAGCCGACCTTGGGACG
>CANLBD010000065.1 GCA_947488215.1 Myxococcales bacterium | reverse complement strand
GCAGGACACGCATCGGGCCAGACTCGCGTTCAGAGGGCGGGCATCGAAGGGCGGCGGAATGTATCAGGATGCGCTCCTTACGGCGCGACTTCTGCGCGACTGCTGATTTCGCGCGTTGTGTGATCTTTTCGACGCTGAGAACCGGGCCGCGTTACCCTACACTCTCGACAGCGCGCACGGGGCGCGCGGCGGCGCACGCAGCGTCTTCCGGGGAGCGCAGGGTCATGGAGCGAACCGACAGGGTTTGGGGACCGGACGACGTCCCGGTGCGTCCACCGGACGCAGACCCCGCGACTCAGGCGCTCGATCCGCGCACAGTCTTCCTGTGGACCCGCGTGGACGGCGTGTCCACTGTGTCAGAACTCGGCGACATCGTTGGCCTCGACGCCGCCGCAGCCGCCGAGCAGGTGGGGGCCTTAGCGCGAGCGGGGCTCGTCACGCTGGGCGCCGCGCCCAAGCGTCGGACGACGGGGACCCTGCCGCCCCTTGGCCAGCTCCTCGAAGCCCCTGCGCCACCGCGGGCGACGGGCCCGATGCCGCGCGTGACCGGCCCGATGCCGCGCGTGACCGGCCCGATGCCGCGCGTGACCGGCCCGATGCCGCGAGTCACCGCGCCCATCTCTGCGGTCGACCCGAACCTGCTGCCGCCTGGGCCTAGAGCCAGCGACATCGCGTGGTTGTCCCGTTTTGGTGTCCCGGGAGCGGTGCCCTCGGAGCCGTGGTTCAGGCCCGGCCAGGCGGACCGCTACGTCGGCTTTCAGTTCGACGCGCGCGCGCTGCTGGAGCCTTGTGACCTGACGATCGAGCAGAAGAAGGAGATCGTCTTCGTCGCGGGCGTCCAGTCCATGCTCGACGCCTTCGAGCTGCTCGGCATCGAACCGACGACCGACCGAAAAGTCCTGAAAAACGCGTACTTTGCGTTCTCGAAGCGCTTTCACCCCGACAGCTTCTTTCGCAAGCAGTTGGGCAGCTTCGGGGCCCTCCTCCAGCGCGTCTATAAGGACGCGACCGACGTGCACGACCTGTTGCAGGAGAACGACGAGTTCCGAGAGGTCTACGCGCGGGTCGTGTCCGCCCGAAACCTCCTCTTCCGCGCGCGGCTTGAGGCCGATCGCAGCCAAGCCCAGGCAGCGCAGGCGGAGCGTGCGCGAGAGGAGACGGACGGTCGCAAGGCCGAGCTTCAAGCGCGTCTACAGAGCCGCGTCGACGCGCGCCGCAGCCGGCCGGACGCAAACCCAGTCTCCCGAAACCTCGCGAAGGCCGAGACATACTACGCAGAGGGCATGAAGCTCTACACTGAGGAGCGCTTCGTGCAGGCCGCGGCGTCACTGCAGCTGGCGCTGACGTTCGATCCGCACAACGACATCTATCGGCAGGCCTTCGAGCGCGTAAACGACAAGGCCAAGCAGGTCCGCGCAGAGCAGATCTGGAAGCGCGGCGTCATGGCAGACAGCATCGGTCAGTCGCGTGAAGCGCTCGCGCTCTTTCGCGAGGCGCTCGAGTACTGGCGGCGTCACGACTACTTGGCCCGGACCGCTGAGCTGATGCTCGCGATGGACGAAGACCTCAACCAGGCGGCCGAGCTCGCGCGGTTGGCGGGGGAGGCGGCGCCGCAGAAGGTGGACTACGTGCTGCTTCTCGGCAGAATCTACGAGCAGGCGTCGCTGACGAAGCGCGCGCTGACGACTTATGAACGCGCGCTGCAGCTCGATCCGAAGAGCGAGGCCGCGAAGAAAGCCATCAGAGCGCTGAAGTGATTTTGGGGGATGGGAGAGCGCATGGAGCGGATCATCGGCATCGACCTCGGCACGACGAACTCGTGTGTTGCCATCGTCGAGAGTGGCCAGCCGGTCGTCTTGCCCAATAAGGGCGGCTACAAGACGACCCCGTCTGTCGTGGCGATCTCCGAGAACGGTAAGCGCCTCGTCGGTCAGATCGCGAAGCGGCAGGCCATCACGAACGCGACGAACACGGTCTTCGCCGCGAAGCGCCTCATCGGTCGACGGTGGAACAGCCCCGCCGTCCGGACGATGGTCGACACGATGCCCTACACCATCGTCGAGGGCCCGAACGGCGATCCGCGGATCAAGCTGCGCGACCGGGTCTACTCGGTGGCGGAGATCTCCAGCATCATCCTGCAAGAGATGAAGCTCATCGCCGAGGAGTACACGGGCGAGCGCATCGAGAAGGCCGTCATCACGGTCCCGGCCTACTTCAACGACGCGCAGCGCCAAGCGACAAAGGATGCGGGCCGCATCGCCGGGCTCGACGTCGTGCGCATCATCAACGAGCCCACGGCTGCGGCGCTGGCCTATGGCTATGGTAAGACGCTCGACAAGACGATCGCGGTCTACGACCTCGGCGGCGGGACCTTCGACATCTCGATTCTCCAGATCTCGAACGGTGTCTTCGAGGTGCTCGCAACGGCGGGCGACACGTTCTTGGGCGGAGACGACTTCGACGGGCGCATCGTGATGGACTGGCTCGTCCTGGAGTTCGCGCGCGAGCACCAGATCGACCTGCGCCGCGACAAGATGGCGCTGCAGCGCCTGCGAGACGCCGCCGAGAAGGCGAAGATCGAGCTGTCGAGCGCGCGGGAGACCGAGATTAACCTGCCGTTCATCATCTCGACCGGTGGCAGCGACGCGCTCCACCTGCAGAAGGTGCTCACGCGCGACAAGCTGGAGTCGCTGACCGTCGACTTGGTCGAGCGCACGATCCGCATCTGCAAGAAGACGATCGAAGAGGCGGGCGAGCCCATCGACGACATTGTGCTCGTTGGCGGCATGACCCGCATGCCGCTCGTGCAGCAGAAGGTGCGGGAGTTCTTCGGCAAGGACCCGCTCAAGGGCGTTCACCCGGACGAGGTCGTTGGCCTAGGCGCCGGCATTCAAGGAGCGGCGCTGATCGAAGACACGCAGGGGGTCCTGCTCCTCGATGTCACGCCGCACTCGCTCGGAATCATGATCGCCGGTGGTCTTTTCAGCGTGCTGATCCCGCAAAATACGACCGTCCCGACGTGCAAGAGCCACGTGTTCACGACGATCAAGGACAACCAAACGTCGGTCAAGATCTTGGTGCTCCAAGGCGAGAGCGAACGCGCCGAGGAGAACGAGCTGCTCGGCGAGTTCATCTTGACGGGTCTGCGGGCCGCGCCGCGCGGGGTTGTCGAGATCGAGGTCAGCTTCGACATCAACGCGGACGGCATTGTGAGCGTGAGCGCGAAGGACTTGGAGACCGGCAAGCAGCAAGCCATCACGGTCACGGCGACCTCGGGCCTGAGTGAGGACGAGCTCAAGCACATGATGGAGGAGAACCGCGAGTACCTCGTGGACGTGAAGACCTCCGAGGAGCTGGAACTCCAGCGTGTCGCCGTGCAGCGCGCGCTCATGGAGATCGACAAGATCTTCCCGAGGGTCCGCGCGGTGCTCGAGGGCTCCGACTTCGGCCTCGACGCCGTCCGCAAGGCCGAGGGGGTGGTCGAGCGCGCGCGCAAGGCGCTCGAGGGCAACGACGTCACAGCGCTCAAGACGAGCAACGATGCGGTCGGCAAGACCTTGAACATGTTCAAGGGTGTCGTGCAGAAGATCGGCTGACGCGAAGTTGCCCACCCCCGAGTCCGAGCAACGCGCCCGAGCGCTCCTGGAGCAGGGGGCGAGCCTCTACGAAGAGGGCCGCCTCTACGACGCGTTGTCGTGCTGGAAGCAGGTGCTCGCGCTCGAGCCGGGCAATGAGATCGCGACGGAGTATCTGAGGTTCATCGAGGAGAACTTTCAGATCGAGGTGGACGCTTTCATCGAGCATCACGAGCGCGCTGAGGGCGTGGTCACGTCGACGACGACGGCGTCGCCTCCGCCTGCGCGTGCTGCGTCGACCGAGCCCGACCCGGGGGCGTCTTACGAGGAACTCGACTGGTCGGAGATCCTTGAGGATTCCGTGACCCTCGAGAGAGGCATGGGCAGCAGCGCATCGCCGCCCGTCTTGCCCCCGCTCGACGACAACGCGGGCGATGAAGACTTCTTCGCGCAGTTGGACGCCGCGTTGCCCACAGGCGCGTCGACCACGCAAGCGCAGGCGGGTGGCTCAGCGCTCGCGTGGGGGGCGGGCGACGTGCTCAATGACTCGGGCGTGATGATGTCGACCTCGACGTCACCGCCAGAGCTGATGCCAGAGTCCGACCCCCTCGAGCTCCCGTGGAGCGAGTTCGCTGCGCCTTACACGGTCCCGACCAGCGCCGAAGTGTCGAGCGGGGAGCGCGAGGGCCGCTCCTCCGCGTCAGGTGTACGCCGGACAAGCGGCGCCCGCGTCGTCGCGGGCGCTCGCCGCCGGGACCTGACGGAGATGGGGGATGCCTCGATACAGCGGATGCTCGATGAGGAGTTGAGTGACCCCGCCGCGGGGGACGGCTCACCGCTCGACTTGTCTCCGCCCGCCGTCGTTGCCCAGGGCGCTCAGCCGCTTGACGGCCAGGCCTCTCGAGATCTTGAAGCGATCGTCCGGGCGGGTATGCGGGAGATCGCACGCGCTGAGACCCCGGCGCCTCAGGCTGCGAAGCCCCCGGGCAGCGCGGCGTCGGAGCGGCGGCCGCTCTTCAGCGCACCGCCTCAAGGCGCTGACCCCGACGCCCTGATGGTGCAGGCCCGCCGAGCCAACGCCGCCGGGGACTTCACGTCGTCGCTCGCGCTCGTCGAGCAGGTGCTGTCCGTCGAGCCGGAGCACGCCGAGGCGCGGCGGTTCATGAGCGAGAACACGGCGCGGCTGACCTCGATGTACCGTTCGCGCATCGGCACGCTCGACCGCAGCCCGCGGATTCGGATGCGGGCTCAGGACATCATGTGGCAAGCCCTCGACCACCGCGCGGGCTTCCTCTTGAGCCAAGTCGACGGACGAACGACCTTCGACGAGATCATCGAGATTTCGGGACTCAGCGAGCTCGACGCGACGCGCATCCTCGCGCGCCTCGTGGAGCATGGCGTCATCGGCTGACGAGGGTCCATCGTCCGCGTGCGTCGAAGCCCGCGGCACCGTACATGCCCCACCGTGCGCTGACGACCACGCGACGGAGGCCGCCTCGCAGCGTATCGTCAACGACCGCGACCTGGACGCTCAGTGAGCGGTCCGGGGTCGGGTCGAGGCTCGCTTCGAGGTCGAGAGCGACGTGCACCGCGCCTGCGACCTCCAAGCCCGCCTGCTCAGCGGCCAAGAGCACCGATGGACCGACACGAACGACTTCAAACATACGCGCCGAGGCGTGCGCCGACTCAAGGCCGAGGAGCGCGGCGTAGCGCGCGGTCATTCCGGGCACAACGTCGAGACTTTGGCCTCTCTCGGGGAGGCCGTGCGCGTCGAGGGCGCGGCCATCGCCGCAGGGGGTCGCCGTCACGTGCTTGAGGAGGGGGGCGCCCGACTCGGAGACGGCCTCGCACGTCCAGGCGTGAGGTTGGCTCCGCGGCGCAAAGCGCAATGTGTCGCCGGGATGCGCCGGCTGCACGAAACGGCAGGTGAAGGCCTTCAAGCTCTCTGCGGACGCTGCTTCGAGCGCGTCGAGGCACCACGCAGCGGTGACCATGCCATGCAGTACGCGTCGCGGAAGCCCGACGCGCTGCGCGGCTGAGTCGCTGAGATGTATCGGGTTGTGGTCGCCTGAGAGGGCGGCGTAGGCCTCGGGCAAGGCCGGGTCCACGGAGCGGCGATACCCCTCAAGCACGCGCGCGCTCACGCGGGCGCTGAGCTCGCTCGTAGGCCGCGATCCAGGCGACGAGCGTGTCGGCGTACGCCTCGAACGGCGGACAGACCAGGCCAGTATCGGCGAGCAAGTCGAGTGTTCCGGCGCAGTCGTACTCGACGCGCTGATCCAGATTCTCGAAGAGCGAGACCTGCGTGGGCGCGAGCGCACCGAGCCCGGGCAGCCGGAGCAGACCGCGCACCAAGCGCGCACCGACCTCGCTCGTCCAGGGGCCGCGTCGCCGGGCGACGTCGCTCAGAAGCTCGAACGCACGCCGCGCGCTCAGCGGATTCGGGTCGGTGATGTGCAGCGTGCGGGAGACAGCCTCGGGCTTGGTCGCAACGGCGCACGCCGCTCGGACGACGTAGTCGATCGGCACGATGTTGAGCGGGACGACGCCATCGCCGGGCAGCAAGATGGGCACCTCGGCGGGCAATCGCACCAAGAGGCGCATCAGGTAGCTTGGCCCCTCGTCGAGGGTCTCGGCCTCGCCGGTGCGCGAGTGTCCGATCATGCTGCCGGGGCGGAGGACCGTGACCGGCAGCAGCGGCATCATCCGGCGCAGGAGCCGCTCCGCGTCGAACATGGAGCGCTCCCACGGGCTGCGGAAGCGCTGACCCTCTTCAAGCTCATCCTCGAGGATCAGGCCCGTTCGCGAGCCGCTCACGAAGGCCGTCGAGAAGACAACCAAGCGCTCAAGGCGCGGCATGTCCAAGCACAGCTCGACGAGGCGACCGAGGGCATCGACGTTGTGCCGCTTGAGGCCGGCGCGAGGCCCCTGACTCAGTTGGCCCGCGTGAAAGACGTGTGTCGTATCCGCGAGCATCGCGTTGGCGTCCGCTGCGTCGAGACCAAGGTCAGTGTCGAAGGCGCGCCCAATGCGGGCGTGCAAGCGGAGCCGCTGGGTCGTCTCGAGCGTCGCGGAGAACGCCTGGAACGCCTCTGCCTGCTCGGGCGAGACGAGCATGTGAACGACCGTCCCGGGCGAGAGGGCAAGGAGGCGTGACGCCAAGCCGCGGGCGAGCAGGCGAGGGAATCCCAGGATGAAGGCGTTCACGGCGAGAGCTCCGGGTCATGCGGCGCCGTGAGCAAGGGCCACAGGACATCGAGCTGACCATCGAGCGCGTCGGGCGAGCCGTCGTTGTGGACGCAGTAATCAGCGCGCGCGACCTTCTCTGCGAGCGGCATCTGCGCGTCGATGCGCGCCTGCGCCGAGCCCCTATCGAGGCCATCTCGTCGCATCAGGCGCTCTCGCTGAAGATCTTCTGTCGTGGTCACGACGACGATGGGCCGAAACAGGGCGGCGCGACCCGACTCGAAGAGCAGCGCGGCGTCGTAGACCACCAGCGGCGGCTCGCCTGCGGCTGCCTCAACAAGGCGCCGCGCACTCTCCTCGGCGATGCGGGGGTGCGTCATGCGTTCGAGACGAGCGCGGGCCTCAGCGTCTCCGAAGACGCGGCGCCCGAGCGCCGCGCGGTCGAGCGCGCCTGTGGCATCGCAGACCTCGGCGCCGAAGGCAGCGATGATCTCTGCCAAGGCGGGCGCGCCCGGCCGCACGATGTCTCGCGCGACGGCGTCCGCGTCCACGATGCGCGCGCCCCGCGCCGCGAGGCGAGCCGCGACCGTGCTCTTGCCACACGCGATGCCGCCCGTCAGCCCGATGATATTCGCCATGGAATGCACGTTACGGCGGCCTCGACCGTGTGGCAATGCGCCCGCGTCAACTGCAGCCCGCCGCGGCGCTTCGCTTTCGTCGAGCCGAGTGGTACACAGGCGCGCCATGTGGTCGCGCGCCGTGATGTCTCCGTGGGTCGTGATGGCCAGCGCGCTCGCGCCGGCGAACGGGAGCGCGTCAGAGCTGGTCGGGGCCGCGCGCTGCCAGTCGTGCCATTCCACTGAGCACGCGCAGTGGTCCACAACAGGCCACGCGCGTGGCTTGGACCGTCTCCCCGCGTCGCAACGACGCGACCCTCGATGCGTGGGCTGCCACGCGACATCCGCGACGACCGGCCTCGTGCGCGTCGAGTGCGAGTCCTGCCATGGCGCAGGGCGCGCGCACGTCGAAGACCCGAGGCTGCCCATGGCGCGAGGCGCCGATCCGGTCGCCTGTCTGCGCTGTCACACGGTGGATGGCCCGCGAATCGTCCCCTTTGCCCTGGAACCAGGCCTCGCCAGGGTGCGCCACGCGCCCGCTGCGTCGCTTGTGGACGCCGGAGTTCGACCATGATGAACGGGCCGCTCGCGGGCTTCGCGAGCAGTGTATGGCGGGTGCTGCGCGCGCCTCGAACGCCGGTCGTGCTCGTGGCCCTGTGGGCCGCAGGGGCAGCGCTGGGCGCCTTGGCGCCGCTGGGAGCCCATCCCGCAGAGAGCGTTCTGCTCCACATCCCGGCAGCGCTGCTGCCGTTTGCGCTCATGGCGCGCGCTGCGACGCTCGCTGAGCGATTGCTCGCGGTGGGGGTCGGGCTCGCGCTGCTCGGGGCCGCTCAGTCGGGCGCCGAGCTGGGAGAGGTCCGGGTCGGAGGTGTGGAACCACCAGAGGCTTACACCGCGATGCTCGCAGGTCGTCAGGTCCCCGTCGCGCTCGGCGGTCAGCTCACCGCGCGGACCGATGACGCGGAGAGCCTGTCTCTGAGACTGGGGACGCCGAAGTTCGAGGTGGCCTCGACGCAGCTCCCGTCGAGCGGCGAGCGTGAGGTCTCGCTCGGGCCGTGGCGCGTGCACGCACGCGGGCAGCGCCCGAACGACGCGCCGAGTCGACTCCGCGGCGTCGCGAGGGGGCCGAACGGCGAACGCATCGCGCTCGACCTGCGCGCCGGCGAGACGCTGCCGCTCGCAGACGGGGTCACCCTCACGCTCGAAGGTCTTGAGGCCGACTACGGGCGGCGATTGGGCGCGGCCGCGCGGGTTTCCCTGGACACGAACGGTCCGCGTCGGACCGACTGGGTCTTCTTGGACGCGCCCGACCTCGACCAGCGGCTCGCGCCCGGGCAGTGGACCATCGAGCCGACCTCAATCTCCGCCGACAGCTCCTGGGTCCTTGGGGTACGGCGCAGCGGCATCCAGTGGCTCGCGGCGCTCGGGCTTGCCCTCGCGGCTGCCGCGCTCGTCGCCCAGCGGCGCGTCAAGGAGCCCACATGACTGCGCAGAGTGTCCTGTGGCTGGTAGCGGGCGCCGGCGCGTGCGTGCTGCTGGCGCACGCGAGGAACGCGCGGGTCGCCGGCGGTTGGCTCGTCGCGTGCTTCGCAGCGGCGTGCATCGGCCAGAGCGCAGGGGTAGGGGAGCACTCGGCACGGTGGTACGCCGAGGCCCGCCTTGAGGCGACGGAGACCGCTTCGGCGCAAGCCCCCGTCGAGTTTGAGGTCGCGCGCCCCCTCCCCGACAACGAGCGTGAAATCCGCCGCGTGCTGCTCCGTCGCCCGGTCGAGGCCGTTCTCCCGTTGCTGTGGTGCGCGATGGCGCTCGGCGTCGCTGCTGCGGCGGCGGCGGCGCGACCGAAGCTGGGTGCGGCGTTCGGGGCAGCCGCCGGCGTTGCCGCGCTCGGTGCGGCGGGGGCAATGGCGAGCGCCTCGGGCCCCGGTGGCGGCGAGGCGGACATTCGTGCCGCAGTCACGGCGCTCACCGACGGCGTCGTCGCATTTACCGTCCCCGAGGCCCCATGGCGTTGGTTTGGCGGTCCGATGTGGGCGACGGGTCTCGTCGGCTTGCTGGGCCTCGTCGTGTCTTGGCCACGCATCCCGGAGCCGAGCGAGCGGAGTCAGCTCGACTTTGCGAGGCTGGGCGCAGCGCTGGCGTCCGCTGCGCTCGCCGCGCGCGTCTTCACTTTCGGTGGCGTCGTCTTTGACTTCGCGACCGGTCTAGTCTGGGCGGCTTGGCTCGCGCTGGTGGTCGCAGCGGTCGAACCAGACGCGGGGCGTCGAGGCCGCATCGCCGCAGTGGCGGTCGCGCTCTGTGCGGCTGGATGGGGAGCCTGAAGTTGGCCGAGAACCTCGCAGTCCGCAGCGTCGCGTTCATCAAGAGCGCTTCGCGTCTCTCTGAGTCGCCTGACACCGGCGGCCTGCCCGAGCTCGCTATCGCGGGCCGCTCGAACGTGGGCAAGTCGAGCCTGATCAATCGCCTCGTCAACCGGAGGCAGCTCGCCCGCGTCAGCAACACGCCGGGGCGCACCCAGCTCTTGAACTTCTTCAAGGTCAACGACGCCTTCGTCTTGTGCGACCTGCCCGGCTACGGTTATGCGAAGGTGCCCTACGAGATGCGGTCGAGCTGGGGCGAGATGATTGGCGGCTACCTCGAGCGCAGAGACCCTCTGCGCGCGCTCCTGCTTCTTGTTGACTGTCGCCGCGAGCCGGGCGAGTGGGAACGCGACCTCGCAACCTTTTGCTCGACGCGCGGATTGGCGCTCGTGACGGTCGTCACCAAGGTCGACAAGCTGTCTAAGGCGCAGCGCTTCAGCGCGATGGCGCGCGTGGCCCGAGCCCTCGGCGTCGCGCCGGACGCCCTGCTCGGCTTCTCGTCGGAGACGGGTGAGGGGCTCGACGAGCTTTGGCGGCGCGTGACGCGTGTGCTCAATCTAGGCGAGCCGAGCGCCCCCGCGTGAGCGTCGCGCGACCGCTCGGACCCGCGGACGTTGATTCGGCCGCGAAGCTCGCGGCGCTCGAAGGTGCCGCGTTGTGGGACGCGGCCGCCTTCGCGCATGAGCTCACCCTCGCGCACGCGACGCTCGTCGCGGTCGATGGGGACGACGGCACCCTCGCGGCGTTCGCCGTTTGGTGGCGTGTGGTCGACGAGACCCATTTGTTGAACATGGTCGTAGCACCGGGCGCACGCCGGCGCGGTCTCGGCGCAGCTCTTGTTGCGCAGATGCTCGATGAGGCCCGCGGGCGAGGGGATGTCGCGGCGCTGCTTGAGGTTCGCGCGGGCAACAGGGCTGCTCAGGCGCTGTACGAACGCGCGGGTTTTTCGCGCGCTGGGCTGAGACGCGGCTACTACGCAGACGGGGAGGACGCGGTGCAGATGGTGCGCAGCCTATGACCGTCTGGACGTTGGCTTACCGAGCGCTGGTTCGGCCCGTGCTCTTCCGTCGGGACGCCGAGGACGCTCACCTGTGGGCGATGGCACGGCTCGCTTCGGCGCGGAGCAGCCTGGACATGGTCGAGGCACTGCTTGGACCGCCCGATGACAGCCTGTCCGTGAGCGTCGCGGGGCTTCGGTTTCGCTCGCCCATTGGCCTCGCCGCGGGGCTCGATAAGCACGGCGAGGCCCCGCATGCGTGGCCTGCGCTCGGCTTCGGCTTCTACGAGCTCGGCACGATCACGCCGCGCCCACAGGCGGGGAACCCGCGACCCCGTGTATTCCGTCTGGTCGACGACGCCGCGCTGATCAACCGTTTTGGCTTCAACAGCCTCGGGGCGGCGTCGGTTGCAGCGCATCTGCGCGGTCAATCCCGCCGCGCAGGCGTGCCGCAGGGCATCAACGTAGGCAAGAACCGGGACACGCCGCCCGAAGCCGCCGCCGCTGACCATCGCGCCGTCATCGACTTGCTGGGGCCCTTTGCGGACTACTTCGTGGTCAACGTGAGCTCACCGAACACCGCGGGTCTGCGCGCGCTCCAGAGCCCCGAGCGCATCGAGGCGCTCGTGCGCGACGCCGTCGATGCGGCGCGTGGCGTACCGGTGTTCGTCAAGCTCGCGCCCGACTGGGACACCCCCGAGGACCTCGACGCGACCGCGCGCGCCGTCGTGAACGGCGGGGCGGCGGGCTTGATCGTGAGCAACACGACGCTGTCTCGAGAGGGCGTCGAGTCCTCACCACAGGCGGGCGAGACAGGCGGGCTCAGCGGGCGTCCCCTCAAAGACCGGGCTCTGGCTGCGCTGGTGCGGGTGCGCGCAGCGATTGGCCCGAGCATCCCGATGATCGGCGTCGGCGGCATCGAGTCGGCGGAGGACGCGTGGGCGCGGCTCGAGGCGGGCGCGTCGTTGGTGCAGGTCTACACCGCGCTCGTCTACCAGGGACCCGGCCTGGCGCACGCGCTGAACGCTGGACTCGCGGCCCGCTGCGCGCGCGAAGGCCTGACGAGCATCGCAGACCTCACTCGGCGATGGGGGTCTCAAACGGCGTAAGGTCTTGCGGGACCTTCTCGTCGCGGGGTCGCGGCAGTGGGTCGTCCCGCCGCGTGACCAAGAAGTGCGCGATCTCATCGCGCCGCAGCGCGACGTCCTCGAGCGTAACGCCCTGCTTCAACGCGAAGACCTCGACCGGCCGGCGCCCTGTGCCGGCGCGCTTTTCGACGAGGCCCTCGGCGCGGAAGAGGTCGAGGGCGTTCCGCAGGACCGCGGTCGAGCCCGCCTCGGCGCGTCGCAGATCGCCTTCAAGGAACTCGCGCTCCGCGTGGCCTCGGGCGCTCTCAATCCAGGTCTTCACGTCCATGCCTTGAATGCCGAGCGTGCGCAGCGAGTCGGCGGCCACCCAGTAGCCCTCGACCAGGTGCAGGAGCGCCCCGCGCAGAAAATCAAGCGTCGCGGGCATCGCGGCCACCACGATGCCATCCGCCGTGACCTGAATGAGCCCCTCGGCCACGAGCCGGTCGAGCGTCTCGCGGTAGTTTTCATCGAACGATGTGCCGGTCCGGTAGATGAACTCAAGTCGGAACCAGTAGCTCAGGCGGCGCGCGTCCTGACCCAGCTCTGCTACGGTCAGCGGGCGGTCTGCGGCTCGGAGCGCCGTCGCGACGATGGCGTCGGGCGCCATCGTCCCCAGGACCATGTTGCGGTAGTAGTCGAGCTCAAGGCGGGCGCGCTCGGGCACGGTGTAGATGGGCTCGCTGCTTCGCTCGGCGCGCTCGATGAGCTTGGCGCGGCGAAGCAGGTTCGTAGCCTCGTCGAGCAGCGGCGCGATCGCGTCGCCCCGCAGCCGATAGCCCTCGCGACGACTGCGCGCGTCGGCCGCGACGATGCGGCCTTCGTGTCGACCGAGCGTGTACGCGAGCGAGCGAGAGAGGCGCGCGTTTCGGCGGCTCAGATAGTCGATCAGGAAGCCCGCCATCTCGTGCAGGCGCGCGGTGGACATGCCGCGGCGGTCGTGGCTGAGCAGCGAGGTCGCCACGAGCGAGGTCGGCGTGATGACCGAGGCCTCGAGGATGCGCCGCATGATGTGGTAGCCGAACTTGCGCGTCGTATCTCGGAACAGGGCCTCGTCGACACCGCCGAGGTCTTGAATGCCCACCGAGCGCAGGTGCTCTGTGAGCCGGATCGGCTCCTCAAAGGTCACGTAGACGCGCCCGTACCGAGACGTGAGCACGCTGCCGGCTCTGACAACGCCGCCGACGCTCTCGGCCTGCTTCTCGCCGCCCGTGAGCTCCTTGTGGTAGCTCGCGGTCTCGACGACGCGCTCGTAGCTGATGCTGATGGGCACGAACTGCAGGTCCTTGAACTCGCCTGCGCGGAGGCCCTCGAGCAGCATCGAGAGCATGCCCATCTTGGGGGGCAGCAGCTTGCCCGTGCGGCTCCGGCCGCCCTCCATGAAGAACTCGACGGGGTAGCCCTCGCGCACGAGCTTCCACAAGTAGCGGCGAAAGACGGCCTTGTAGATCGGGTCTCCCGCGAAGGTGCGGCGCAGGAAGAACGCGCCGGAGCGCCTGAACAGGCTACCGATCGGGAAGAACGAGAGGTTGGCGCCCGCGGCGATGTGCGGCGGCACGAAGCCGTGCCGCATGAAGACCCAAGAAATGACCAGATAGTCGATGTGGCTCTTGTGGCTTGGGACGAGGATGAGCGGCGCGGTGCGTGACAGCTTGGCCGCCTCGGCGACGCGCCGCATCCCGACCTGGTCGACTTCGACGCCGGAGTAGACGCGGTTGAAGACGAAGTCGAGCGCGGTCCCAAAGGCGCTCAGGACCTCGAAGCTCGGCGCTGCGGCGATCTCGTCTACGTTTCCGCGGGCGCGCTCCATCGCGGCCTCGCGACTTAACTTCAGGTCGCGACCCAACGACTCGATCTCGCGCGCGAAGCCGGGGCGGTCGACGATCTCCCGCTTGATGAGGCGGTCGGGTTTGACGCGAGGGCCACGCACCGCCATGGCCTCGTTGCCGAGGTGCACGCTGAGCACGCGCCGCACCTTGCGCGCGATGCGCTCGTCGCTCCAGCCGCTGTGGTCGGCGACCACCTGCTTCAGGTTGATGGGGTCACCGACCCGAACGGACGCGTCTCGGAAGTGCCGCACGAAGTGCCCGAGCTTGCGGAGCGCGCCCGAGGCTTCTTGGTCGCCGAAGAGAATGTCGAACCAGGTACGCCGCGCAGACGGGGGCTTACGTGGCCACAGGATGACTTGG
>CANLBD010000064.1 GCA_947488215.1 Myxococcales bacterium | reverse complement strand
GTCGCGGCGCTCGCGCGGGACCCCCACGAGGCCGCGAACGCGCTCTACCAGATGGGTCTGATCGCACAGACCGTGCTGGCCGATGAGGCACGCGCTGCGCTCGACTTCGAGCGTGCGCTCGCGGCGATGCCCACCTTCACACCGGCGCTCGCGGCGCTCGGCCGTCAGGCGATTCGGCAAGGCCGTTGGCTCGACCTGCGTCAACGCTTCGAGGCGGAGATCGCGCAGCTTGAGGCCGCGCTCTCGGGTGAACTGGCGCCCGACGTCCGCATGCGGACCGTACGCGGTCTCGTCACTCGATATTTCCGCGTGGCGCGGCTGCTCGAGACCCAGCTCGCCGACGCAGAGACCGCGCTCGCGTACCACAAGCGCGCGCTCAGCCTCGATACCGCTTTCCTGCCCGCGTTCTTGGCGGTGGAGCGCCTCTACGAGCAATCGGGACAGTGGAAAGCCCTCGTCGCGCTTTATCTGGGGCTCGTCGACCGTTCGCCCGCGCTCGGGGTACAGCCGCTCGCCTATCTTCGACGCGCCGCCGAGATTCTGGAGTCGCGACTCCGCGATGATCGAAACGCAGCCCGGGCTTACGCGCGCGTGCTCGCCGCTGCTCCCGAGGACGCGGGCGTGCTCGAACGCGCAGCGCGGGTCTTCGCGCGGATCGAGGGGCGAGCCGCGCAGATCGAGGTGGACGTCCAGCGCGCCAAGGTCTCGATGGACGACCACGTTCGGGCGGCGTTGCTGAGCCGGGCCGCGAATATTCAGTCGTTCGATGGCGATCCCGTCGCCGCGGCCGGTGAGGCGCTCCCGCTCTTCCGCGCTGCGCTCGAGGCGTCGCCGAGCCACGCGGGCGCGATCGAGGGCATCATTCGCGCGGCGACCTTGCTCGGACGGACGGCCGAGGTCAGCGTTGTGGCGCAGGCGCTCCAGAGCATGCAGGCGCCTGATCCGTCGCAGCGTCTCCTCGTCTGTGACGCGCTCTTGGCTGCGGACCATACCGACACAGCGGGCAGTCTCCTCGATGTCGCATACCGGGACGCCCCTCGGGCGGACATCCTGAGCCTGCGCGTCTTGGCGCATGAGCGCGCGCAGGCTTGGCGAGCCCTTGTCGAGGCGCTCGAGGACGAAGTGTCCTCGACCCAAGACGCGCTGCGGCGTGCGCGCGTTCTGACTTACTTGGCTGAAATTCACGAGTTTCGCCTCGACGATCCGGCAACCGCATCCGAGACTTACGGCCGGGCTCTGGTGCTTGACCCGTCGAGTGCCACGGCGCGCGAGGGCAAGCAGCGAACGGATGACCAGGCTCTCAACGACGACCTGTCCGTTGCCTCGAGGAGCTTGCTCTCGGGCATGGGCCACGCGCAGGCAGCGGCCCAAGCGGGGCAGGCGCTCGAAGTGGCACTGCAGCTCGATCGGGTGGCGTCCGGTCGCGTAGACGCACCGACGCGCGAAGCGCTCGGCCGCATCGTTGCGGGTGCGGCCGCATCGGATGACGAGGTTCGCGCTGCGTTCATGGAGCGGCCGGACCGACTCGATCGATACGAGAGTTGGATCGAACGTCTCCCTGGAGCTGCACACGCCGCAGCGCGAGTCCATGCGTATGCGTTACGCGCCGCGCATGAGTCGAGCGTAGGCCGAGTCGACCTCCTCGGTGCATGGCTGGTCGACGCCGAGCTCGTCGGTGATGACGCGATGGCAGAGCGGGTGGCGCGCATGCTGCTCGCCGAAGACCCGACCTCTCTGGCTGCGGCCGAGGTGATTCGGGGCGTTGCGTTGCGGGCGGGCCGAGCGCGCGAGGCGTTCGACGCGGGGGAGAGACTCGCGGCGCTCTACAACACACCCCACCAAGCCGCTGCGCTTTTGCGTTCGCTCGCGACTGAGGCGCACGCGTGTGGTTTCGGGCCGGAGCGAGCGCGCACGCTGCTCGAGCAGGCTGTCACGCTTGATCCGGCCGAGCCCGCTTCGGCGCTGGAGCTCGAGAGGATTCTCCGCGCGGGTGGCGAATGGCTCGACTTGCTGGAGCTCCTGAGTCGGCGTCTCGCGGTCACGATGGACGCCTCGACGCTCCGCAGCATCGCCCTCGCGCGGGCTGAAGTCCTGGGTCGCCACTTGAGCCAGCCGGGCGACGCGGTCGCTTGGCTCGGTGGCTTTTTGATGTCGCTGGGCGAGGGGGGCACGGACCCAGAGACCGCGCTCCAAGCGGGCAGCCTTGCGGCTGAGCTGGGAGAGACAGACGCTGCCGAAGAGTGGTTGCAGCACGCGATCAGGTCATCTGCGGACCACGTCTCGTCGGAGGCCGTCGTCGCCCTGTCACAGCACCTGCGCGACATGGGCCGAGGGGACGCAGCGCGGACGCTCGTCCTCGCGAGCCTGAGGCGTCACAGCCGGGTCATGCGGCTGTATGACATCGCAGCAGAGCTCGCCGCGGACGCACGACAGTGGCCCGAGGTCGTGGGTCTGAACATGAGGGCCTTCGAGCTGGAGCCGGAGCAGGACAAGCGCGCATCGAGGGCGCTGGGCATCGGCGAGATCCTATCGCGCGTCAAGGGTGACGCTCGCGCAGCAGCGGGCTGGTTCAAGATCGCGGTCGAACTTCGACCACAGGACCGCGGTGCGCTCGGGCGCATGTTCGCAGAGCTTGATCGACTCCCGCCGGGCAGCGTCCCCGTAGAGCAGATCACAGACGCTTTGGACCGAGCCCTCATTACGGTGCGCGAGTCCATCGCGCGCGACCCCTTCGACGTGGACCAGCTGCGCGCCTATGCTCAGGTTCAGCTGCGTCGGCAGTCGGTCGACGCAGCGTATCTGGCGAGGGCCGTCGTCGAGTACCTTGGGTCCGCAGACGCAACGGAGCGCGCGTGGCTTGCGCAGCGCAGAGAGCGACTGGTGGTGGATCTAAGCGGTGAGCTCAGCGCAGAGCAGAGAGCGGCTCTGCTCGTCGACCCGCGCGAGGGCGCCATTGCGAGCGAGTTCTTCGCCCCCCTGGCGCTCGTGCTGACGGACCTCTTCGCTGAGCGACCACCAACGGGCTCGACCCGAGTCTCCGCGCGGAGCTTCCCGCGGTGGCAAGCGGAGTTCCGGCAGATGGCGCAAGCGCTGGGGACCATGGACTGGGAGCTGTGGCAAATGACCCAGTCGCCCACGCGGCTGTCAGGGCTTTACCTGCCGACGGCCGCAGTGGTCGTGGGGACGGATGTGCTCGGCACCGCGATCGACGCGCCCACTGCGTTTCGCCTCGGGCACCTCGTCGAGGGGCTGCGTGGGGGGCGGCTGCTCTTCGACCGCGTGGGTGCGGGCCGGATCGCTGCAGCCGTTCAGGTGATCGTTCGAGACGTCTTCCCGGGCTTTGCAGGGCGCTTCGAGGGCGCAGTCGACCTCGCCCCCGACTTCGCGGCTCGTCTGCGCGACCGGTCTCAGCGCCTGCCACGGCGACTCCGGGCGACCATCGAAGGTCAGGCGCAGCGCCCAGAAGCGAGCGTCCTCGACTTCACTGAGCTCGCTGCGGCCATCGAAGCGACGCGGAACCGTTGTGGGTTACTGTGCTGCGGGGATGTCGCGGTGTCGTTGGACCGCCTCCGCGCCTCCCTCGCGGGGGAGTTGGACGTTCGCCAAATTCGCCAGCTCGAGCCCGCGAAGGATTTGGTGCGCTTCATGACCTCCACGGCTTTCTTGAGCCTACGCACGGCCTTCGGCGTGGCGGTGCAGCGATGAATCTTGAGCATGGCCCGCAATGGTCCGCTCGTATCGAGCGGCTGCGTGACGAAGCGCGATCAGCGAATTCGCCCAAGCGCGCGGCCCGCCATTGGGTCGACGCGGGGCGTCTGCTCGAGGTGGCAGCGGGCGATGTCGTCGGCGCGGAGCAGGCATACCGTGCAGCCCTTGCCGCAGACTCGACGGACGTCGCCTCGACTCGCCACCTGCGCCGCCTGTTGGAGCGAACCGGGCGATGGGAAGAGGTCGAAACTCTGCTTCTTCGCGAGGCCGAGCAGACCGAGAGCGCCGGTGATCGCGGGGGCCTATATCTGCGTCTCGGGACGCTGCTCACGGAGCGCCTCGGGCGCATCGATGACGCCCGCGAAGCCCTCCGCTTAGCTGCCGAGGCGCAGCCCTCCGATGATGAGATTTTGATTCGGCTCGAGCTACTCACCCCCGCGTCGGATACTGAGGCCCGCGTCGACTTGCTTGAACGCCGGCTACGCTCGGCCACCCAGCCCGAGGTCAGGGCGCGGCTGCATCGAGATATTGCGCGGCACCTCGCGGACGACCCGCAGACCGAGGCCGCTGCGCTCGCGCACCTGCGTGATGCCCTGTCTGCGGTGCCGGGTGAGCGCGAGTCGCTGCTCGACTTCATCCGCCTGCATCTCAGGCTCGGGAGAGTCACGGACCTCATCGCCGCGCTCTCGCAAATGTCGGCCTCCGTGACGGACCCTGCGTTTCGGGGTCGGCTGCTGTTTCTCGTTGCGCGGCTGGGCCTCTCACGCACGGAAACCCCGGAGCGTGTCGCCCCGCTCCTCGACCAACTCGTGGGCCTCCTGGACGATGAACCCGGCTTCGGGCGGTCGCTTGTGGCCGACCTCGAGTCGATCGGGCGCTGGGCGCAGGCGAACGCAGTCTTGCTGCGTCTCGCCGAGTCAGAGTCCGACGTGCGTGCTGCAGAGCTGCTGTATCGTGCGGCGCTGAACGCCGAAGTTGGCTTAGCGGATGAGGCCGAGGCGACGCGGCTCCTCACCGCTGCAGTTGAGCGAGACCCTCGTGCGCAGCCGGCCTGGCTCGCGCTGCGTCGACTGGCATGGCGTGGACAGTCTTTGGGCGCCTGGCTTCAAGCGCTGGAGACGAGCACCGAGGCGGTGGTTGACCCTGAAGTTCGAGCGGCGTGGCTCGGGCTGGCGGCGCGGGCGCTTGAGACGCTCTCGGGCGACAAGGACGCCGCGCTCGCGAAGTGGCACGCTGCCCAGGCTTCGGCACTTCAAGCGCCGGGGTCGCTCGCGGACATGGACGCCGTGGAGCAAACCCAGCGCCTGCTGGGCGCCTTGGGTGATCACGCGCAGGCGCATCAGCTCGTCGAGGCGTGGCTGGCCGCGGATGTCGTCCCCGAAGTTCGCCGTCAGCTGCTGAGCGACGCGGCGACGCTGCTCGAGGTTCACCTCGACCAACCTCGGGCTGCGACGCGCGCGGTCAATCAGCTCCTTGACCAGTCGCCCGGGGACCTCGGGGCGCTTCGTGCGCTTGAGCGGCTCACGGCCGCAGCGGGCGACATCCAGGGCTTCATTGCGGCAACGGAGCGGGAGATCGTCGCGGTCAGTGACGGCGGTCAGCAGCTCGCGCTGCTGGCCCGGAATGCGGAGCTCCACGAAGAGCTCGGAGATCCGCGTCGCGCGGAGGATTGTTGGCGACGCGCTCTCGCGCTCTCCCCGCGCTTCCTCCCCGCGCTCGCCGGCTTGGGTCGGATTTTCTATCATCACGGACGCTGGCACGACTTGGCCGCGCTCCATCGACACGAACTCACGCAGCTGGTCGGCGAGACCTCGGAGCGGATCAGCGTCCTCGGGCGCCTCGCAGAGGTCTACGAGTTTCGACTCGAGCAGCCCGACGATGCCGCGGCGTGTTACGAAGAGCTCCTGACGCTTCGGCCCCGCGCGCCAGACGCCCTCGCGGGGCTCGAGCGGCTCTATGCGGCGCGAGATCGGTGGGCCGACCTTGCGCGCGTCTTGGCGTCGCGGATTGAGCATACCGACGACCTCCGAGAGCGCGCGGCGTTGCTGGCCCGGCTGAGTGAGCTCCAACTCGAGCACTTGGATGATCGCGAGTCTGCGTTGGACAACGCCGAGGCCGCGATGGCGTTGGCGCCGGGGCTCGTGAGCCTGCCTTGGACGCTCGAGCGCCTGCTCTCGGGCTTGTCCGACCGTGCCCGGGAGGTCATGGCGCTGCGGACGCTGCTGGCCAGAACGGGGCAGGGGGGGCACCGCCTCATGCTCGCGCACAAGCTGGCCAGCGCTCTGGCGCCCGCCGACGCCCGGGCCGTGTACGAGGAGATCGCGCTCGCAAAGCCGGATGACTTCGTGGCGCACTGGGCGCTGTTCAGGGACGCTTTTGAAAATGGCGACCATCGGCGCGCCTGCGATGCTCTGGCGCGAGTCGCGCAGTGCGTGACAGACCGCCGAGACGCTCGATTGCTTTGGCGCGAGGCCGCTGAACGCGCTGAGGCTGCGGCGCTCGAGCAGGACGCTCAGAGAGCCCTCTGGACCCGCGTCGTCGAGCTTGAGCCGGACGACCCCGTTGGCCACGGCGCGCTTCATCGGCTGTATCGTCGAGGAGATGACGCAGACGCGTGGGTTGCCTGGCTCTTAGGCCGCGCAGGCGCCTCCGGTGATGAACGCTCTGCCGCGATCGCCCTGTGGCTCGGTGGTCTTGAAGCCGACGCCCGAGGCGGCGCAGACCCGGTCTCCCTGTGGCGCAAATCGGCTGATTTGGCCGTCGATGACCCGACGGCGACGTGGCTCCTCTGCGACCGTGCGGAGCGCGCTGGCCAAGCCGCGCTCGCGAGTGAGCTGCTCGTGGAGTTGGCGCACCGTCGCGTCAACCCGCACGCCGCCTCACAAGGCCTGACGGCGGCTGGCCTTTACTTTGCGGACGTCTCCGGAGACCAAGCGCGCGCGGTCGCGTGTTGGCTTGAGGCTGTCCGACGTGACCCGGACGCAGACGAAGCGAGCGGGCACTTGGAGCGACTCTACTCCGCTGCGGGGCAGTTCAGTGATTGGGCCGCGCTGCTTCAGCGGCGGGCTCGTCGGATGGGCCAGACCGCAGGTCTTGGCCCCCTCCTGAATCGGCTCCTCGACTTGCAGATGGGGCCGCTGGCCGACTTCGAGGCGGCTCGACAGACGGTCACACGCCTCGGCAGTCTGGAGCCTGAGAGTCGAGCAGTTCGGCAGCGCGCGGTTGAGGTCCTCTCGCGGCTCGGCGATTGGACCGCAGCGGGGGAGGCACTCGAGCGTTTGCTGCCCGAGTGCGTCTCGGACGAAGAGCGCGCCGGGATTCTGACTCAGCTCGGCATCATCAGAGCGCGGCATGACGGTCGGCTCGATGACGCGCTTGAGCTCCTCCGACGCGCGATCGGCTTGATGGACCCGGATGGCCGAGCGCATGAGGAGCTGGCGGCCGTTCACCTGGTCCGGGGTGAGCCGGGGCCCGCGCTGACGGCCTATGAGCGCCTTGAGCGGTTGACGACCGACCCCATTCGGGTGGAGCAGGCGCGTCGAGGTCAAGTGCGCGCGTTGGTCGCGCTCGGGCGGTTTGCCGAAGCGCGCGAGCGCCTCGACACGTTCCGTTCCCCGGGCGGCGACGCGCAGGCATGGCGCGACCTCGAGGAGAGCCTGAGCGCGCTCGAGCCGTCGCGCGCCACCAGCGAAGCCATCGCGACCGTCACTGACCTCCGAAAGCTGACGCTGGAGTCTGCGGCTTTCGAGCCGGATGTGGCCGACGAGCTGCAGGTCGAACACATCAACGAGGTCGAGATCGAGTCGATTCGTCCGCCGCCGCCGCCGCCGGTTGTCGAGCCGCCGCCGGTTGTCGAGCCGCCGCCGGTTGTCGAGCCGCCGCCGGTTGTCGAGCCGCCGCCGGTTGTCGAGCCGCCTGTCGATCTCCGCAAGACGGAGCCTTATGGGCTGCCTGTCGTTCAGTTCGAGCCGCGAGCCCCAACCGCGCCGCCGCCGCCGCCCAATCGGTCGGTCGCTGCAGCGGTTCGAGCGACGCTGTCGGAGGCGGTGCAGTCAACGTCATGGGGTCGCCCTGCGACGCGTCCGGGTGGACCGCCGCCGCTCCCTGAGGGGGACTCGGCAGCGCGCGCCGCTCGTGCTCGGATCGAAGCCGAGCCTTTGGATGCACACGCTTGGCAAGCGCTCGAGGCGGCTCTGCTGACGGAGGGGCAAGTCGCGGGCGCGACGTGGTCGAACGATGTTCTCCAGTGGCTTCAGGGCGTCGTCCTCGCTGGGCGTCCCACGGACCGCATCAGCCCGATGCCCGAGGAGCTCAAGCGGGGCCTGTTGCCGTCGACCGTCCCCGCAGCGGTCGCTCAGTTGTTTCGGGCAACGAGCGCGTGGGTGACCGCCCCGTTCTGCGTCGATGCTGCGCGTCACGGGGTGACCGCGCAGGACCTCGTGGACGACGCTGACCCTTTGCACGCGATGGCGCGTCGTCACTGTGACGTCCTCGGGCTTGAGCCGGTCTTGCTGCTGCGTAACCCGAGCCGCCCGTACACGACCGCGATCGAAGCGGGCGACCCTTCGAGTGTGGTCCTGGGGAGCGCGATTCTGGACGGCGCCGCGGATACGGCGCGGAGCTTCTTGCTGGCGCGCAGCCTGGTGCCGCTCGCCGAGGGCACGCTGCTCGCGCGCAAGTTCACCGACCGAGAGTTTGGTGCTTTTCTCGCAGCGCTCCTGGGCCTCCTCGGCGCAGATTTGCCGGTCCGCGCGCGCGACCGCGCAACCTACGACCGCATGAGGGCACAGTTGGAGCCCGCCTTGCCGCCGCACCGTCGAACGCCCGCGTTGGTCGAGCTGGCGCGAAGCGCAGCCCTTCAGATGCAGATGCTCGCGCCGGCAGCGCTGCGCGCGGGCTTCGAGACCTATACAGCCCGCCTCGCGTTCCTGCTTGGGGACGGTGCGGGCGGCGCGTTCGAGATGGTGCGGCGACTCGATTTTGACGACCGGCCGCGCACGGCCCTCACCCGCGCCGACCTCGTGCAGTTCGTATCGGACAGCGACGTCGCGCGGGACCTGCTGCTCTTCGCAGCGTCGCCTCAAGCCGTGGCTGTGCGCGCTTGGCTCGGCGGGGCGCCCTAGAAGGTCATGCGACCCGGTGGGTCGGCGCGACGTCGCCCCCAGCGGAGCCACCCCCACGCCAAGAACGCTGCGACCGCAAGCAGCGCCTCGGCCGGCACGCCCACCCGGTGGACCCGTGTGATCGGCTCCGGCGCGGGCTTGATCGGCGGCCTCGGCGCCGTCCGGACAAATCGCAAAAAGCCGGGGCCGCTCGGCCGCTCGATCGGGAACTGAGTCATCGTGCCGTCGCGACGAAAGCTCCACCGCGGTTCCCCGCCCATGGCGGCGATGCGAGCGACGTCTCGACCCTCGACCGCGTCGAGGTAGCTGGGCTCGGGCGACGTGCTCGCATCGAGCGCGACGGGCCACTCGGTGAGCACGGCGACTTCGAGTGGTGGAGCGGGCGGGCCTCGCTCTGCCACGAGCGCCTCGGGTGGGTGACCCGCCGCGAACGCCGGCTCCTCTGCCTCGTGCGCCAAAGAAATCACTGGCCCGCGGAGGGTCTCGGGCAGAGGGCCGTCAAAGCTCGGCGGACGCACGACGACGCCCGTCAACGACCACCCGCGGGCCCGCACCTCATCGAGAAATATCGCCTGCGCGGGCGTCAGGGTAAAGCCGTGCTCGAGCATCCAGTCGTGGAGCGGCTCGGGGGCCGTGCCGAGCGTGGCCGTGGTGCCCGCGCTGCCCGAAGCCGTTGTGTTCTGCTCACCCTCGGGGACGATGTCACCGACCTCTTGAAGAGCGCAGCTCCCCACCCAAGACGTCACGCGCAGGTCCAAGACGCGGTGCACGGCGGCCTTGGGGTGGAGCGTCGCGTCGAGTGCGGCCATGAGCCGGTCAGGGACGGTGCGCGCGGCGGCGGGGCGCGGCGTCGGGACGATCAGGCCAAAAGGCGCCGCGGTCCCCGAGAAGACGTGCTGAATCAGCGTGGTTTGTTGGCCGGTCAGGGGATCGAAGACGAGGACCGCCTCCTCGCGGAGCACCTGAAGGACTTGACCCGGAGACGGGACCACCACGGCCGCGCCGGCCTTCGACCAGAGCCCGACGCACACCAGCGCCCCGACGACGAAGCGGCGCACGCGGCCCTCAGAGGACCGACAAGATGCGGTCCGCGCGCTCGAGGCTGTCTCGCATGTCTAGCCGGACAAACAGCTCTCGAGCACGCATCAACTCAGCTTGGGCGGCCTCGACGCGACCGAGCTCCGCGAGGAACGCGCCGTGTGCCAGCATGGACTTGCCCAGCTCGGCGTGGCTGCCCGCGCTCTCGAGCGCCTCGATGCTCGCCGCAAAGTGCCCCGCAGCGCGCTCGATGCGCGCGTCGCGCTCCGCCAGATCGTCGTAGAGGGTGCGGGAGTACACCTCGCCGAGGTTACGGTCGGCGAGCGCAGCCAGTGTTCGCGCCCCGACCTCGCGCCCAATCTCGAGCGCGCGCTGGCTGTGCTCAAGCGCGCGAGCGTAGTCATCCATGCGTAAGTGAACGCTGCCGAGGTTGCGGTGCGCCTCAGCGAGCGACCTGCGGTCGCCCACCTGCTCCAGCAACTCGATTGCAGCCAAGAGACGGTCCCGCGACTCTTCCAGCCGGCCGCAGATGAGCGAGGTCTCGCCCATGTTCGTCAACAGCATCCCCTCGAGGTTGCGCTCGCCGAGCTCTCGCGAGATGCCCAACGCCTCGGTCCAGAGTACCTCGGCCTTGTCGTGCTCGCCGCGCTGAAAGCAGACGACTGCGAGGTTGTTCAGGTTGTCGGCGATCGTCTTTCGGTCAGCGCATCTTCGCGCCAGTTCGAGGGCCTCGCGGAGCGTAGAGACCGCCTCACGGAAGTCCCCGCGCTCTGCGTAGATACCGCCGATGTGCTGGAGCGACACCGCGACGCTGCGGTCGTCACCCAAGAAGCGACGCAGCCTCAGGCCCTCCTGGAATCGCTCCATCGCGCGCTCCAGATCGCCCCGGGCCAAGAAGACTCGGCCAATGTCGTCGGCCGTCATCGCGATGCCACGCACGTCTTCGGTTTGGCGAAACAGCGCGAGACCGTTCTTGAAGTGCGAGAGGGCGAGGTCGTACTCACCGAGGGCGCGATAGCATTGGCCCATCTTGTTGTAGGCCAAGCCCCCGTGCCGGGCGTCGTCCATGAGCCAGCCGATGCGGAGCATCTCCTGAAAGTGGCTCAGCGCCTCGCTGTGGTCGCCCATCGTCATGTAGAGGCGGCCGAGAAGGTGGAACACCTCGATGCGCGTCGTGGTGTCGTCCTCGCCGAGACAATCCATCGCGCGGCGCAAGAAGCCGATCGCCTTGGCGTTGGCGTGTCCGGCGCGTGCGTGCTCCGCTGCGCGCACGAAGTGCGTCGCGGCCCGCCTCGGGCTGTGGCCTCGCTCCCAATGGGTGGCGATGCGCTCCGAAACATCCACCGGGGGCGCAGCGTTCACGCTCACGGCCTCGAGCCATTGCGCCGAGAGGCGGTGGTAACGAATTCGCCTGGGCCCTTCGACGGACTCGTACAGCATCTCGCGCTCCAGCGAGTGCTTGAACGCGAACTCCCGCGTCGCGGGGTAAGTCGAGGTCGGGGAGAACAGGAGGATGTCCCGACGCCGCAAGTCGTTCAGGACGAGGATCAGCTCGTCGGTCCGGCGCGGGCTGTTCCAATACCTGTCGGATTCCTCCCAGCCAGAGCCTTCGTCTGCGCGGCGCAAGACGTCGATGCACCCGACCCAGAAGGTGTCTCCGATGACCGCTGCCTTCTCGAGGACCGCGCGCTCCAGAGTGCCAAGCCGTGCGATCTTGGCGCGGACGACCTCGCGGAGCGTGCTGGGAATGGGCGCATCGACCAGCCGGTCGGATTGGACGATCCATCCCGACTCACTGCGCTCGAGCGCGCCACACTCCAGCTGCAATCGGACGATCTGCTCAAGCTGCAGCGGGTTGCCCAGCGCCTTCTCACAGCAGACGCGAACGAAGTCTTCGGGCAGGTCATCGGCCGGCGCGAGGAGTGACGCCACGATGCGACGACAGTCTCGGTCCGCGAGGCCCACGACCTCGATGACCTCCCCTACGCTCCTCAGCCCATCGACCAGCAGACGCTGGGCGTCCGTGAACGCGGGCCGCGCAGCCGCGAGAAACAGCACAGGGGCGTCGTTCAGGCCGTGTGCGAGCCGCAAGAAGAGATGAATCGACTCGTCGCTCGCGCAGTGCAGGTTGTCCACGGCGAGCACGATGGGGACGCGCGTCGCGTCCATACGAACGACCTGCGTGAAGAGCGCGATCGCGCGGTCGCGCAGGCGCTCGTCATCGCCGCCGAATCGGGCAACGTGCGCCGAGTTGTGCCACGGCAAGCCGACGACGTGCCCGATGACGTGAGCGGCCTCTTCGCCGAGGTACTCGTCTCGCAGCACTTGGCAGCAGCCCTGAAGAATCGCGTCTCGGGCAGCCTCCGCAGGCGCTTCGGCGGGGACGTAGAAGCGCTGCATCAGCAGCTTACGAAAGATACCGTACGGTGGCCCACCGTCGACGCGACACGAGGCAGAGAGGATTGTGACCTTGTCGACGTGCTCCTCGGCAGTCTCTAGGAACTCCTCGAGGAGGCGAGACTTACCGATGCCCGGCGCTCCGAGCAGAATCGCGGCGCGTCGATGGCGCTCCTCGATGGCGCTTCTGAGCGCCTCTCGCAGGCGATGCAGCTCCTTGACGCGCCCGAAGAAGTCCGCGCGCGCCACGCCCTCTGGGGTCAGCGCGCTCATGCGCGGCTCGCCTCGGTGGGCGGTGTGGTACCAGGTTGCAACATGAGGGCGCGGCAACTTAGGGACCGACCCATGAATTGTCAATGGTCTGACCGCGTCCGTTTGGTGCGGGTGACTTGCGCGCGCGTGCCGCGTGTGGTGTAGACTCCGCCCGCACAGGAGCTTCATGTCAGCCATGTCACCCCGAGCAGGTTTTTCCCGATGGGCGGCCGCCGCGGTTGCCCTGTGTCTCATCCCGGCACAGCCAGCGCTCGCTGCGAGGCGGCCTGCACCGGCGACCGCAGCTTCGCCCGCAGGTGGGACGCCACCGAACGCCGGCCCCGCCGCGAAAGAGGGCATCTCG
This sequence comes from Myxococcales bacterium, assembly GCA_947488215.1. Lineage (GTDB taxonomy): Bacteria > Myxococcota_A > Bradymonadia > UBA7976 > UBA1532 > CANLBD01. Next base: position 1,354 of record CANLBD010000064.1, on the reverse strand, counting down.
CACATTCTCGGGATGCTCGAGTGGGGCGCCTCCTCCTCTGCGGTGATGGACATGGTCCGTGAGGAGATTACAGGTCGATGGAATCAGGTCCTCAAGGACCTGCGCGACCCTGTCGAGATTGATCGCACGCTGCGTCGCAAGGCGACCGAATTCGGGGCCGTGGAGAAGACCTTTGTCCGCTTCGGCGGAGAGCGAACCGGGTACGAGTCGTCCCTCATCGCCAACGACTTCGTCGCAAACGTGGACGAGTCCATGCTGCGCGTCGACGATAAGGACGCGCAGCGCTACTACTTCTTCCGGAATGATCGGCTCTGGAAGGTCTTGGTCGCCTATTCTTCGAGCGTCACACAGCAAACGCCGTTCCCCGACTTCGTCGGTCAGATGCAGGGCAAGTACGGGCGGCCTCTCAACGTCGACTGGGTGACCCCGCGGGGCGCACCGAAGCGCATGGTGTCTGCATCTTGGGACGACCCGTCCACTCGGCTGGTGGTCGAGGACCGCACCGAGTTCTTTGGCACCTACTGCATGAAGTTCCTGAGCCTCTCCGAGGGGGTCGCGCTCGAGGACGCCCGGAAATCGAACGGACCCGCACGGTCCAGCGCGCTGGACGACCCGGGGGTGGCGTCCGCGCTCGACGAGATCACCGCGGATACCGGCGCCGCCCAGGACGACGTCGTGGACCGGCTCACGGGCACCCAGCGCTCGCTGGACCTCAGGGGCAACCGACCGGATGACGCGCAAGACATCTACCAGCCTGCGGGTCAGAGCGTGGACGACGCCGCCGACCAAGGTGCAGAGCCCACGCGCGGCGAGAAGAAGCCAAAACGCAAGGGCAGTAAGACCGACAAGGGTTCCAAGGCGTCTGGCCGTCCCGAGTCCGCGGGGCCATCGAAGCCCGTCATCATTTACTGAGTTCACGTTGAGACGTCTCGCGCTGCGGGACACGGAGCGGCGGCGCCTTGGTCTGCGACCGCCGGTGGAGTTGCGGTGAGCCTTCGCTCTGCTTGGTTCTTGTCAGGGTGGGTGGCCGCCGGCCTTCTGGTCGGCGCCGGTTGCGGCGAAGAGGACACTGGGCCGAGCCCGCCGAATCCGTACGCGGACGTCCCGTCTGAACGCGCGCCCACGCTCGACGATGGCCATTGGACGGTCGCTCAGCGCGGCGTGGCGATCGACGCCGAGGACATCGGCATCATTCAAGAAGTCGAGAGCTCGGCGGGCGTCGCGGTCGACGCACTCGAGAGCAAGTTCGGACACCTTGTCCTCAACCTGCCCGTCGTCGACTACCTCAAGGGCGCGGCGACGGGCGACTGCGTGCCGCAGGACCGCGCAGCCGCTGCTCGGCCATTGGCGGTCG
>CANLBD010000063.1 GCA_947488215.1 Myxococcales bacterium | reverse complement strand
GCGCAGGTCTGCCCCGAGGTCCGCGCGCTCATCGGCGTCGAGCTGAACCCCGCCGCCGCAGAGCTCGCGCGTCGAAACCTGACCCTCAATGACCTGCCCGGGGCCATCGTCGTGGGGGATGTCCGCAGCCCGCCGATTCCCCCGCGCGCCTTCGATCTGGTGCTCTCGAACCCGCCCTTCTACCCCGCGGGCTGGGGCCGCGAGAGCGCGGACCGCGCGACCCACGCGTCGACCCACGCGCTGTCCGGTGATATCCGCGACTTCGCGCTCGCCGCGGCGCAGTCGCTCGCTCCCCACGGGCGCGCCGCGTTCGTCTTCGACGCGGGCCAGGTCACGCCCCTGCTGTTGGCGCTGGCGGAGTCGGGCCTGACGGCGCGCGCGCTGCGTGGGCTCGTCGACGACCGCGGCGTCGCGTCCCGCGTGCTGGTGCTCGCCGGGCGGGACGGTGGCGGGCTCGTGGTCGACCGCGCCTCAGCCTGAGGCGAGCACGCGGTTGTCGATGAGCCGCGTCGCCCCAAAGCGCACGGCCAGGGCCAGCACCACAGGCCGCGTCAACGGTGCCTCGACCGCCGTCAGGTCGAGCGCATCTCGCACCTCGACGTAGTCCACGGCAGCGCCCGGGGTGGCGTCGATGAGCGCGCGCGCCGTCGCCTCGAGCACGCGCGGGTCACGCTCGCCCGCGCCAAAGGCCTGGGCCGCGGCCTCGAGTCCGCGCGACAGGCAGAGCGCGCCGGCGCGGTCGCGCGGCGACAAGTAGACGTTGCGGCTGCTCATCGCCAGCCCATCCGCCTCGCGCACGATCGGGTGCCCGATGATCTGCACCGGCAGGTCCAGATCGAGGGCCATGCGTCGAATCACGGCGAGCTGCTGGTAGTCCTTCTCACCGAAGAGCGCCGCACGACAGCCCACGATGTTCAGCAGCTTGAGGACCACGGTCGTCACGCCATCGAAGTGCCCCGGCCGCGACGCGCCGCAGAGCGGCCCCGTGAGCTCGGAAACGCTCACGTGCGTGCGGTGCCCCGGCGGGTACATCGCAGAGACGGGCGGCAAGAAGACCGCGTCGCAGCCTGCCGAACGACACTTCTCCAGATCGCCCGCCGTGTCGCGCGGGTACCGCTCGAAGTCCTCGTTGGGCCCGAACTGCGTCGGGTTGACAAACACGCTCGCGACGACGACGGGCGCGTGCGCGCGGGCCGCTCGCATCAGGGCCAAGTGACCCTCGTGCAAGAACCCCATCGTCGGGACAAACGCGCTCGGCCCTCGCGCGGCGGCGAAGGCTCGCATGGCCTCGACGGTCTCGAGCACCTGCACGCGCGGCCCTCAGTGGCTCGTGTAGTGGCTGTGCTCTTCCGTGGGGAAGGCGCCCGATCGGACCTCGGTCGCATAGGCCGACACGGCGTCCACCACGCGGCGGTGCAAGTTGTCGTATTTCTTGACGAACTTGGGCGCGAAGCGCTCGTCGAGCCCGAGCAGGTCGTAGAGCACGAGCACCTGCCCCGCGCAGCCGACGCCCGCGCCGATGCCGATCGTCGGGATCTCCAGCGCGGCCGTCACCCGCTCCGCGACGGGCGCCGGAATGCCCTCGAGTACGAGGGAGAAGCACCCCGCCTCTTGGAGCGCGACGGCGTCGGCCAGCAGCTTGTCCGCGGCCGACTGCGACTTGGCCTGCACGCGGTAGCCCCCCATCTGGTGGACCGACTGCGGCGTGAGGCCCAGGTGGCCCATCACGGGGATGCCGGCGCGCACGAGCTTGGCGATGCCATCGGCGTACTCAGCGCCGCCCTCGAGCTTGACCGACTGCACGCCGCCCTCTTTGAGCAGGCGCGCCGCGCTCTGGATGAGCTGCTCCGTGCCCGCTTGGTAGGAGCCGAACGGCAGGTCACCGACCAAGTGGGCGCGCTGCGCGCCTCGGGCGACGGCGCGGCAGTGGTAAATCATCTCGTCGAGCGTGACGGGCAGGGTGTTCTCGTGCCCTTGCACGACCATGCCGAGCGAGTCGCCGATGAGGATGACGTCGACGTTGGCCTCGTCGACGAGGCGAGCGAAGGTGGCGTCGTAGCAGGTGACCATCACGATCCGCTCACCATCCCGGGGCTTGCGGCGGAGTTGGGTCGTCGTAATGCGCTTCATGGGGCCTCCTGTCCCGCTCCGGCATCACCGGTTTCGGGCACTTGGTGAGATGAACGACGTGCAGCGATGCGCTCAAGACCAACGCGGGCGCGCCCCGCTCGGACCCTCTCGGTGCCCGTCGGTCGCCCCCCGCGTCGTCCGCGAGTCTACCACACGCGTCGCGCGTGATACGATGGCCCCGATGCACGTGTCCACTTTCGCAAGGCGCCTGAGCGCGGCCGCAGCGCTGACCCTCGTGGGCTGCGGTGGCCTCGACCTGCGCCTCATCGACGGCGAGGCCACGCTCGACGCACGCCTGAACCCTGCGCCCTGCGTGGTCGGGGCGTCTGAGCTGGACTTCGAGCTCCGCACGCCGCTGGGGTGGGAGCGCGTCGCCCTCGAGGACGCCGACCCCGAGGTCCCGATGGTCGAGGCCCTCGGGCGAGCGCTCCGTGAGCAACCGTGGACGACCGTCCCCGTGCGCGTCCGGTTCCGCAGCGAGGTCCGCGTCTGGGGCGACCACGCCGCCCGCTACGCCCGCTTGCTGGCGATTCGCCCCGAGCCCGAGTGACCTGAGCTCAGCGACCGCGGCGCGGCGCGGGGGCATCGCCCCGGCCGGGCTCGAGCCGGTCGATGCACCCGACCGTCTCTGCGGTCGCCTCGAAGACGCACCGGTTGTTCACGCACCCGCACGTGCCGGCGTCCGCGTAGCACTCCGCGACCGGCGAGAGCGGCGCGCACGCGTCGAGGCCGATGTCGGCGCCGAGGCAGAAGGCGCCGTCACAGCCCGTGCGGACACAGTCGGCGTCGACCTGACAGGCCACGACGAGGTCGCGTCGCCGCAGGCACGCGCCCAGCGGCGCCTCGGGTGCGGCGCCGCCGGTCACACACGCCGCCTCGCACCGGTCGGCCACGACGCCGTCGACGCAGACCGGCGCGAAGCTGTCGGGGCACGCGCAGACTTGCTCATCGTCACAACGCCCCGGCCGGAAGCTCGCGACTTGCGCGCACGCGGCGATGCACGCAGACGGGAAAGTCACCGCGCGGTCGCTGCAGACCTCTTCGCCCGGCTGGGGCGGCGGGCAATCGCAGGCTTGGCAAAAGTCTACGCCCTCGGTGTCGGGCCGGCACACGGAGCCGCGCGGGCACTCCATGGGTTGGTCGGCATTGCAGCGTTCGAGGCACACCCCGCCCGAGGCCGTGACCGCACACTCCATCGGCTCGGCGCAGACTCCAGCGTCGTCTGGGCCGCAAGGGGCCACGCACACCCCCGGCAGCGCGCTCTCGCCGTAGCACACGAGACCCTCGGCGCACGGCCCAAAGGCGCCGCCGCAGAGCCTGCGGTTCGCGTCGGGCAGGCACACGCGCTCACACGCGGGGTCTCGCGGATCAACGGCGCACCGCGCCTGGTTCGCCGGCTCGGGCACCGCCGTGCAGCGCGTCCCGCTCGGGCAGCCGCGGTCGTCGCGGCAAGGCTGCATCTCCAAGCAGCGCCCCATGTACGCCAGCGCGTCCTCGCCCTCGGCGCAGGCCAAGCGGCACGCGTTCACATAGGTGCGGTGCGTCACGCTGCACACCGGCTCGACCTCGTCGCCGCAGACGCACGGCGGCGGGGGTGGCCGATCACACGGCCCCTCGGAGACGATCTGCAAGCCCGCTTGCTCCGCTCGACAGCGGTTCGGCCAGGTCTGACCGTCCGACGCGCAGACCTCCGCCTGCGCGTCGCAATCCGGCGGGGCGATGACGTCGCCGCAGCGTCCATCGGCGCCGCAGGTCTGACCGTTGGGGCACGGCGAGGCCTCGGAGCACGCCTGCGCGCTGCGGCACTCGCAGACACGGCAGCCCTCGGCGTCGACGCGGTAGCCGAGCGCGCACACCCGCTCGCACGCGTCGAGCTCGGGGCATGTAGGCGCCCCGCAGTTGCCTCGGCACGCCAAGCTCAGGGTATAGGGCGCGTCGTCGTCATCGAGCGGCGTTTGCAAGAGGACCACATACATGCCTGGCGCCGTGAGTGCAGCCACGCTCAGGGTCACTTGGTCGGGCAACTCCCCCGAGCGCGACGTCAGCGCGTCACCCCAGAGCCCCGTCGCCGTGCGTGGCCCGTAGACCGACACCCGCGCGCGGCGCACGCGCACGCTCGAGGCCAGCGTGACCGTGAGCCCGGCCCCCTCGTAGGCCTCGAACTCCCAGCCCACCAAGTCACCGCGCCGCGGCAGCGCCCCCTGCACGGTCTCGCCGACGCGCATCACGCCGATGAGCTCAACGGGCGTCCGCGGCTCACCGTCGTCCCCGAGCACGGCGCCGCCCAGGTTTGGGGCCTCGGCGAGCGACGGTGGGCCGCCGTGGTGCCCTCGGTCGCACCCCACGACCGCCGCGACGCCGAGCCACAGCGCGAGGGGAGACACGAGGCGAGGGACCACTGAGCGCATGTCCCCCGAGTATACAAGAAGCGTGCGCGGCGGGCGCGTCCGGCTGAGCGGCGCGCCCAGCGACGGCACCGCCAAGCTCGCTTGACACTGCCAAGCCGGCTTCACAGCGCCGCCCCCGGATCGAGCGTGAGCGTGACGACGGTCGCTCGGCCGTCCGGACCGACCACGCTGAGCGTGTGGGCCCCCGCGCGGACGGGCAGGTCGGCGATGGGCGTCTCACCGACCGCGCGGCCGTCCCACGTCACCGCCCCCCACGGTCGCGCAGCGACATTGGCGCGCACCCCCTCGCCCTTGCGAGAGAGCCGCATCGAGACGGGGGGGCCTTCACCGCCGATGATGTTGACGAGGAGAGGCGTCGCGCCGAGCGGTTCGGCGCCGGTGAGCGCGTCGCCGCTGGCGGTCCGCACACGCGCGCCCTCGGCGGAGACGCGCACGGTCGGCCCCAGAGGCGGTGAGGACGAGGGTGGTGCGCTGACCGGGGCGCTCTCCGAGGCCGCGACGGCCGCCGAGGGCGCCGCACTGCTCGGGTCCGCGGCGCGGCTCGGGGGCGCGGTCGCTGGGCCTGAGGGCGGCGACACCCCGTGTGGTCTTCTGGGCGCGAGGCTCGGCGCGAGGCTCGGCGCGAGGCTCGGTGCGAGGCTCGGTGCGAGGCTCGGCACCGCGAGCGCGAAACGGACCGGCGGAGACGACGGCTCGACCGAAGCCGCGGCGCTCGCGCTCGAGCGGACCTCCGTGGGCGCCGGCGCCTGGGGCCCACGCGGCGCCCACACGAGCGCGAAGAGGGCGCCGGCGGCTGCGACCAAGCCCGCGGCCAGCCCGACACGGATGCCGCGCGCCCTCGCGGGGAGCGCCGCTGGGGGGACGAGCGGCGGCGCTTCGGCGACCTGCGGGGCAGCCTGAGCCGCGATGGGCTGCGCGGCGGCGACCGTGGCCTCCCACGCAGGTACAGCGGCCCCCTCGGTACGCCCGCCGACGGGCGCCCGCGCCGCGCGCTCCGGAAACTGCGCCGCCAGCCATGGCCCGAGCGCGCGGTCGCTCAACCGCACCCCCGCCTCGTCTGCAGCGCCTCGCAGCGCGGTGCCGAGCGCCTCCAAGTCCTCGGGACGATCCGCCGGGGCGCGCGCGAGCGCCTCGGACAAGAAGCGCGCGAGAGCGGGGTGCAGCCCGAGGTCTTCCGGCGCCACGAGCGGACGCGCGCTCAGCACGCGGTCGAGCGTCGCGAGCGGGCCGTCGTCTGCGGCGAAGCACCGCCGACCCGAGAGCACCTCGTAGAGCACGACGCCCAGCGAGAAGGCGTCTGAGCGAGCGTCTACCGGCCGCCCTGCGGCTTGCTCTGGGCTCATGTAGCCATACTTGCCCACGATGGCGCCCGGCGCGCGCGCCGCCTCCTCGGCGATGAGCGCGAGCCCAAAGTCAGCGAGCTTGATGTCGCCCTCGAATGAGAGCAGCACGTTCTGAGGCGAGACATCGCGGTGCACGAGCCCGAGCGAGCGACCCGCGGGGTCGAGCGCGCGGTGGGCGTAGTGGAGCGCCTGAGCGCACGCCACGCCGACCTCGACCGCGAACGCCGTCGGCATGGGCGCGCCCCCGAGGCGGTCGAGGAGCGCCTTCAGGTCGACGCCGTGCACGTACTCCATCGCGAGCCAGGCGGCGCCCTCGTGCCGCCCGAAGTCGAAGACCTGCACGATGTGGCGGTGCGTCAGCAGAGCGGCGTTACGCGCCTCGGCCTCGAAGCGCGCGAGAAAGCTCGGGTCCCGCGCGAGCGCCGGGAGCGTGCGCTTCAGCGCGACCCGCTTCTCGAACCCCGCCTCACGCCGGAGCGCGGCGAGCAGCACCTCGCCCATGCCGCCCTCGGCGATCGTGCTCAGGACCTCGTAGGGCCCAATACGCTGTCCTGCAGGCGTGTGCACGCGCTCACCGAAGTCCGTTCATTGCTCCCCTGTCAAATCTGCGTCATTTGGGCTTCAATGTCGCCCTCGATGAACTACCTGCGCGCCGCCCGAAACTGGAGCATCGTCGCGGGCCGAACGGTCGCCTACGGGGCGGTCGCGGTCACGGTCGACGCCTTCGCCGACCGACTGTACGCCGCCCGTCGCGCGTCGCAGTGGTGCATGTATCGGTGGGCCTTGAGCTGTGCAGACGCTCTCGGTATCCGGCGCACGCTGATCCACCCCGAGCGGCTCGCCCAAGCGCCGCAGTGCGTGATCGTGGTCAACCACCTGAGCTTCCTCGATATTTTGGTCGTGGGCGGCTGCCTGCCTCGCGACTACCGCTGGGTCGCCAAAGAGAGCGTTTTCCGCGTGCCGATCATGGGCCACCACATGCGCATGGCGGGGCACATCCCCGTCTACCGCAGCGAGTCGCAGCTCGATCGAACGCTGCCGACGCGCATTCACGAGGCCGTCCAGCAGGGGGCGTCGATCCTCTTTTTTCCCGAGGGCACGCGCAGCCCAGACGGCCGCCTGAGGCCTTTCAAGATCGGGGCGTTCCGCACCGCCGTCGACGAGGGTCTGCCGGTCCTGCCCATCCTGCTGCGCGGCACCGAGCATCTGCACCGCAAGGGCCAGCTCGACCTTTCGCTCGATACGAGCCGCGAGGTCGAGATCGAGTTCCTGCCGCTCATGCGTCCGCCGCCCCCCGAGCTGGGAGAGCCCAAGGTCCGCGCCGAGCTGCTGCGGGACGACGTCTACGGCCAGTTCTCTCGCAGGTTGGCGAGCGCATGACGCCCCCCCGACACACCGTCGTTTTCTTTCAAGGCGAGGCGCGCTGGACGATCGAAGTGGCCGACGGCGACTCGCTCCTGCAGGCGGCGCACGCGAGCGAGGCGCCGGTCCACACGCTCTGCAACGGGATCGGCGCGTGCGTGCAGTGCAAGGTCCGTGTGGCCCAAGGCATGGCGAACCTTACGCCACCGAACACGCTGGAGCGTGACCGCCTCGGCAACATCTTTCACATCACGCAGGAGCGCCTCGCTTGCCAGTCGCGCGTGCACGGCGACTGCGAGGTCGAGGCCCTGCCCGTCCGCATGTCCAAGAAGCGCGGTGGGCTGCCTCCGCCGCGCGGCGGGGACACGCCCCCCCGCGGCCGCTGACACCGCGCGCGGCATCTGCCATACTCCCGGGCCCTTCGACTCACATTGGGAGCAGCGTCCGTGGCCCGAAACCTGCCGATGACCCTCACGCAGAAGATCCTCTACGCGCACGCGATCCGCCCGCCGCGCGAAGGCCTCCGCGCCGGCGACATCGTCCGCATCAAGGTCGACTGGACCATCGCGAGTGAGCTCGCGTGGAACGGCATGGACAAGACGTACTCGCAGCTCGGCCGCCCCGGCCTGAGCAACCGCGACCGCTTCTACTTGGCCGTCGACCACACGGTGGACCCCGTCACGCTCGCCACTGACAAGCGCGCGCAGAAGCTCGCCGACCTCTCGCGGGACTTCGCCAAAGAGTCGGGCATCCGCTACTTCTACGACGCCAACGAGACCATCCTGCACACGCGCTTCTACCGCGACCTGATCCAGCCAGGTCAGGTGGTTCTGGGCGCGGACAGCCACACGAGCAGCCACGGCGGCATGGGCGCCTTCGCGATCGGTCTCGGCGGCGCCGATATCACCGTCGCGATGGTCCTGGGCGAGTCCTGGATCGAGGTGCCCGAGGCCATCGCGGTCGAGTACCGCGGGCAGCTCGGCTTCGGCTTTGGCGGCAAGGACGTCATCCTGCGCACGCTCGGCGATCTGGGGCGCAACACGGTCGCGATGGAGCGCAGCGTGGAGTACGTCGGCGACGCCGTGCGCCACTTCACCACGGACATGCGCTTCACCATCGCGAACATGACCGCGGAGTTCGGCGGCCTGAACGGCATCTTCGAGGCGGACGAGACGGTGGCGCACTGGCTCGCCCTGCACCGCCGAGAGCAGAAGGACGAGGCCCGCTACTTCAAGGCGGACGCGGACGCTGAATATGTCTCGCGCCACGTCATCGACCTGTCGCGCATGGAGCCGCAGATCGCCAAGCCGTTCAGCCCCGACAATGTCTTCAACTTGTCGGAGCTCAAGGACATGGCGCTGCAGGGCGCGTTCATCGGCGCCTGCACCACGACCGAAGAGGAGCTCGTGCTCGGCGGCCTGCTGCTCGAGCAGATGCTCGCGGCGGGCGTTCGCCCGGTCGAGACGCGCAACCGCCTCGTGGTGCCCGGCGACATGGACATCACGGCGCGGCTTCGGGAGAGCGGCCTGCTCGATGTCTACGCCCGCGCCGGCTTCCGCGTTGGCCCGCCGGGGTGCAGCATGTGCCTGGGCGTCGCGAGCGAGCGCGCCGGCGAGGGTGAGAACTGGCTCACGAGCCAGAACCGCAACTACGAGAACCGAATGGGCAAGGGCTCGCTGGCATGGCTCGCCTCGGGCGCGGTCGTCGCCGCGTCCGCGCCGTCGCTCACCGTGACCGACCCGCGGCCCTGGCTCGACAAGATCGACCCAGCGCGCCTGCGCCAGATCCTGCGCCGCGATGTGGACGTCGCCGTGCCCGCGGTGCGCCTCGAGGAGCCCACGCCGGTCGCGGCCCCCGCCACGGGCGCCGCGAGTGGTCCACAGAGCGCCAGCACCGCCCCCGCAGGGCGCGTGAGCGCGCGGGTTCAGCGGTTCGGCGACCACATCGACACAGACGCCATCATCCCCGGCGAGTTCTGCCACCTCGTCGAGTTCGACCAGCTCGGCGAGAAGGCGTTCCACCACGTGCGGCCCGGCTTCAAGGCGAGCGTGCTGGCGGGCCAGTCCGTCGTCGTGGGCGGCGAGGCCTGGGGCTCGGGCTCCAGCCGCGAGCAGGCCGTGTGGGCGCTCAAGGGCGCGGGCGTACAGGTCGTCATCGCGCGCAGCTACGCCTTCATTCACAAGCGCAACTTGGTGAACGAGGCGCTCCCGTTCTTGGTGATGCGCGACGACGCCTTCTTCGAGGCCGCCGTCGACGACGCGCCGATCACGGTCGATCTGGCGAACGGCCAGTGCGAGGTCGGGGGCCGCGTGTTTCAGGCGGAGCCGCCGACGCGCATCGTGCAGGCGCTCACGACCGCGGGCGGCATCGTGCCCGCCATTCAAGCGCACGGCCCGGGCGTGTTCGAGGTGCTGACCGCCTGAGCGGTCCGGACGCTCAGCGCAGGACGAAGTCGACGCGGCGGTTCACGCTGCGGCCCGCCTCGGTGTGGTTCTTGCCGATCGGGCGCTTGGAGCCGAACCAGTCGATCGAGACGCGGTCCGCGGCGATGCCTCGCTTGACCAAGTAGTCGCGCACGACCTCGACGCGGCGCTGCGAGAGCGCCTCGTTCACGTCGTCACCCCGCTCGTTGTCGCTGTGCCCGCTCAGGTGCACTTTGCGCTCGACCGCAGCGCCCTGCAGGCGGGTCGCGAGCGCGTCGAGGACGGCGAAGTCACGGGCCTCGAGCGTGCTGCTCCCCGGCCCGAAGAAGACGCTGTCTCGCCGCTTGTGGCCCGCTGGCCGCGTGGCCGGGGCGACGGGGGACGGCGCTTGCCGCGTGACCTTGACGCGCGGCGGCGGTGGTGGCGGTGCCTCGGTCGCGGGCGGCGGCGGCGGCGGCGGCGGTGCCTCGGTCGCGGGCTGCGGCGGCGGTGGTGGCGGTGCCTCGGTCGCGGGCGGCGGCGGCGGTGGTGGCGGTGCCTCGGTCGCGGGCGGCGGTGGCGGCGGTGCCTCAACGTTCACGGTCTCAGGCGCAGTTTGCGCGTCCGCGATACCGAGCGCGACGACACCGTCGTCCGGCTCCGGGGCAGGCGCCTCGACCACCTCTGCGGCGACGGCCTCTTCTTCGCCCGCCGTGGCCTCTTCTTCGCCCGCGACGGCTTCTTCTTCACCCGCGACGGCCTCTTCTTCGCCCGCCGTGGCCTCTGCTTCGCCCGCCGTGGCCTCTTCTTCGCCCGCCGCGACCTCAATCTCGCCCCCCTCCTCGTCGATCGCGGGCTCGGGTGGCGCGTAAGCGACGCCCGCGAGCAGACGCCACGCCGGCGTACCCGCGTCGCCGATCAACCCGAGGCCTGCGCCGGCCGAGGCTTGAAACCCGCCGGCCGACAGCCATCGCCCGCCGAGCAGGACCTCAAGCGGCTTCGCTGAGCGCTTGGGGTCCAACCCATCGAGCGGCAGCGAGCCAAAGGCCTCGAGCGTCGCGCGCACATCTCCGAACCGCGCCATGCCCGACGCCGCATACGTGAGCTCGTGCCCGATCACGGTGCCGGAGACCTCTCGACGGTCGGAGCGGAGCTTCGCGCCTGTGTTCGCGCCGAACACGAACCGCCCGAGCCCGAGCTGCGCTGCGACCATCGGCGTCGCCGTAAAGCCTTGCTCGCTGACGAGCTGCTCGACGTCGCCCGACGGCATCGTCACGGGGAGCGAGACGGCCAGCCCGAAGGCGTCCGTCTCTGCGTCTCCGAGCACGTGGTAGCGCGGCACGAGTCGCAGGTCGCCGAGCCCGAAGCCCTCTTTACCCACCGCTGCCGGCGCAGCGCCCGAGACGTTGTGAATCGGGACGTCCAAGCCGATCAGAAACCGGTCACCGAGGCCCATCGCCACCAGCGCGTCGATGGTCGTCATGTCCGACACCAAGCGCTCGACGAGCGCGCCCTGAGCGTCGACTGTAACGAGTGGGTCTCGCGCATGGCTGACCACCACGCCGGTGCTCAAGCGCAGGTGGCCCGGCGTCGACGTGCCCTGCACGATGAAGCCGCCCTCCTGCGTCGGAGCGGGCGAGAAGCGCTGCAGGTTCTGCGCGGACGCGCCTCGCCCAAGCACGAGGAGCAGCACTGCGAGAGGCGCACGATAACGAGTGTTCATGGGATTTTCCTGCGGCGGAAAGAAGCGCTGACCTCGGTCATGCTGCTAGACTTCGGGCGATTGCGAAAAGTTTTTCTGGGGGGTCAAGTTGAAAAGCCGCTCGCGTAACCCCTTGATTTGCATAGTTATCGTGCTAGTCCCGATCGCCGCCGAGGCGCAGGCGACGCTCGCCGACGCGCTCGGTGGGCCGCTCGGATTCGGCGCCGACACGCTGCCTCCAGAGGACGACGTTTCAAGCGCCGCGATCGATCTGGCGCCGGCGTTCCCAAACGGCCTGCGCCTGTTCGGAGTCGTCCACTCGAGCGTGTTCGTGAACAACAACGGCAACGTCAGCTTCGTCGACGCCGCACCGACCTTCGAGATCGACCCGCTGCCGAGCGGGGCCGTACCGGGCATCGCCGTCTATCAGGGCGACGTCGACACGACCGGACCGGGCGGCGACAACACGGTCTACTGGGCGGTCGACGCGCCGGGCCGACGCTTTGTCGCGACGTGGAACGAGGTGGGCTACTACGCCTTCGGCTCAGACCGGCTGAACACCTTTCAGCTTGTGCTCCAGGCCGTCGGGGACGCCGGCGACTTCGACGCTGAGATGCGCTACGCGCGCTGCGAGTGGCTGTCAGGCGACGCGAACGACGGCGTCGGCGGCCTCGGTGGCGTGCCTCCCCAGCAGGGCTTCGACGCCGGCGACTTCGCAACGGCGTATGCCTCCGCCAGCTCGGGAACGCCCGATATGCTCACGCTCTGCGAGCGCTCCAATATCGGCGACGCCGGCGTTTGGCGTTTCAAGGTCCGCGCCGGCGTGCCGGGCGAGTGCGGCAACGGCCGCATCGACGCCGAGGAGGCCTGCGACGACGCGAACTTGACGTCGAACGACGGGTGCTCGGCCGCGTGCGTCGTCGAGCCGGACACGGACGGCGATGGGGTCTTCGACGCGTTCGACAACTGCGTGAACGTCGACAACTTCGACCAAGCGGACCTCGACGAGGACGGCGCCGGGGACGTCTGCGACGGCGATGACGATGCCGACGACGTGCCCGACGCTGCGGACGTCTGCCCACGGGATGCCGATCCGGAACAGCGGGACACGGACTTCGACACGACGGGCGACGCCTGCGACGACGACGACGACGACGATGGCTGGTTTGACATCGAGGATGTTTGCCCGTTGGACGCCGACCCCGAGCAGCTCGACTCGGACAGCGATGGGCCGGGCGATGCATGTGATCCGAACGATGACGAGGACGCGCTCCTCGACGAGGACGACAACTGCCCGACGGCCGAGAACCCGCGCCAGGAAGACCTGGACGCCGACGGCGTCGGTGACCTGTGCGACGACGACTCCGACGGCGACGGGGTCGAGAACTTCTTCGACACGTGTCTGCTGGTCCCTGACCCCGACCAAGCGGACTACGACTTCGACACCTACGGCGACCTGTGCGACGACGACGACGACAACGACGGCGTCGCCGACGCTGTCGACCTGTGCCCGACGGTGCCGGTGGCCGACAACTCGGACCTCGACGCGGATGGGCTCGGCGCGCCCTGCGATCCCGACGACGACGCCGACGGTCTCCTCGACTTCGACGACAGCTGCCCGTCGAACGCCGACCCCTTTGAGCGCGACGCAGACGAGGACGGCACGGGCGATGTCTGCGACGAGGACGACGACGACGACGGCGTGCTCGATGACGGCGACAACTGTCCGCTGAAGCCGAACCCCGGTCAGGAGAATCTGGACAACGACGCGTTCGGCGACCGCTGCGACGACGACGACGACGGCGACGGGCTCGAGGACGGACGGGACAACTGCCGCCTCGTCGCCAACGACGACCAAGCCGACAACGACGCCGACGAGGTCGGTGACGTGTGCGACCCCGACCGCGACGGCGATGGCGTGAACAACGGCGATGACAACTGCCCGGACGCGCCCAACCCCGACCAGGCCGATACGAATCGCGACGGCGTCGGCAACACGTGCGCGATGGACGCGGACGGCGACGGTGTTCCCGACATTCAGGACAACTGTCCCGTCGACGTGAACTCGGACCAGAGTGACTTCGATGGCGACACGATCGGCGACCCCTGCGACCCCGACCTCGACGGCGACCGGGTCGACGACCGCTTTGACACCTGCCCGAGGCTCAACGCGCGGGACCAAGGCGATCCGGACCGCGACGGGCTGGGCAACCCCTGCGATCCGGACGACGACGCCGACGGCATCACCGACGCGAGCGACAACTGCTCGCTGGTCGCTAACGCCGACCAGGCGGACCTCGACGGCGACGGCGTCGGCGACGGCTGTGATCTGGACCGCGACGGCGACCAAGTCGCAGACGGGTCCGACAACTGCGTGCTGCTCCCGAATCGAGAGCAGGCTGACCGCGATGGCGACCGCGCCGGTAACGCGTGTGACGACGACGACGACAACGACGGCGTCACGGACTTGACAGACATCTGCCCGCTCGTGGCCGATCCGCTGCAGCGCGACAGTGATGGCGACGGGCAAGGTGACGCCTGCGAGGTTGATCTGGATGGCGACGATGTGGCCGACCGCGTCGACAACTGCCCCAACCTGTCGAACGCCGACCAAACGGACACGGACGCCGATGGTCAGGGCGATGCGTGCGACCTCGACGACGACGATGACGGCCGGCCCGATCTGGTCGACACATGCCCGCGCACGGCCGACCCGCGGCCGTTCGACCGCGACCGCGACGGCGTGGGCGACGCCTGCGATCCGGATGTCGACGGCGACGGGCTCGACGATGGCGTCGATCCGAACCCGGTCGACACAGACACCGACGACGACGGGGTGCCCGACGGCGACGAGGGCGTCGAGGATACTGACCACGATGGGCTCGCGGATGCCGCCGATCCCGACCGCGACGACGATGGGAT
>CANLBD010000062.1 GCA_947488215.1 Myxococcales bacterium | reverse complement strand
GTCGATGAAGAGAACGCGCGCTTGGGCTTGGCGGCTCGACACTTCGCGCGCGCCGGGCGCCCCCAAGCGGCCGCTGAAGCTGCGGTCACGCTCGCCGAGCGCGTGCTCGAGACCGCCGGCGGGCACCCCTTCTTGGTCGGCCGCTGGGGCAAGCGCGAGGACCGCGAGCGGCGCCTGAGCATCTACTCCGCGATCCGCGAGGCGGGTCGGCTGCTGGCGCGCGCTCGGGCGGAGCACCCGGAACCGGCGGGTGACGCCGACCTCGCGTCGACGAGCGTGCGCGTCATGGCGATGCGCGCGCGGTTCCGCGCGACTACCGGCGAGTTTCGAGAGGCGCAGCAGCTCGCGGAGAGCGCCGCCGAGCTCGCGGCCCACGTCCAGAGCGCGTCCGTCCGCATCGGCGCGCTCAAGGTCCTCGTCGAGGTCGGCTACTCGGCCGGCGACCAAAATGCGGGTCGCGCTGCCCTGGGTCGCCTGCTCGGGGAGCTGCTCCGCGCGTCCGACCATGACGCCCGGCGAGCATACACTTGGGTGGCCGAGGCGCTGGCGCGCTGGGAGTGGCACGGCCTGCACGACCGCACTCACCCGCACGTGCTCGAGCGCCTGCGCGCCATCGGCGACAACCGCGGCGTGGTGCGGGCCCGCCTTGACCGCCTCACGCACGCGCCGGACGACGTCACCACGGCGCGCCAAGCGCTGCTCGACGAGGCGCTCACCGAGGCGCGTGCAACGCACCAGGTCGCCTATGCCGCCGAGCGTCTCGCGACGTCTGCCGCCGAGGTCATCGGTCAGCTCGTCGACGCGCACTACGACGCGCTGAGCGGCGAGTTCTTCCCGCCCGACCTCTTCGGCGACCACACCGGCGAGGACGACGAGGCGCGCCCGCGCTTGCCGACGATCATCGACCGCCTGCAGTGGCCGGTCGACCTCATGGAGCAAGCCGAGACGCTCTCACGAGAGTCCGACCAGCGGCTGACGCGTTTGCGCGTCCATCGCGTGATGCTCGCGGTCATCTACGACACGCGCTAGCGGTTCGGCGACGTGCTCGACCGCTCGCTGCCGGGCGCTGATGACCAACGCCCTGTGCGCCTCGTCGAGCTGCTCGAGCTGCTGAACCACGGCTTCTTCTCGCTCGAGCACCTCGAGACCGTGACGGACCGGACAATCCAGCTCGGACAGCTCTTGGGCCTCGACCAGGTCGTGGCGGACACGATCTACGAGGCCCTCGACCGCGACCTGCCGGCTGCAGTGCGGCGGTCCGTCACGTTCTTTGACATGGCGCGCGCCGCGTACGAGCGCGTGGGCGATGTCTACGGCCTCGTCACGCTCTTGCTGGTCGAGCACCGCCACGCGGTGCGTGGCGCCGATGGCCGCGCGCAGGCGCTGATCGGGCTGACGCATGCCTTGGTTCAGGAGCGCGGTCACGAGCTGACGACGGAGCAGCGCGGCTTCGTGCACACGCGCCTCGGTGAGCTCATGCTCGAGATCGACGAGACCCCCGAGGACGCCGTCGCGGAGCTTGAGCGCGCCATCACGTGCTACGACCAAATCGGCGATGTCGAGCGCGTACAGGTGCTCGGAGACCTGCTGCGCGACCTCTACAGCAAGATGGGCGACCTCGGCCGCTACCGCGTGCTGCGAGACCGCTTTCGCGCGCTCGAGAGCCCCACCCCGACGATCGACCCGCTCGGCTTGGAGCTGCGTATCGAGCACTTGCTCTCGCTGGCGCGGCAGGAAGAGAACGACGAGCGCGCCATCAAGATGGTGGAACGCTGCGTCCAGCTCTTCGGGCGGATGCCCGGCTCCACGACGCGCATCGACGAGTGCTACGTTGAGATCAGCAAGATCTGCAGGCGGCGGGCGGACGAGGCGCAGTCCGAAGAGAGCTACACCGACTGGCTCCAGCGCAGCCTGGAGGCCGTGCGCCGCGCCATCGCGATCAACCGCTCGCTGGGGAACTGGCACCGCGTCTTCGAAGAGATGCACGAGCTCTTCGACGACTTGCTCGGCCTCGGCGACTTCGACGCCTATCTCGAGGCCCGTGGCGAGAGCCGCGACCTCGCGTTCGGCGTCGGGCATGTGCACGAGCTGCTTTACCTGTTCGACGAGCACCTGCACGTCGACGCCGAGCGTGGCTTCGACCCCGAGCGGTTGCCTGAGATCCGGGGCTACTTCGAGGCGTTGAGCCGCTACCTGCTGGGCCTTGGTGCGGTCACGACCGCGCTCAACCTGAAGCGGACGTTCCTGACGTTCTGTGCGACGATCGGCGATGCGGAGCTCGCCGGGCACTACGCCGCGTGGCCGCCCCGCGCAGACGCATGACCCTGACCGTGGCGCGACGCGCGCGCGCGGCCGCCCTGAGCGCAGCGCTCGCAGCGACGCTGCTGACCTGCGTGGCCACGGCGACCGAGCGGGTGCAGCGGGTGCCGGTCGACGCGCTGACCGTCGCCGCGCCGGATGCTGTCTTGGTCGCGCACGACGCGCGTCTCTCGATCATCGCGCCCGCGCCGATTCGACTCGCGGTGCCGGGCAGCCCAGACGTCGTCGCGGTGCATGTCCAAGGGCCCCTCGCCGTCGTGAGCATGGTGGACTCCGAGTTTGTCCGGCGCGCTCGCCCCACGACGAATCTGACCCTCGTGCTCGAGGATGGCGGCGCGCTCACCGTGAGGTTGACCCCCGCCGCTCGCGCGTCCGACACGACGACGGACGTGCTGCGCTTCGAGCGCACGACCGCGTTCGAGGCCGCCACACAGGCGGCCGTGACCGAAGCCGCCCTGCACCTCCTGGCGGTGGGGGGTGAGGTCGCCCCTCGCGTCCAAGCCGCGCTGCGCGCGCGAACGCTCGAGGCACAGCGACTGAAAGACGACGCAGAGGTGGCCGCCGCAGCCGCGCAGCCGCCCCGCGCGAAGGCCGCCCGCGCGAGGACGCAGCGGGCCTTCATCTACCTCTCAAGCGCGCAGACCGTCGAGGTCGCTGGCACGCTCTGGCTCGACCTGTCGCTCGAGAACCACTCTCAGCCCGTCTTTCGCCCCGTCCGTGTCCGCGCGCGCGCCTCGGAGTCTGGGCCGTGGCATCCCGACGAAGACGTTCGGTTTGCGCTGGCGGGCGACGTGGTGCCCGCGGACGGCCGACCTCGGGCGCTGGCGGTGCGCGTACGCTCACACGATGGGTCAAGCGCTCCTCAGGTCGTCGAGGTCGAAGTCTGTGAGGCTGCGGCTGGCCGCTGTGTCCGCTTGCGTCTCCCATGACACGTGAGCCCGCGCCCGAGCTGCCCGGGGTGCACGTCGTCGGCCTGCTCGGCCGCGGCGGTCAAGGGAGCGTTTGGGCGGCGCGTGACGAGCGCCTCGACCGTGAGCTGGCGATCAAGGTCCTCTCGCGGCGAGATGCTTCCGCACGGGCACGCTTCGAGCGAGAGGGCGTCGCCCTCGCGCGGGTCAGGCATCCCGGCGTCGCCGTCGTGCACCGCGCCGGCACGCTTGAGGACGGTCGACCCTACCTCGCGCTTGAGCGCTTCGGCACCGGTACGCTCGCGGACCTGATGGCCTCGGGGCCCACCCTCTCGCCCGCCGCCGCCAGTGACGTCGGTGTACAGCTCCTGGAAGCGCTTGCGGCCGTGCACGCCGTGGGGCTCGTCCACCGTGACCTCAAGGCCAGCAATGTGCTGTGGGACGCGCCGACCGGACGAATCAAGCTCGCGGACTTTGGCTTGGCGCGCGACCCCGAGGCGCCCGGACCCACCTCGCCCGGCGCGCTCGTCGGGTCGCTTGAGGCGCTCGCACCTGAGCGGATCACGGGGGCGCCCGCGACTCCGCAGAGCGACCTCTGGGCGGCGGGCGCGCTGCTCTTCGGCCTGCTCGCTGGGCGACCACCGTTCGTCCTTGACCCCGCCGCGCCGGCTGAGTGGCACGCCGCGCTCGTGGCGGAGCCGCCGCCGCTGCCGCCGCGCGTGCCTGCGCCCGTCGCGAGGGTGTGCGCGGCCCTCCTCGCGGTCGATCCCGACGCCCGCCCGCGGAGCGCCGCAGAGGCGGCCCACCGCCTTGCCGTGACGGCCCGCGGATCCGCGACGCTCGTGCCGGGCGACGCCGGACAGACGACGACTTCGTCGAGCGCAGGACGCCCCGCGGGGTCACCCGCCCTCAGCGCGGTCGCTGTCATCGCGGCGCTGGGTGTGCTCGGCGGGCTGGCCTGGCACGCCGCGCGCGAGCCCGTCGCCACGCCTGGCCTCGCCCCCACTGACCTCGCAGGCGCAGGGGCACCGGGCACACCGACCTCGGCGACCCCACCGCTCGGTGTCCCGGCCCCCCCGTCCAGCGCGCCACCAGAGCCGGTGACACAGGCGCCTGCTCTGGCGTCACCGGCGCCCGCTCCGCCGTCAGCGGCGGCATCCGCCCGCTCGACGCCGCGGGGTCTGTCACGGACGCCGCGGAATCCGCGCGCACTGGAGACGCCCTTCGTCCAACCCGACGACGCGCCCAAGCCTTAGCCGTCGACGCCTCTACGCGGCTCGGGCGGCCGCCCATAGAGTTGCGGACGCGCAGGCTCGGCGCTCGCATCCGCGCCGCGCTGTCCGGTGCCCGCGGCCTGAAGGTCACCGGTCTGAATACCCGCGTCGTCCGTCGTCGCCGTGGTATCGCCGCCCTTCGCCATCGAGCTCAGGTTGGCACCGCCGAGAGCCCCTGCTGCGGCGACCTCGCGGATGCGCGCACGCGCCTCGGCGGCCCGGTCCGCGGCGGGCCGCGCGATGCGCAGGTCGAGCGCGTCTGGGCCCTGACCCAGCCGCCCGCGCGTCGCGGCCAGCAGCTCAAAGGCTGGGGCCGTCATCGCCATGAGCTGGCGCAGGCCCGTGAGCGCGCGCTGGAGCGCGCCGATGTGCGGGAAACGGTCGTCTCGCTCGGGCGCCAAGCCCCGCAGCAAGACCGTATGCAGGCATGCCTCAAGGCGGCGGTCGAGCGTCTCCTCGGGCAACGCAGCCCAGCCGCTGCCGTCCGCCGGTCCGAACGCGGTCATCGCGGGCGGCGCGACCCCGAGGATCATCGCATGCAAGAGCGCGGTCACGGAGAACACGTCATCTCGAGGGTCGGCGGCCTCGCCGTCGCGGACCTGAGGCGCGTCGAAGAGCGAATGGCGCGGGGGAATCGGCAGCGCCGCGCCGTAGGCGCCTCGGTACAGGCCCAGGTCCACGATCGAGACTCGAGCGCGTCCGCCAGGCTGGGCGTCGACGATAATCGAGTCCAGATCGAGGCTCGCGGGCACGAGCGCCAAGACATGCGCGCGGCGAACGAGGTCGCAGATTTGCAACGCGATCGACACGGCGCGGTCGGGCGAAAGGCGCCCCTCCTGCCGCAGGAGGGCGTGCAGGTTGACGCCTTGCGGGCGCGGAACAACGACATAGGCCTCGCCGCTGGCGGTGAGGCCTACATCGCGAATCGTGCAGTACGCCGTCTCCTCGAGCGGCTGCATCCGGCGCACTTCGGCCGTCATCTGGTCGACGAAGCGCTGCGGTCGCACGCCCGCGAGCGCGGGCAAGAAGAGCGTGACGCGACCGCCCGCGACGGTGTCAACGGCGGCGACGTAGCGACCGACGGCCTGCTGCCCCAGCGCCCGCTCCACGAGGTAGCGGCCGTTGATGGTCTGGGGGGCGCTGTCGCTCATCGCTCGGTCCTCTGCACGTGTCTCACGCAAAATCGGGCTGGATCGTGTCGGGCTTGAGTCAAGACCGACGCTTACGGATGCGGAGGGTCCGCGGACACCCCCCGGCCCGAGTTATCGCGCGACCGCGGACGCCCGAGTCTCGCGGATCACAGTGACCTTGATCTGGCCGGGATAGGTGAGCTCGTCCTCGATTCGGCCCGCGATGTCGTTCGACATACGGACTGCGCCCGCGTCGTCTACGCGGTCCTGGTCCACCATAATCCGCAGCTCGCGACCGCCCTGAATGACGAAGTGGCTCTCGATCCCCCGCATCGACAGGCAGATGCGCTCGAGGTCTTCGATCCGCATGCTGTACGCCTCCTCGGTCGCGCGACGCGCCCCCGGCCGCGCACCGCTCAAGGCGTCGGCGGCGGCGACGATGTGCGCGAGCACCGAGTCCGGCTTCTCGTCATTGTGGTGCGCCGCGATGGGGTGAACGATCTCAGGCGACTCGCCGCGGGCGGCCGCAAACGCCGCCCCGCTGACCGCGTGGCTTCCGGTGGCCTCGGTCTCGACCCACAGGACCTTGCCGATGTCGTGAATCAGCGCCGAGCGGCGCGCTGCGCGTGCATCCGCCCCCAGGTCTTCGGCCATCATCCCGCACAGGTGCGCGGTCTCGATGGCGTGCGCCCATTGATTCTGCGTGTAGCTCGTGCGGTAGAGCAGCTTGCCGACGAGCATCAGGATCTCGGGGTGTACCTTGCCAATCTTGAGAATCTCGGCCGCCTTGTTGCCCGCCGTCCTGACGACGCGCTCTAGGTCGGCCGACGACTTGTCGAACAGCCGCTTGAGGCTGGCCTCGTTCGGCTCCTTGTCCTTGATGAGCTTCTCGAACGTGAGCCGCGCGATCTCGCGCTGGTACCCGTCGTTGATGGCCAGATAGAGCGTCTCGCCGTCCGGCTGCAGCTGAAACTCAACGCCGCTCATGGCCTGCAGCGCGCTCACCAAGCCGCCTTCGGGCGCCATCAGCCGGTCGCGTATCTTGCCCGCAGCCGGCAACGCCACGCTCGACACGGTTCGCTCGGTGGCGAGCGCCGTGCCGTAGCGCTGGCAGACCAGATCGATCATCTGGCGCGCCGCCGGCTCGGCCTGAGCGCGGGCGTGCTCCTCCCGGAGCCGCGCTGACTTCTGGGCCGCGAGCTGAGCCTCGGAGAGCGCTTCCTGCGCGAGCTCCTCTCGCGCGGCGTCCCGCGTCACCCCGGCGCGCGCCTCGACCTGAGTCGAGACTTGGCGCTCAAGAACCTCAACCTCTGCGCGTCGCTCCCGCACACCGTCTGAGCGAGCGTCAAGGCCCTCAAACGCTGCGTCGAGCTCACGGCTAGACGCCTCGGCCTCCTCGCGCTGTCGCTCAAGCGTCGCGGTGCGCGCGTCTAGCCGTTGGTCCTCAGCCACGATCGCCCGCTCCCTGCGCTCCAAATCGGCGCGGAGGGTGCTGCGGAGCGTTTCAACGCGGGCGCGCGCTTCGTCGAGGACTTGCGACCGCGCGGACTCTGCGGCACCGCGCCCGTCTCGTCGGACCGACTCGGCCTCAGACGTCGCGAGCGCCAACGCAGCCTCGGCACGACGCTTAGACCACACGAGCATCGCGGCGACGCCCGTAGCGCAGGCGGTCGAGGCGGCGAGAACGGCTTCAAGGGCTGGCATAGCGCAATAGACTACCGGAAAACCGCCGCGCAATCACGGCTTCGCGCTCGGCGCCTCAGACGGCGGCGCGGTCGCGGCTGCGGACGCCTGCGCGCGCCCGAACCGAGGCGCAGCGCCCGGCTCGAGCCGCCAGCGGCCGTCTTCCTTACGGAGATAGAAGTCTCGCTCTTCGGCGCCCGCCACGGTGAGGACCCGAGCGAAGTCGCCGGCCAGCGTCTCGCCCTTGACCTCGAGCGCCTTGCGGTCGAAGACGAGCTTCTCGCTCAGCTCCTGCCACCCCTCAGCGCGGGACCGCTGCTCTTGGTCCCAGCGTCGCTCAAGCCGGTGCAGTGCCGAGTTCGAGAAGTACCCCTGCACCGCGACCAGATCGCCGCCCGCGGCCGCCTCAGACGCCTTGCCGACGACCTCAGCGGGGCTGTCGCGGCACGCGGTCAGCGCGAGCAAGGCCCACGCCGCGCAGAGACCCCGCGTCAAGTGCCTCACTTGAAGGCGAGCGCCGCCGCGATGACCAAAACTACAATAATGGCGACGACGAGGACGATGTTGGACTTTCCGCCGGTCGCGGCGGCGGCCTGCTCCTCAGCGGCCGCCCGCTTGACCGCGTCGACAGCATCGGCCGTGGGCTTACGACCGCCACCCGAGGTCAGCGAGTACTGCTGGCGCACGTCAGCGTCGACCGACTGCTTCGAAGCCTCCGCCAGCTCTTTTTGGCGGACCTCGATGTCCGCTTCTTCGCTGGCGGCGAGCTTCTCGGGGTCAATGGCGTCCATGAACCAGATTGTCTCGCGGAACTGGCCCTCGCCGCCGACTTTGGCGCCCGCTGCGGGCTTGGGCGCCTCGGCTGCGGGCTTGGGCGCCTCGGCGGCGGGCTTGGGTGCCTCGGCGGCGGGTGCAGGCGCGGCGGCCGCCGGCTCAGCGGCCTTTGTCAGCGCGGCAATGCCCCCGTCCGTGGTCTGAGCGCCGAGGGCCTCATCGACGATGATCGACGGGGTCTGCTCTTGGACGTGCGCGATGACCGCGCCCTGCACCTCGGCCAGAACGACGGGGACGGGCGCAGGCGCGGGCGCAGGCTCGGGGCTCGACCCAGGCGCAGCGGCGGACGCCGGCGCGGGCCGAGCCGCGCCCAGCTGCGCCACCAATGCGGCCGCTGGAGACTGAGGCGCTGCCGGGGCGGACGCCGGCGCGCTCGGCGCGGGGACGGGCAGGACGAGGCGCGGCGCTTGGATCAGCGTCGCGGCCATGTCGTCCCCCTGCGGCTGCGTGGTCGCGCTGGGGTCAGCGGCGGGTGCAGGCGCAGGCGCATCCTGACGCGCGCCGCAGATCCCACAGAAGCGCGAACCATCGGGGATCTCGGACTGACACGAGACACACTTCATGGCGGACACCCTCGCTCGGCCGTTTCTCGTCACGCCACGCGGTCGGGGCCGCGCGCGCCCTCAAGACGCGTAACATACCATCGCCGCCGCGCCGCGCAAAATCACCGCGCCCGAGTCGAGGCGTCCACCACGAAGTCCACGAGCGCGGTGAGCGCCGGCTCAGGCAAGGTCTGGGCGTCGAAGGCCGGCATGTGAGTTGCGGGGTGCGCGGGGCGATTGGAGCCTCGGACCACCGCGGTGATCGCGTCTCGCGTCCATCGTGTGGCCAGCACCCCGCCTGCAGGACCGTCCTCGTGGCAGTGCCGACAGGCTGTGTCGTAGAGGCGCGCCCCGTCGACTGGAGCCGAACCGCGGACGTCGTCGCTTAGAGCGGGTAAGGCGGTCAGGGCCGAGACGAGCGCATCGAGCATGGGCGGCGCGAGCGCCGGACGGTCGAGGTAACGCTCGACGCACAGATTCAAGGCGACAGCGACGTTCGGCGTCGCACCTGACCAAAGTGAGTCACGCGTCAGCGCGCCGTCTAGGCGCGGCGCGGGCCGCACAGCGCCTGCACGGATTGCGTGACAGTCGGCACACGCGAGCCCGCTGCGTCCGAGTGCGCGGTCCTCAAGGGACACCTGCGCAGAGGCCTGAGCGGACGCGGGGTTGGTCTTCGAGGTGACGACGACCCAGGCCGATGGGGCCGCCGCGGGCAGAACCGCAGGCTCGGGGGCACCGCAGCCCACGCCCAAAGCCCCAACCACCGCCCAGCCAGCCCGGCACCGCAGCGCCAGCCCGCTCCAACCTCGACCCTCTGTCACGCGCACCTCCGCCGGAAGTGGAGCCCGAACGCGCTCCGAAAAGAAAGTGCAGCGATTCGTGCGACACGCGCGCTCTCGGGCCGATTGACAAGGGCCACTGACGATGAGGTCAACCCGATGCAGCTCCCACGCACCCTCACCTTGCTCCTTGCGCTCACGCCGATTGCCTGTGAGGAGGCGCTCGACGATGACGTGACAGTCCGCGCGCGTCCTCAGGGTGATGCGCTCCCCGGCCTGGATTGGGCGGCCGCGCGAACAAGCAGCGGCGGCGTTCTGGCATGGCTTGAGTCCGATGGCTGCCTGCGGTCACTGCAGCTCGACGCTCAGGGTGCCGAAGTCCCCGCATTGCGACGCCTCACCTGCGAGGTCGACCTGCCAGCCCTCGACGCGGCGGTGAGCGACCCCGCGCGGCGCCAGACGCTCCTGCTGGGTCGGCGAGGCGCGCATGCGGTCGTTGTTGCCCTCGCCGACGATGGGCCCGCGCCCCCGACGCCCCTCGTGGTCGACCTAGAGACGTCTGCCCCGCTGAGGGGCGTGGTGCGCGCCGACACGCTCTTCATCGCCGCCCTGACACCCTCCCGTGGCGTCCTGGAGCGGGGCACGCCGCGCGGGCGCGTGGTGCCCGTCGACCTGCCGCCGCGTGCGCGGCCGAGTGTCGAGGATGCGTTGCCCGCAGAGCGTCGCGCGCTCGAGGCAGAGGTTGAGGCGCCGGGGGCGACCGCCGTCGAGGTCGCCCACACGGGCGAATCGGTCGCGCTGCTCCTGCAATCGCCAGAGCGCGCCTCGGCGTGGGTCTGGTCGGCGTGGGGCTCTCGGATGGCGGTCCCTGTCGCGCTCCCCGGTCGAGCGCTGAACGCGCGGATTACGGCCGACGCGGACGGCCTGTGGTGGGCCGTCGCGCGGGGTCCCAAGGCCGACGCGGCGCGCTGGCCACAGGGCCACCGGCACGTGGACCTCATCGCATCCGAGGTCGAGGTCGCGCCGAGACCCGAGGGCGGCGTCTGGGCGGTGTGGCGCGATGCCGACGGCGACGTCTTCGCGCGCGACCACGCTTCGCAGGGTGACGAGGTCGACGCGCCGGGCTGCGTCGTTGGACCCATCGAAGCGCTCAGCGGCTCCCAAGGCAAGCTCGCCGTCGTTGCGGTGCGCGGTGGGGCGCTTGCGTGTGCGCAGGTCGGCCGCGGAGCGCCGACCTGTGTCCGCGTCGAAGCCCCGTGCTCAGGCTAGGACGCACAGCGCATCGACCAGAGCCGAGCCCGTGCCCCGCGGGTCAAGCCCGCATCACCGCGCGGTGTTCCGAATGAACGCCGCCATCAGGTCGCGGCTGCCCTCGGAGAAGTTGTTGTCGCGGTCCTGCCAGTCGGCCTCGACCAACCACAGGCGGCCCGCGCCGACATTGATGTAGCCGATGCTGACGTTGTTCGCGTCCCACCCGCCGATGGGCACGAAGCCGGGCATCAGGTCGCCGCGGATGTGGTGGCCGCAGCCCGTCGCGCCGTTCGGCACGGGCGCGAACGCGTTCTGCGCCCAGAAGGGGTCGGCGGGCGAGAACTGCACGACCGGCTGCACGTTGTCTTGGCAGCCCCCGTTGCGCTGGCCTTGGGGCACGTTGGCGCCGAAGATCTGGTTATAGACCGTGTGCGCGATGTTGTACTCGGTGATGATCACGCCGCCGTCCTCGAGATACTGCCGCCACGCAGGGCCGTTGCCGCCGATGGGCGCGCTGCGCGTGAGGAGCAGAGCCTGCGAATCCGCGTCGGGGTTGCAGGCGTTCAACAGCCGCACGGGCAGCTCGGCGAGGTCGCCGCGGATGAACTCGTTCGCAGGCCGGCTCGGGTTGCCGCACACGAGCACGTTCGGCCGCAGGCTCCCGCAGCGGCCCGCTAGGCACTCGACGCCCGCCGCGCACACGCGGCCGCAGCGCCCACAGTTCGCCTCGTCGGTCTCGAGGTCCAAGCAGGCGCCGCCGCACAAGCCGAAGCCCGGCTGCTCGCACACATCGCCCTGCGCCGCGCAGCCGTCATCGTCTGGCCAGTCGGTCGCGCCGTCGCCGTCGTCATCCATCGCGTTCGCGCACGCCGGCACCTCGCCCGCGGGCGGGTCCGTCTCGGTGTCATCGCGTGGGTCGGTGCAGCCCACGTCCTGACCGTCGACGAAGCCGTCGTCGTCGTTGTCCACGCCGTCGCCGCAGCGCGGCTGGGCGGCACCCTGGTTCGTCTCGTTGTTGTCGGCGGCGAAGCGGCAGCCCACGTCGTCGGGAAAGTCCACGCGACCGTCCGCGTCGTCGTCGCGCAGGTTCGCGCACTGCGGCTGCGCCTGCGGGTCCGTCTCGTCCGTGTCGGCAGCGGACGCGCAGCCGGGCTCGCGCGGGAAGTCCGTGACGCCATCGCCATCGTCGTCCGCGCGGTTCGAGCAGGCCGGCAGCTCGGCGTCATCGTCGGCCAGCTCGCTCAGGTCGCCCGCCGCGACGCACCCCGAGTCGAACGGGTAGTCAGCCAAGCCGTCCCGGTCGTCGTCCTCGGCGTTTGAGCACGCGGGCCGGACCATCGGGTCCCGCTCGCCGCTGTCGCCCGCAGACGCACAGCCGGGGTCGTTCGGGTAGTCCGTCAGGCTGTCCTGGTCGTCGTCGAGCCGGTTGCTGCACTGCGGCGCGGCCATGGGGTTCGTCTCGTCGTCGTCGCCCCGAGACTGGCAGCCCGGCTCGGCGGGAAAGTCGACGCGGTCGTCGCCGTCGTCGTCGAAGCCATTACTGCACGCCGGGGGCACCTCGGGGTCCGCCTCGTCGGCGTCGCCGCGCACGCTGCACCCGGGGTCGAGGGGGAAGTCCACATCCCCGTCACCGTCGTCGTCCTCGCCGTTGCCGCAGGCGGGCAGCTCGCCCTCGGGCGGGTCGCGCTCGTCCTCGTCCTCGGCGTCGGCGCAGCCGACGTCCTCACCGTCGATCAGGCTGTCGCCGTCGTTGTCTCGACCGTCGCGGCAGCCGGGCGGTAGGCGCTCGACCATCACCTCGAGCTTGAACGGGCCGGGCGCGCCGAACTGCCGATCCACGAAGACGAAATACTCACCCGGCGCCGCGCGGTCGATGCGCACCCGACCTCGCTGCGCGGGCGCGACGCCCGTGCTGCAGCCGTTGGCGACCTCGTCGCGCAGGCACTGAGACCGCACATAGAGCAGGGTGTTGTTCGTCGTCTCGTCGTTGTCGACCGAGAACGTCAGCCGCGCGTTGAACGGGTTCTCGTACCGGAAGACCTTCTCCGGCTGGTTCGCGCCCCCGCAAGAACCCGAGAAGGCGTTGCTCGTCCCCATCGCGAGCGTGTCAATGATAAACGCCTCACCCACCGGATAGTCGTACGCACGCACGCCCTGCCCGCAGGCGTCCACCTCGTTATCGTCGACGGCCGCCCTGCAGCCCAGGTCGAGCGGGTAGTCGACCAGGCCATCACCGTCGTCGTCCTCATCGTTCGCGCAGGCGGGCAGCGTCGGTGGGTCCGCCTCGTCGCGGTCGCCCTCGGCGTCACAGCCGGGGTCGAACGGGAAGTCGGGGCGGCCGTCGCCGTCATCATCGAGCGCGTTCAGGCACTCGGCGAGCTCGACCTCCTCGATGACCAGCTGGACCGCGCCGCCGCGCTGCGCCGCGCCGTCCACGAAGATGTAGTACTCGCCGACCGCCGGGGCGAGGAGCTCGAGCACGTTGCCGGCCACGCCGTCGCCCGCGACCTCGCGCGCGCAGGCGACCTCGGTGCCGCCATCCAGACACGCGCGGCGCGCGTAGAGCGTCGTCTCGGCCACGGTGCCCGGCAGGTCGGTGCGAATGAGCGCGCGCTCGATGGGGTGGTCGACTCGATAGAGCAGCACGACCTCGGACGCGCCGCGCCCGCCGCAGCTGCCCTCGCTCTCGAACGCGCCGCGGCTCGTGTCGGTGGCGAACTCTCGCCCCGCCTCGAGCTCGACCGGGACATAGGTGTCGCCGCAGCTCCCCGCCTCGCTCTCGCCGGCGGCGCTCAGGCAGCCGGTGTCTTCGGGGTAGTCGACGCGCCCGTCACGGTCGTTGTCGAGCCCGTCGCTGCATGCGGGCGAGATGTCGGGATCGGTCTCGTCGCGGTCGCCCACGCCCGCGCAGCCGGGGTCATCGGGAAAATCAGCGCGGCCGTCGGCGTCGTCATCTTCACCGTTGGAGCACGGCGGCGGCGAGGGCGGATCAGCCTCGTCGTCATCACCCGCCGCGGCGCAGCCCGGCTCAAGGGGGAAGTCCACGACGCCGTCGCCGTCGTCGTCGAGGGTGTTTGAGCAGGCCGCGACCTCGCCCTCGGGGTCGGACTCGCGCGGGTCGGCAGCGCTCACGCACCCGGGGTCGGTAATGTCCACTCGGCCGTCGCGGTCGTTGTCTTGGCCGTCGCTGCACTGCGGCAGCGCCGAGGTCATGTTCTCCTCGCCCTCGTCGAACTCCGAGCCGCAACCGGGGTCATCGGGAAAGTCGGTATAGCCGTCTTGGTCGTCGTCGACGCCGTTCGCGCAGGCGGGGGGTGGGGGCTCGTCGCCCTCTTCGGGATCGGCCGCGCTCGCGCAGCCGGGGTCGGCAGGAAAGTCCGTGTTGCCGTCCATGTCGTCGTCGAGCCCGTTGCCACAAGCGGGCGGTGGCTCTCCCGTCTCGTCATTCTCGGCCGCGTCGATGCAGCCGGGGTCGGCGGGAAAATCCATGCGCCCGTCGCCATCGTCGTCCAGTCCGTTCTCGCAGGCGGACGCGGGCGGCGCCGCATCCACCTCGACGGTGGGGCGCATGTCTGCGGGACTGACGCGGGCATCTTCGGCCACTTCGATGGT
>CANLBD010000061.1 GCA_947488215.1 Myxococcales bacterium | reverse complement strand
CGGCGGGCGGCGAGATCGCCCCGCCGGAGTGCGTAGAGGACGCCGACTGCGACAACGGCGCGTTCTGCGACGGCGTCGAGCGCTGCTTGCGCGGTGTCTGCTTCGCCAGCCCACGCCTGCCGTGCACAGACAACATCGCCTGCACCGTCAACCTGTGCGACGAGGCCACCGACACCTGCGCCGTTCTCGCCGACAACGCCTTCTGCGTCGAAGGCCAAGTCTGCGACCCCAAGGTCGGCTGTTTTCGCGCGCTCGGCTGCGCCGCAGACGCCGCGTGCGACGACGGGCTGCCCTGCAATGGTGTCGAGGCGTGCGTGGACGGCGCGTGTCGCCCCGGGGAGCCGGTCGTCTGTGACGACAACGTGGCCTGCACGCTCGACGCTTGCGACGACGATACGGGCCGCTGCGGCGCGCTGCCGGACCACGCCGCGTGCCTGCCCGGCGAGCTGTGCGCCCTCGACGCGGGCTGCGCGCCGCGCCCCCCCTGCGTGCGGGACGACGACTGCGAAGATGCCTTCTTCTGCAACGGCCAAGAGACGTGCGATGTCGCGACGGGGCTCTGCCGGGGCGGCGCCGCGCCCGAGGTCGACGACGCTGTGGCGTGTACGCAGGACGTGTGCAGCGAGCGTGCGGGCGCGGTCGTGCACACGCCGCGCAACCACCGCTGCCAAGACGGTGCCTTTTGCAACGGGACCGAGGTCTGTCACCCGGCCGACGGCTGCCAACCGGGGTTTGCCCCTGCGCTCAGCGATGGCGTGGCGTGCACGGCGGACGCATGCGACGAGGCGGCCGACTTCATCAGCCACACGCCGCTCGACGAGGTCTGTGACGACGGCCTCTTCTGTAACGGGGCAGAGACCTGCGACCCTGTCGCGGACTGCCGGCGCGGCGAGCCGCCGATCGTGAACGACGGCGTCGGCTGCACCCTCGACACCTGCAGCGAGGTTGAGCAGCGCGTGGTGCACGCCGCCGACGACGCCCGGTGCGCGGACGCCAACGTGTGCAACGGCGTTGAGGTCTGCGACCCGACACTCGGCTGTCAAGCGGGCGCGCCGGCGGCCGTGGGGTCCGTCTGCGGCGACGCGCCGCGCAGCCTGTGCTTTGGGAGCGTCTGTGCCGCTTCACGCTGTGGCGACGCCTTCGTGGACCCAGGCGCGACGCCGCCCGAGGCGTGCGATGGCGGCGCAGGGTGCACGCCGCAGTGCACGCTGGCGGGCGCCGGCGGCGGGGCGCGCGACGGCCACTTCGTCTTCGCGCCGACTGTGACGTATCTCTGCGAAGTCTTTGGCTTTCCGCTGATCGACATCGCGTTCGACGACGCCACTTTCCAGACCGTCGCGGGGCAGCTCAACGTCGCGGGCTTCGAGACGAACGGCACACCGGTCCTCTTGGTGCAGGCCCCGCCGCCTGCGGGCGCGATGTTCTCCGTCACGGGTCGCATCAACGGCGGGTGCACCGAGATCTACACCCTCGCGGGCACCTTCTCAGACGCCGACCACTGGTGCGGCACGTTCACGATTCAGCTCCAGGGCGCACAGTGCGGCTTCTGCGAAGCGCCCGCGCCCATCGCCGTGTGCGGGACCCGGGGCTGAGCCGGCCTCAGAATCGCCAGGACAGGTCGAGCTCCGGCATCAACCCCAGGGGGCTTCGGACGAAGGTGCCCAAGAGCGGGACGACCAACGCCCCACGGTAGAGGCCCAGCTTCAAGTGGAAGTGCTCCCACGCCCACGTCGCGCCGAAGCCCAAGTTGCCCTGCGCGCCGGTGTTGAGGTCGGCGCTCGCCTGCTGGTGCAGCACGAGCTGCGTGCGCGGGTCCGCCTGAATCGTCTGCGTCGCCGCGCCGCCGCCCTTCTGAAACAGCATGGCTTGTGCCTCTGCGCTGACCGCGAATTGGTCGCTGAGGCGCCACTCAAAGGCCGCATCGAGGCGACCGGTTGACACGCCGAGCGAGGCCTCGGCGGAGTCTAAGGCGCTCTCCTCTTCGGCGTCCTTCGAGGCCTGAGCGAGCTGACCGCTCGCCACTGAGGCTTCGGTGTAGCCGAACCCGAGCGACGCCCGCAGGTCGTCTCGGATCGTGTAAGTCGCCAAAAGCTCAAACGGCACAATCTGGAGCTTCGCGTCGCTCTTCGCGCCTTTGTCGAAGTCCTTGGGCTCGAAGCTCATGTAGCCGAGCTGCGTCGCGACCGCCCAGCGCGCGCTCTGGAAGAATGTCCAGCGCGCGTGCACCTCGGGCACCTTGATCAGCGGGAGCCAGTAGTAGCTGCCGACCGAGACGTTCTCGTACACCCCCACGTCCACACGGGTCAGGCTCAGGCGAAAGTCCCACTGGTCGAGCGTCTCGGCCAAGTAGTCGACGTCCGGGTCAGCGCTGTGACCCGCGTGGGCGTCTCGCGCGCCGAGCGTGCCGAGGAGCGCCGTCGCGCAGGCGGCCGTCGTGAACAAAAGGGCGGGCCTCACCACTGCACCGTCCGGTCTCCGACGCTGCACGCCCCGCCGTCCAGCCCGGGCGAGACCGTACAGCGCCACTCGCTGTCTGCGTCCTTGAGCGTCAGACCGCCGCCCGCCAAGATGTCCTGAATCGACTCGATGGCGACGTCCACGCGGAAGCTGCCGCTCGAGGTCGTCTGCAGGAGCGCGAGGGACTCCCCAATCACCGCGAAGTCGATGCGCGCGCTCACCTCGTCGCCGGCGCCGTCGAGCCAGCTGCCGTCGAAGTCGAGCACGAAGGGCTGCCCCTCGGCCTCACCCCAGGGGATGTGGGCCTTGAGGTCGCCGTTGATGACCTGCGGGCGCTCGCCCTCGAAGGGCATCACGCACCGCTCGAAGCCGCCCCAAGCGACGGGGTACAGCCCCGCCTGACCCCCGAGGGTGTTGAGCGAGATGCGGCCCCACTGTGGGTCGATCGGCGCCTCGGCGCCGTCAGGGCCGTAGCAAGCCCACCGGACCTCCTGCCAGAACTCAAATATCCCGCTGAGCGCTTGGGTGCGCGTGGTGACCAGGCCGCCCTCGGTCGTCGCTGTCGAGTCGGGGTCGACGCCCTTGATCGCGCTGACGATGCTGGTTGTGAGCAGCAGCGCCTTTTTGAGGTCCCCTGCGCGCGCCGCGAGCCCCTGCACCACCTCGAGGGCGGCGTCGGCGTCGAGGCGCCCCGTCGGCGCGGCGTAGGCTGAGACCAGCGCGCTCATATCAGGTGGGGTCGGCGGCGCGAAGTCATCGTCGGTGCGGCAGCCGGCGACGAGCGCCGCGGCTGAGCACGCGACCAGCAGGAGGAGCGGGCGAGGTCGGTTCATGCGACCGAGCCTAGCGCGCGGGCGCCCTCAGCGCTTGAACTTTGCGGCGAACAGGTCGCCGAAGGTCACGCTCTGCTTGACGCCGCCCGACTGCTCGCGCGCCTTGTACTCGCGGTAGTCGGCCGCCTCGCTCTCGCCCTTGAGGGCCTTCTGGCTCAGGCGAATGCGCTTGCGGGTAAAGGCCTTGCCGTCCTTGCTGCCGGTCTCGGTGTCGATCGAGAGCACCTGCACCTCGACCTCTTTGCCGATGGGGAACAGGTCGACCAAGTTGGCGCCGCGCTCCGCCTCCATCTCCGAGGTGGGGAGAAGGCCGGTCAGGCGCGCGCCGAGCTCCAGGAAGACGCCGAAGCGCTCGACCTTCTGCACGCGACCCTTGACGACTTGGCCGACCTCGACGGTGGCCGCCGGCGCGCCTCGGCGCTCGAAGACCTCGGGCGTACACAGCGAGATGCGGCCCTTGCCGACGTCGACGCTCTCGACGACGACCTCGATGCTCTGGCCCTCCTTGAGGACCTGCGAGGGCGAGTCGATGCGGCGCTCGGTCGTGATCGCGCCGACGTGCAGCAGGCCGTCGGTGCCAGGCGCGAGCGT
The DNA here is from genome assembly GCA_947488215.1 of Myxococcales bacterium. GTDB lineage: Bacteria > Myxococcota_A > Bradymonadia > UBA7976 > UBA1532 > CANLBD01. Next base: position 10,503 of record CANLBD010000061.1, on the reverse strand, counting down.
GATGAACGCGCCGAAGCTCTGCATGCGGGCGACCGTGCCCGTGAGGCGCTGACCCACGCTCAGGCTGGTGGCGAAGGCGTTGCTCTGGGCGACGACGGCCTCGTCCTGCCGCAGACGGAGCGCGACGCGGCCCTTGTCGGACTCGACGCGCAGCACGATGACCTCGACCGCGTCACCGACCGCCACGCGCTCGCCCGGCGACTTGACGCGCGGCGCGCCCATCTCGGTGACATGGATCATGCCCTCGACGCCGCCGAGGTCGACGAAGGCGCCGAAGTCACGCACTTGCGTCACGCGGCCCTGCAGGACATCGCCCACGTTGAAGCGGCCGCCGAGCTCCTCGCGGGCCGCCTTGCGGGCCTCGTCGAGCACCGCGCGCCGCGACACCACCATGCCCTTGCCGTCGTCCCACTCCGTGATGCGGAACTCGAAGGTCTGGTTGATGATCTCCGCAGGGTTCGTGCCCTGACGCTCGCCGATTTGGCTCGCGGGGCAGAAGGCGCGCACGCCCGAGACCCGGACCTCGAACCCGCCCTTATTCTGGCCGATCACCAGGCCCTCGACGGGCTTCTGGAAGCGGAACGCCTCGCGCAGCGTCTCGCGCGCCTGGCTCGCCTTGGCCTCGTTGACCGAGAGCTTGACGTAGGGCTTTGTCGTCGTGACGACGACGTCGAGTGTGTCCCCGACCTTGACCTGCGGGACGCCGGAGGCGTCGTTGAACTCACCCAGATCGGCCACGCCCTCGCTCTTGGCGCCGTAGTCGATGAAGACGGCCCGCTCCGCGATCTTGACGACCGTGCCCTTTACGAGGTCGCCCACCTTCGTGGTGCGGCCGGCGTAGCTGGTCTGCATCAACTCGTCCATCGTGGGCTCAAGGGTCGTTGCGTCGCTCATGTGTCACAGAGGGGTCAGGGGGCAGCGGGGCCGAGGGGAAGGGGGCCGAAGAAGGCCGAGAGGCGCGCACTCTAAAGCCGCGCGGCTTGTCGCGCAAGGACGCGGGGGCGCGCTGACCGCAGGGTGGCTTCGATCGCACCGTCGAGCCATGATGCGCCCGCCATCGTCGTCGGAGGTCGCCCGTGTCCGAAAATCGCAAGCGCTCGGCGCTCGACTGGATCGAGTGGGCGGGCAACAAGCTCCCCGAGCCCTCGCTCATCTTCGTCATCCTGACGCTCATCGTCGCGCTCGTCGCTGCGACGGGCGACGCGCTCGACTGGCAGGTCACGCCCGTGCAGCCGCGCGTCGTGACCGAGGCCGTCGTCGACGCGACCGGCACGCCTGTGCTCGACGCCGCGGGCCAGCCGCAGCGGGCACCGGCGCGGGGACCGGACGGTCAGGTGCTCACCGAGCTCGTGCCCACGGGCGCGCCCATCGAGCCGCGTAGCTTGCTGACCAGCGAGGGCGTCTATTGGATGCTCTCGTCGATGCTCCGCAACTTCACGGGGTTGCCCGCGCTCGGCCTGATCTTCGTCGCCATGTTGGGCATCGGACTCGCGGAGCGCTTCGGGCTCTTCTCCGCGTTGATGCGGTCGCTGGCGTTCATTACGCCGCGCCGCCTGCTCACGCCGGCCATCGTCCTGATCGGGGCGAACAGCAGCGTGGCCAGCGACGCGGGCTACATCATCCTGCCGCCCTTGGCTGCGGCGCTTTACCTCGCGGTCGGCCGCCACCCGGTCGCAGGCCTCGCAGCGGCCTTCGCGGGGGTGGCGGGCGGCTTCGGCAGCGGCTTCTTTCCGACCGGCGGCGACGGCGCGCTCACCGGCTTCGCGCAGGACGCGGCGCGCGTCATCGGACCCGACTACATCGTCAACTACCTGCACAACGCCTACTTCAAGGCGGGTTCGGTCTTGATCGTCACCCTCGCGGGTTGGCTGGTGACGGACCTGCTCATCGAGCCCAGGCTCCAACGCCAGGGCGCCGCGGCGGGCGACACGCAAGCGGTCGACGACATGGCGCTGTCGGGCGAAGAACGGCGCGGCCTGAAGGCTGCGCTCGCGACGATGGCGCTCGTCCTCGGCGGCTTCGCGGCGCTGGTCTGGGTCCCGGAGATGCCCCTGCATGGCGCCGGGCAGCCGACGCTGAACGACGGTCGTGTAGTCCTCCACCACGCCGTCGACGTCCTCCCTCCCGGCAGCGCGGTCAGCGCGCCACCGCACGACATCTTGTCCCGCGACCCGCTGATGGTCGTCGAGGCGAGCGCGCGCCCCCGCCTCGCTGAACCCCCCGGTGACCGCTGGTCGCACGTGATCGTCCCGGTCATCTTCTTCGCGTTCTTGTTGCCCGGCGTGGTCTACGGCTTCGTCGTCGGCCGACTCCGCAGCCAGAAGGACTTCGTGGACGCCCTCTACCACGGTGTCCAGAGCATCGTCCCGGTGCTGACCATCGCGTTCTTCATGGCGCAGTTCGTCAACTACTTCGCCTACACGCGCCTCGACCGCATGCTGGCCTACGCGGGCGGCTCTTTGCTGGTGCAGGCCGACCTGCCCGTGCCGCTGCTGCTCTCGCTCTTTGTGTTGCTCGTCGTGCTGGGGGACTTCGCCCTGAGCGGTATGCTGAGCAAGTTCGGGGTGATGGCGCCCATCTTTATCCCGATGTTCATGATGGCGGGCATCAGCCCGGAGCTGACCACCGCGGCTTACCGTATCGGCGACAGCGTGGTGAACATCATTACCCCGCTCAACAGCTACCTGCTGATCATCTTGGCCGTGCTGCAGAAGTACAACGCGCGCGCCGGGCTCGGCAGCCTGATCAGCTTGATGCTGCCCTACAGCGTGGCCTTCTTCTTCGCTTGGACAGGGCTGCTCTTGGCCTGGTGGTTCGCGGGCTGGCCGCTCGGGCCCGAGGCCCCGCTGACCTATACGCCGCCGCGCTGACCGCTGCTGCGCCCCGATAATCGTTGCACCCTCCGACTTGTGCGCTACGTTAGACGCAACGCACTCGATTGTCGGTCGTGAGGAGTTCGCATGGGCCAGTGGACCAGCCAGATCGCGGAGCTTCAGAACTATCAGGAATATGCCGACCTGCACTGGTCGGGCACCTTCGAGGAGTACCTCGACGTCGTCCGCAACAACCCGCGCGTCACGCGCACGGCGTACCAGCGGGCGTACGACATGATCCTGAAGGCGGGCACCGAGGAGCTCGTCGACAACAAGAAGCGCATCGTCCACTACACCTTCTTCGACGACCCGCAGAACAACGGGCGGGACGCCGTCTTCGGCCTCGAAATACCGCTGATGCGTCTCGTGAGCGTCTTCAAGTCCGCGGCCATGGGCTACGGCACCGAGAAGCGCGTCATCCTGCTGCACGGCCCCGTCGGCAGCAGCAAGTCGACCATCGCGCGACTGCTCAAGCGCGGCATCGAGGCGTACAGCCGCACCGCAGACGGCGCGCTCTACACCTTCGAGTGGACCGTCCCCGACGAGCTCAAGCACATCACGGGCGGCGAGTCCGTGTTCGTGAGCCCCATGCACGAGGAGCCGCTGCGCCTGATCCCGCAGGAGTGGCGGGCCGAGGCCTTCAAGCGCCTCGAGCTCAAGCACGGCAACGACCCCGTCCGCATCGACGGTGAGCTCGACCCGGCCAGCCGGCTGATCTTCAAGTACCTGATGGAGCACTACAAGGGCGACTGGTCGCGCGTCGTGCAGCACGTCCGCGTCAAGCGCCTGCTGCTCAGCGAGAAGGACCGCGTCGGCATCGGCACGTTCCAGCCGAAGGACGAGAAGAACCAGGACTCGACCGAGCTCACGGGCGACATCAACTACCGCAAGATCGCGGCGTTCGGCTCGGACTCGGACCCGCGCGCGTTCAACTTCGACGGCGAGTTCAACATCGCCAACCGCGGCATCATCGAGTTCATCGAGGTGCTCAAGCTCGACGTCGCGTTCCTCTACGACCTGCTCGGCGCGTCGCAGGAGCGCAAGATCAAGCCCAAGAAGTTCCCGCAGACGGACATCGACGAGGTCATCATCGGCCACACGAACGAGGCCGAGTACAAGAAGCTCCTGAACAACGAGTTCATGGAGGCGCTGCGAGACCGCACGATCAAGGTGGACATCCCGTACATCACGAAGCTCAAGGACGAGGTCAAGATCTACAAGAAGGACTTCAACGCGCAGAAGGTCCGGGGCAAGCACATCGCGCCGCACACCATCGAGATGGCGGCGATGTGGGCAGTGCTCACGCGCCTTGAGCAGCCGAAGAAGCACGACCTCGCCCTGCTGCAGAAGCTCAAGCTGTACGACGGCAAGTCGCTGCCCGGCTACACGCAGGACAACGTCAAGGAGCTCCGCAAGGAGTCCGAGCGCGAGGGCATGGACGGCATCAGCCCGCGCTACGTGCAGGACAAGATCTCGAACGCGCTCGTGAGCGAGCGGAGCGCGACGAGCATCAACCCGTTCATGGTGCTCAACGAGCTCGAGAGCGGGCTCAAGCAGCACTCGCTCATCACGAACGAGGAGATCCGCAAGCGCTACCGGGACATCCTCGCGGTCGTGAAGCAGGAGTACGAGGAGATCGTCAAGAACGAGGTCCAGCGCGCGATCAGCGCGGACGAGGACGCGATCAAGCGGCTGAGCGCCAACTACATCGACAACGTCAAGGCGTACACGCAGAAGGAGCGCGTCAAGAACCCGTACACGGGTCAGGACGAAGACCCGGACGAGCGCCTGATGCGGGCCATCGAGGAGAAGATCGACATCCCCGAGAGCCGCAAGGACGACTTCCGGCGCGAGATCATGAACTACATCGGCGCGCTCGCCGTCGAGGGCAAGCAGTTCCAGTACAACACGAACGAGCGGCTGCACCGCGCGCTCGAGCAGAAGCTCTTCGAGGACCAGAAGGACTCGATCAAGCTCACGAGCCTCGTGTCGAACGTGATCGACAAGGAGACGCAGGAGAAGATCGAGGTGGTCAAGCAGCGGATGATCCGCAACTTTGGCTACAACGACGAGTCGGCGAGCGACGTGCTCAACTACGTGGCGTCGATCTTCGCCCGCGGCGATGTGAAGCGCTGAAACGGCCAAGGAGCCGCCCCCATGTCGCGCATCAAGCAAGACCACTCCAGGTTCCGCGAGATCGTCCGCGGGCGCATCCGGCAGAACCTGAAGAAGTACATCTCGCGCGGCGAGCTCATCGGCAAGCAGGGGAACGACCAGGTCAAGATCCCGCTGCCGCAGATTGACCCCCCGCGCTTCAAGTACGACCCGCGCGACGGCGGGGGCGTGGGGCAGGGCAACGGCAAGCCAGGCGACTCGCTCGGCAAGGGCGAGGGGGAGCCGGGCGAGGGCTCGGGCGAGGCGGGCGAGGGCGAGGGCAGCAAGGCGCTCGAGGTGGACGTGACGCTCGCAGAGCTCGCCGAGCTGCTCGGCGAGGAGCTCCAGCTTCCACGCATCGAGCCGCGTGGCGCCAAGCAGGTCGTGACGGAGCGCGACCGCTACACGGGCATTCGCAACGTCGGCCCCGACAGCCTGCGGCACTTCAAGCGAACGTACAAAGAGGCGCTCAAGCGGACCATCTCGACGGGCGCGTTCAACCCGCAGAACCCGCTCGTGCTGCCGGTGCGCCACGACATGCGCTACCGCACGTGGAACACGGTCTCGAGCCCGCAGAGCAACGCCGTGGTCATCTACATGATGGACGTCTCCGGCTCGATGGGAGACGAGCAGAAGGAGATCGTGCGCATCGAGTCCTTCTGGATCGATACGTGGCTGCGCTCGCAGTACAAGGGCATTGAGACGCGCTACATCGTGCACGACGCGACGGCGCGCGAGGTGGACGAGCACACGTTCTTTCACACGCGCGAGTCGGGCGGCACGATGATCTCGAGCGCCTACAGCCTGTGCGCGGACCTGCTCGAGCGGCACTACCCCAAGGCGGACTGGAACATCTACCCGTTCCACTTCAGCGACGGCGACAACTGGTCGGTCGACGACACCGCGACGTGCATGCGGCTGCTCAAGGACAAGATCGTGCCCATCGCCAACCAGTTCAGCTACGGCCAGGTCGAGAGCCCCTACGGCAGTGGGCAGTTCATCAAGGACCTGCGCGAGCACTTCAAGGTCGGCGACGCGGACTGCAGCGTCGTGCTGAGTGAGATCAAGGACAAGGAACAGATCGTGCGGTCCATCAAGGACTTCCTGGGGGCGGGGCGATGATCGAGTACCTGCACGTCCGGCCCTTGCCGCCCGAGCTCTGGGCGTGGAAGGAGCGCATCGAGGGCCTCGCGCGGCGCGAGGGGCTCGACTTCTTCGAGACCGTCTTCGAGGTCATCGGCTACGACAAGATGAACGAGATCGCGGCGTATGGCGGGTTCCCCACGCGCTACCCGCACTGGCGCTTCGGCATGGAGTACGAGCAGCTCGCCAAGAGCTTCGCGTACGGCCTGAGCAAGATCTACGAGCTCGTCATCAACACCGACCCCTGCTACGCCTACCTGCTCGAGGGCAACGAGATCGTCGACCAGAAGATGGTCATGGCGCACGTCTACGGGCACTGCGACTTCTTCAAGAACAACTACTACTTCAGCCAGACCAACCGGAAGATGGTCGACGCGATGGCGAACCACGCCACGCGGGTCCGCAACTACATGGACGCTCACGGCGCCACGCAGGTCGAGGAGTTCATCGACGTCTGCCTGTCGCTCGAGAACCTGATCGACCGCTACCGGCCCTATATCCGGCGCACGCCCGTCGAGGACCGCGGGCGGCGGCGCAAAGAGGACCTGCCCGACGAGCTCATGGGCGAGGTCGCGGTGCCGCGGTTTCGCGCCAAAGAGTACATGGACGAGTTCGTCAACCCGGACGACTACGTCGAGCAGCAGAAGAAGAAGAAGGCCGAGGAAGAGGCGAAGCAGCAGCGGTTTCCGCGGCACCCTGAGCGGGACGTGCTTCTGTTCCTGATGGAGCACGCGCCGCTGCAGAAGTGGCAGCGCAACGTGGTCGGGATCATCCGCGACGAGGCGTACTACTTCGCGCCGCAGGGCATGACCAAGATCATGAACGAGGGCTGGGCGAGCTACTGGCACAGCACGCTCATGACGCGCTACATCCTGCCCGCGGGCGACGGCAACGAGTTCATCGACTACGCCGACCGGCACGCCGGCACGATGGCGATGTCGAAGGGGCGCCTGAACCCCTACAAGATCGGGCTTGAGCTGTTCCGGCACATCGAGGAGCGCTGGGACAAGGGCCAGTTCGGCAAGGCGTGGGACGACTGCGACGACATGGCGGAGCGCGCCCAGTGGGACAAGAAGCTCGGCCTTGGGCGCGAGAAGATCTTCGAGGTCCGCAAGCTCTACAACGACGTCACGTTCCTCGACGAGTTCCTGACGCCGGAGTTCTGCGCGGAGCAGAAGCTCTTTACGTTCAGCCACAACCGCAAGGCGGGCGAGTGGCAGATCGCCAGCCGCGAGTTCAAGGCGATCAAGCAGAAGCTCCTGTTCCAGCTCACCAACCAGGGCCAGCCGGTCATCGAGGTCGTCGACGGCAACTTCGAGAACAAGAACGAGCTGCTGCTTCGCCACCTGCACGAGGGCGTCGACCTGCACGATGAGTACGCGCGAGAGACGCTCACGAACCTGTTCCGCGTGTGGAAGCGGCCCGTGCACGTCGCGACCTCGCGCAAGGGTAAGGGCGTGCTCGTGTCCTTCGACGGGCAGAAGCACGGCGAGCGGGCGTTTGATGTCTTGGTCTGACGTGGGGTGAGCGGCGTGAGCGACTTCAACTGGCGGTGGCATCGTTTCTTGGTCAAGTGCGGGTTCGCCACCACGCCGCGCACGAACGAGCTGATGTACCAGACGCTGTTTGAGTGGTGCTGCGAGCGCAACGGCATTGAGAAACGGTTTCACCCGCTCCGCTCAGCGGCGAACCACTCGCTGCTGTACCTGCTCGGCCGCATCCTCGAAGAAAATGCGGTGAAGCGGGTCATCGAGCTCGGGGCGGGCCAGACAACGCTGCTGCTCGACGCGCTGGCGCCGAAGGTCGGCGCGCAGGCGCTCACGCTCGAGAGCGACGCGTTCTGGGGCGGCGAGGTGCAGGCGCGGGTGCGGCATGAGGTCCGCACGTCGCCGCTCGTCGAGCGTGACGTTCGCGGGTACCGCGCGCTGGGGTTTGACCTGTCGAGCCTGACAGCGGACGACAAGTTCGACCTCGTCGTGGTGGATGGTCCCCTCGGCCGAGACCAGCGGAGTCGCTGGGCGTGCCTAGAGCTGCTCGAGCGTCACTTGGCCGACGAGTTCATCGTGGTCTTTGACGACGCTGAGCGCCCGGGCGAGATGGAGACGGTCGCCGAGGCGAGGGCGCTGCTGCGCGGGCGGGTCGAGCGCCTGCACGAGGTCCAGGTCGTGGCGCTCAAGCGTCAGGTGGCCTTCGCGTCCAACGCGTTCCAGCGCGTGGCGTGGTACTGAGGCCGACGCCGAACGACGACGCGCCGCGGTTCGAGCCGCTCGAGGTGCGCGAGCCGCTCCCTGCGGCGCTGCGTAATCCGTTCGCCGCAGGGCCACCGCATCCGCTCGCGGCGCGCGCGGCGGCGCAGCTCTGCGCGGCGCTCGAGCGCTTCGATCCGCACCCCGGCGAGGGCAAGATGTGGGGCGTGCTCGTCTGCGAGGCGCCCGATGGCCGGGTGGGCGCGCTGTGGGCCTTCTCGGGCACGCTCGGCGGGGCGTGGCGCGGGCTGGGCTGCGCGCCGCCCCTCTTTGACGCGGTCGCGCGGGCGCAGGTGGAGACCGCTGGGGAGGCCGCGATCTCGGCGCAGGTGAGCGCCCGAGCGCTTCGGGCGTCAGCGCCCGAGGCGGTCGAGGACGAGCGCGCGCTGGCCGCGCTCGTACAGGCGCAGCAGGCGGCCGTTCAGGCCTTGGCAGCCACCCACGCCAGCGCGCGCGCGGCGCGGGCGGTGGCGCGCGCGGCGGGGGCCACGGCTGAGGTCGTCGCGGCGCTCGACGCCGAGAGCGCGCGCCACAAGGCGGACCGTGCGCGGCTCTTGCGCGGCCATGCGCTCGAGCGGGCGCCGCTCGAGGCTCGAATCGCGTCGTATCGCGCGGCGCTCGACGCGATGGATACGCACCGGCAGGCGGAATGCGCGGCTTTGATGAGCGCGATTTTCGACACCTACGCGCTGACGAACCCCCTGGGCGAGCGCGCGACCTTGCGCGCGCTGTTCGCCCCGAACGCGCCGCCGTCGGGCGCGGGGGACTGCGCCGCGCCCAAGCTGCTCGCGGCCGCGCTGCGCTTGGGGCTCCGACCCCTCGCGATGACCGAGCTCTGGTGGGGTCCCCCGCCGCCGGGCGGTGGGCGGGCGCACGGCCACCACGCCCCCGCGTGCGCCGCGAAGTGCGGGCCGCTCCTGCCGTTTCTGATGCGGGGGTGGGCGGTCGAGGCCGCGGCCCCCGCTGCGCAGGTGGGGGCGCTGCGCGTCGTGTACCAAGACGCGCACGTGGTCGTCGTCGACAAGCCCGCGGGCCTGCTCTCCGTGCCGGGCCGTGGCCCGGACCGGCAGGACTGCGTCGAGGCGCGGCTCCGCGCATCGCTCGGTGAGGGCGCCGGGTTCGCCCCGCGCGCGGCGCACCGGCTCGACGAGGACACCTCGGGCCTGCTCGTCGCGGCGCTCGACGCGGCCGCCCTCGTCGCGCTGCACCGGCAGTTCGCGGACCGAACGGTCCAGAAGCGCTACATCGCGTGCGTCGATGGCCAGCCGTCTGGCGAAGCCGGCGTGGTCGCGCTGCCGCTGCGCGGCGACCTCGAGGACCGCCCGCGGCAGGTGGTCGACTTCGTCGGGGGCAAGGCCGCGCGCACGCTCTGGCGCGTGCTGGCGCGCGCAGGCGGCCGCGCTCGGGTCGAGCTGGAGCCCCACACGGGGCGAGCGCACCAGCTCAGGGTCCACGCGGCGGATCGGCGTGGCTTGGGTACCCCCATCGTCGGGGACCGCCTCTACGGGACGCCAGCCGACCGCTTGTGCCTGCACGCCGCTTCGCTGGCGTTCCGACACCCCGTGACCGGCGCTTGGCTCGCGTTTGAGAGCCCGGCGCCGTTCTGACTCTGGGTCTTACTCCTCGCGGTCGGCGAGGGCGACGATCGCCTGCGCCCACAGGAAGTACTTGTTCGTGCCCAGGTCGCCGATCGTCTTGATGTTGAAGGCCTTGAGGAGCGCCTCGGCGTCCGCGTCCGACACGCCCTCGATGGCGGCGACGGGCGCGCTCACGAGTTCCTTGAGGGACTTCGTCTCGTAGGCCTTGTCGAGCGCCTTGTTGATGTTCATGGGTTCCTCCGCTGCGTTGTTGGAGCGCGGACTTTACCTTGAGCCGACCGGGGAGACCAGCGGGGCGGTGATTGCCCGGCGCGGGAGACTCGGCGTAAAACGGCGCATGGTCCCCTTAGGCCCCTTTGTGCTCGAGGCGCCGCTCGCTCGCGGCGGCATGGGCGAGGTGTGGCGGGGCGCGCACGTCGAGCAGTCGCTCCCTGTCGCCGTCAAGGTGCTCACGAGCGCGTCGGCCCGAGCGCCGCACAGCCGGCGGCT
>CANLBD010000060.1 GCA_947488215.1 Myxococcales bacterium | reverse complement strand
GATGCCCCCGCAGTCGTCGGGCACGCACTCACCGTCCACGCAGCTCTCGTACAGCGGGCAGGCCACCTGCGCGCAGCTCCCCACGCACACGCCCTGCCGGCAGAACTCGTCCACGCCGCAGTCTTGGTCCTCGCAGGCGTTGGGCACGCAGGCCTCGCCGTCGCAGACCTGGCCGTCCGGGCAGCCGGTCTGGGCGCAGGTGTCGAGCACGCAGTCGCCCCCGGCGCAGACCTGGCCGGCCTGACAGACCACGCCCGCGCAGGGGTCGAAGCAGGCGTTCGTGTCCGGGTCGCAGCGGTCGCCAAAGTCGCAGGCCACGCCCACGCAGCGCGGCAGGCACAGGTCATAGGCGGGGTTGCAGACCTCGCCCTCGAGCGAGCACTCGCGCGTGACCTCGTCGCAGGGCATCCGGCAGCCGCCCTCAAAGCAGACCTGGCCCGCGGCGCACAGGTCACCGTCGTCCACCTGGCCGTCGCAGTCGTTGTCGACGCCGTCGCACACCTCGGCGGGCGTAGGGCCGCAGCCCCCACACGCGTTCACGAGCCCGTCGTCGATGATCCCGTTGCAGTCGTCGTCCTCGCGGTTGCAGACCTCGGCCTGCGGGGCGGCGTCCGCCAGGCACACCACGGCGCCGTTCAGGCAGGCCCGCGCGCCCCGGGCGCAGATGCCCGCCTGACCCGTGGCGCAGGGGCCCGGCGCCACCGGCTCCGCGCCGTCCGAGCCGTTGTCGACCTGGCCGTCGCAGTCGTTGTCGCGGCCGTCACACAGGTCCGGCAGGCCGTCCGGCGCGCACACGATGTCGTCACAGGCGTCGCCGATGCCGTCGGCGTCGTCGTCGAGCTGGTCGCGGTTGGGCGCGTCCACGCAGTTGTCGCACGCGTCGCCCACGCCGTCGTTGTCGCGGTCCGCCTGGTCCGGGTTCGGCACGCTCGGGCAGTTGTCCTCGGTCGAGCACAGGCCGTCGTCGTCGTCGTCCAGAATGCACACGCCGCCGAGCGAGCGCTGCAGCACCAAGATGGCGTAGGCCGTGGCCGCTTGCGGGTTCCAGCAGTTCCCGTCCGTGCACCACGCGCCATTCCCGCCCTGCGTCGTCACAAGCCAGTGCGCGAAGTCGTAGTACCAGCGCCGCGTCTCCTCGGGGTAGCCGTCCACCGCGGGGTCCCGCTGGCCGCCGATGGCGTCGGAGTACAGGCCCGCGCCGCCACCGTCGTCCGCCGTGACCTCGTAGGCCTTGGCGGCGGCCCACAGGGCGTAGTAGCGGCTGCGTTCAAAATCCACAATCGGGGGAAAGATGGTCGAGTCGTATCGGTAGTTGTCGCGCAGCCAGCGCATCGCCGACTGCACGTTGCCGTTCGTCGTCGGCTGGCCCGCGAGGCGGTAGGTCCACACGCCAGACGCCGTCATGGCCGTGCTCGACGACAACCTTCGGTCCAACTCCAAGCCGCAGCCAAGGTACATGTGGCCGCCGTCGAAGTACTTGGTGCTGTCAATGAACGGCACGGCCGCGGCGAGGCGGTTACCGGCGTTCGGAACAACAGCGGTGGCCGCCTTGAGGCCCGCCATCGCGAACTGCGTCGTCGACAGGTCGCCAAAGGAATCAGGGTCCAGGTAGTTCCAACCGCCGTTATTGCACTGCTCGCGCCCCTGCTTTTGGTTCAGCAGGTCAGCGGTCTCCCGGATATAGTGGTCGATGCTCGTGCCGCCGATGTTGTCCGGCCCGCCCGTGACGCGATACAGGCTCGCCGCCATCAGGCAGGCGCCCGCGTGGTAGCTGTAGATTCCGTTGGCGTTCGGCGGCCACACGTTCGCGCAGAACGCGACGCCCCGCTGCACCCGCGCCTGGTCAGCCGGGTCCATGCCGTCGTAGCCCTGCGCGGGGGCGTTCCAGTCGGCGCTCGTGCGCTTCTCCAGGAACGTCAGCATCGCGAGGCCCGTGGTGCCGCCGTTCGCCCCATCGTTGATGCCGCCGTTGCCCCCCTGGCGTCCGCGGAAGAACTCCAGGCCGCGCTCGATGGCGTCGTTCACGCGCTGTCCGAAGGGCGTCACTGAGGCCTCGGCGGGCGCGGCGCAGGTCCCAGCGACAAGGGTCGCCGCGAGCGCGGCGTGAATGCGGGTCTGCATCATCATCTCCTCAGGGCCCGATGTTCGCGCGGACGTGCAGGTACGCGCCGGGGTTGTCCGCCTCGAGGCGGGCGTCTGTCAGCGTGATCGGCACGGCGAGCGCGTCCGGGCCAAAGGCGAAGGTCTGGTCGGCGATGAAGCCCGGGATCGCGCCCACCATGCCTTGGAGCAGCGCCTCGAGCTGCGCCTCGTTGACGGGGCCGCGCGGCGTCTCAGCCACGTCCGCGTGCGCCTCGACCGCGATGTCGGGCTGCAGGCCGAGCGCGCCGGTCATCGGGTCCGCCGCGATCGTGAAGGTCAGCCGCACGACCAGGTGCAGGGCGACCGTGACCAGCGTGCCCTCGTTCGGCGTCGCCAGGTCGATGAGCAGGTCGGCGACCTCGATGACCAGCGGCTTATCGCCCGCCTCGACGCGCGCCACCGGCGGGGCGAGCGGGCGGAGCGCCACGCGGAGCGGCTGCGCGCGGTCCACGCCCTCGGCCGCTGCGCCGAGCGGCCCGACCAGCAGCGCCGCCGTCAGCGGGATGGGGGACTCGAGGCCGCTGTTCTCATCGAGCGTCAGGTCGAGCACGCCCGCCGACCACACGGTGTGCATCAGCCGCGTGACCAGATCGCCCGACGCCGCGATGTCCAGGTGCGACTGCGCCTGCATGTTCGGCGCGCCGCCCGTCGGCCGCACGGCGCCGCCCATGTGCACGGCCGCCTCGGCGTGGGTCTGCACGTCCGTCCACAGCTCCAGGCCGTCCTTGTGCATCTCGACGCGGCTCATGAGCAGCCCTACGCCCACCGGGTGCCCGAGCACGTCGATCGTACGCTGGAGCGACGCGGGGTCGAAGAGCGCCGGCAGCACAAGCCCGTTGAGCGCGTCGGCGATGGTCTTCTCGGCCAGGTCCGTGAGCACGCCGCGGAACCAGTCGAGGACGAAGTCGGGGACGCCGTCCACGCTGAAGCGCATATCGCCCAGGTCGATGGCGGAGTGAGAGATGTCAATGGTCAGGCTGCCCTCGGGCGTGGCCTGCACGACCAGGTTCGCGATGAGGACCACGGCGTTCGTGCTCATCGAGCCCGACACGTCGGTGCGACCGAAGATCGGCAGGTCCACGTTCGCGTCGATGGCCACGTTCAGGCCGACCACGCCCAGGATGGCGTCGATGCGGCCCTCCTCGGGGTTGAGCGTGAGGCCGATGGGGCCGTGGGAGAACTGGCGCAGGCGGATGTCCCCGCCGGCGTTCGCGTTCGCGAGGCTCGTCAGGTCGAGGCCGTTGAGCGTCTGTGCGACCAGCTCGGCGATCCGGGCGAAGCCGCCGGCGCCGACCTTGATGACGGCGCCATCCTCGAGCGGCGCGGCGGGGTCGGCGTCTGCGGACACGAGCACGCCGCGGCGGTCCTCGAGGTGAACGCCGCCGTCGTCCGTCGCGGTGACGAGCACGTTCAGGCCGGCGGTCGCGGGCACGTCGCCGCTGAACGCGCCGTTCGGGCCGACCGGCAGCGCCTGGCCCTGCACGGTCACGGCGCGCGCCGCGCTGCCCTCGAGGCGGCCCGAGACCCGCACGCGGCCGCCCTCGACCCGCGCGCCGCGGGCGGGGCTGTCGACGATGAGCCGCGGGCCGCCTGCCGGGGCGCCGTTCGGCTGTGCGCCGCCCAGGGCAGGGCCGGGGTCGGACGGCGACGATGCCCCGCCGCTCGTCGGCGGCTTGCGGCCCGCGACGCCCGACAGCACCTCGGTCTCGCCCGACTCGTCGAGCGCAGGGAGTGTGGCCTGGGCGCAGGCGGTCATCGCGAGGACGAGCGCGGCGAGGCACAGCGAGCTTCGGGGCATCATGCGGTGAAGTGCGAGCATGCCCGGGCTTCAGTGCACGACTCGGGCCAAGTCCTCGTTGCACGGGGTTGGGCGCCCGAAGGCCGCCGATGTGTGGCGTCCAGGTCTCGCATCGCGAAACCGAGTAGTGACTTAGATGTCCCCCTTGTCAGCCGCGAAATCGTGGTGATTCTATGTAGCATGCTCAGAATAAACGCTGGTCTTTCGACCGAGGTGGACGCGCTCTCGGCCCGGATGCGGGCCGGGGACGTGCAGGCGCTCGACACGCTGAACCGCAGCTACGGCGCCGCGATGCTCGCGACAGGACGCCGCCACTGCGGCACGCTCGACGCCGCGCGGGACGCTGTGCAGGACGCGATGCTCTCAGCGGGACAGCACCTGACCGACTTTCGGGGCACCGGGAGCCCGCGGGGGTGGGTCCTGCGCATGGTCGCGAACGCCTGCCGCCAGATGCGTCGCGGCCGCAAGAACGACCCGCGCTGGAACCTGCCATTTCGAGACGAGCCCGAGGCGGACGAGGGGGGCGAGGTGCTGCCCGCGACTCAGCCGGGGCCGCTCGAAGCGCCCTGCTTCGACGATCCCGAGACGGGGAGCGCGCGACAGGAGCTCGGCCGTCGCCTGCAGCGCGCGCTCGATATCCTGAGCGCTCAGGACCGCGCGATCGTGCTGCTCGCGCTCTCAGACGGCCACACCGCGCCAGAGATCGCACAGGCCGTCGGGCTGCCCGCGGCGACCGTGCGAACCCGGCTGTCTCGAGCCCGCGCGCGCCTGCGGCGTCGCCTGACCGATTTCCAGCCCGAAGCGTGACACACCCGCCAACGCTGCCGCATCCCCCGATTGAAGCCCCTCAACTACCCCACGGAGGTCCCCATGTCCGCTCCGGTCAACATCACCGAGTCCAACTTCGAGGCCGAGGTTCTTGGCTCGAACGAGCCGATCATTCTGGACTTCTGGGCGCCCTGGTGCGGGCCCTGCCGCGCCGTCGCGCCTGTCCTCGACCGGCTCGCGACGGAGTTCGCCGGCCGGGTCAAGGTCGGCAAGGTCAACGTGGACGAGCAGCCGGTGCTGGCCGCGGCCTTTCGGGTGCGCGGCATCCCGATGCTGGCGGTGATGAAGGACGGCCGCCTGGTCGACGAGGCGGTGGGCTTCTCGGGGGCGGGCGCCGTGATGGCGCTCTTCGAGAAGCACGCGCGCCCCGCAGCCGCTAAGACACGCGCGGCCTGACCTGCTATGCTCCCGCCGTGGTTGAGCACGACCCCGTCATAGGCATCGATCTCGGGACGACCAACTCGTGCGTCTCCGTGGTCCTCGACGGCGAGGTGCACGTCATCCCAGACGAGTCCGGCGCGCGCGTGCAGGCCTCGCTCGTGTCGTTCCTGACCGACGGGTCGGTCATCGTGGGCAACGAGTGCCGCCATGAGCAGGTCGTCGATCCGGTCAACACGATCGCGTCCGCCAAGCGGCTGATCGGGCGCAGCTACGTCAGCAAAGAGGTCAAGGCGGCGCTGCAGGCCGCGCCCTACAAGGTCGTCAAGGGCAAGGGCAGCGTGCCGCTCATCGAGGCGCGGGGCCAGCGCTACGGCCTGCCCGAGGTCTCGGGCATGGTGCTGCGCCGTATGAAGGACCTCGCCGAGCGCTACCTGGGCCGCCCGGTCACGCGGGCGGTCATCACCGTGCCCGCGAGCTTCAACGACACGCAGCGGCAAATGACGAAGCTCGCGGGGCAGCTCGCGGGGCTCGACGTGCTCCGGATCATCAACGAGCCCACCGCCGCCGCCCTTGCCTATGGCTACGGCCGCGGCATCAAGGCGCGGCTCGCGGTCTACGACTTCGGCGGCGGGACGTTCGACCTGACGATCCTGGAGCTGCGCGACACGGTGTTCGAGGTCGTTTCGACCGCCGGCGACACCTATCTGGGCGGCGACGACTTTGACAATCGCCTGATGCGCTACATGCTCGCGGCGTTCAAGCAGCAGCACGGCGTCGGGCTCGAGGGCGAAACGCTCGCCGTCAACCGCCTCAAGCATGTGGCCGAGAAGGTCAAGTGCGAGCTGTCCACCAAGGAGCGCGCGATCGTCAACGTGACGGAGCTCGCGCTCGACGCGAACGGCGCGCCGCTCGACCTGCGCTTTCACTTGGACCGCGCGGGGTTCAACGAGCGCTGCCAGGACCTGGTGCAGCGCACGTTCTTGGTGTGTGACGAGGCGCTGCGGATCGCGGGCCTCAAGGCGTCCGAGGTGCACGGGGTGGTGCTCGTGGGCGGCACGACGCGCATGCCGCTCGTGCGCGAGATGGTCGCGGGCTACTTCGGGCGCGCGCCGCTCGTCGACCTGAACCCCGACGAGGTCGTGTCCATCGGCGCGGCGCTCCAGGGGGCGTCGCTCGACAGCGACCACTTCAGCGCGCCGACCTCGGGGGCCGCGCCGCACCGAGCGCCCCTGCTGCTGGACGTGACGCCCATGGCGCTCGGCGTGCAGACGGTCAGCGGCTACTACGACGTGGTCATCGAGCGGAACGCGTCTATCCCGTGCGAGCACACGCGCACCTTTACGACGAGCATGGACGACCAGACCTCGGTCCGGCTCCAGATTTTTCAAGGCGACAGCCGGATAGCCGCCGAGAACATCAAGCTCGGCGAGATCGAGCTCTACGGCTTGCCACCCGCCCCGCGCGGGCAGGTCGAGATTCAGGTGACGTTTGAGATCGACACGGACGGCATCGTGGTCGTGACGGAGCGCGACAGCGCGACGGGCATCGAGCAGGCCACGCGCATCGAGGTCTCCGCCGGGTACGCCCCCGACGAGGTCGCGCAGATGTTCGAGCGCGGAGCCTGAGGCGAAGATGGAGACCCGCGCCCCGACCCGCACGCAGCCCGCGCTCGGCAAGCTCGCGCTGAAGCGCGTGGTTGTCGCCGCGCCGTCCCCGCCGCCTGCGGTCAGTGTACGGCGCGCGCTCGTGGTCGAGGGCGACCGCGGGGTGCGAGACGCCATCTGCGCGACCCTGCCGCGCGAGCGCTTTGAGGTGCACGCCTTCGCGGACGGCGACGCCGCCTACGAGCACGGCACGCTCCACGGCGTGGACGTTGCGATCATCGGCAAGGCGCTGCCGGGCATCCCGGGCACCGTGCTGTGCGCGATGCTGCGCAAGAGCAAGGCGGGCGCCGCGCTCTCGCTCGTGCTCACCAGCCCGCACTACACGCACGCGGGCGCGGGCGCCGGAGACTGCGCGGCGTTCGGGGCCGACCAGTTCATCGCGCTGCCGGCCACGCCGGACGCCCTGCTCGAGCGGGTGGACTTCGCGCTCGCGCAGCGCGAGCCCCTCGAGCGGCTCAAGGTGCTGCCCAGCGACCTGGCGCGCCTGGTCGACGCGCTCTTCGAGCGGCTCGACGCGTCGACCTACTACCAGCTGCTCGACGTGCCCTTCGAGGCGGAGCGGGCCGCGATTCAGCAGGCCTTTCACCAGCGGTCGCTGGTGCTGCACCCCGACCGGCACGCCCGGCTGCGGGCCGCCGCGCCGCACGCGTTCGAGAAGATCAACTCGGTCTACAAGCGCATCAGCGAGGCCTATAAGGTGCTCAGCAATGTGTCGCAGCGGCACGAGTATAACTTGGGGCTGCGTCGGAACGGCACGCTGCGCTACGACACCGAGGCGCGCCGACGCCGCGAAGAGAAGAACATGGAGATCGCCGTGACGAATGAGGGCCGCGGGCGCGTGCTCAAGGCGTTCGAGTGCCGCACGTACGGCGATCTGGATGGCGCGCAGCAGTGGCTGCGGCAGGCGCTGGCCCTTGAGCCGCAGAACACGCGCATCGCGGACCAAATCGACGCCATCGGCAAGCTGCTCTCGATTGTGCAGCAGGCGAACGCGGGCTGAGCCGATGACCGCTCGGCCGAGACACGTTGCGATCATCATGGACGGCAACGGCCGGTGGGCCGTGGAGCGTGGTCTGCCGCGCGTCGAGGGGCACCGCGCGGGGGCGGACGCTGTGCACCGCACCGTCAAGGCCTGCCGGGAGCTGGGGCTGTCGCACCTGACGCTCTACGCGTTCAGCGAGCAGAACTGGCGGCGACCAGAAGCCGAGGTGCAAGCGCTCATGCAGCTCCTGCTGGAGTACGTGCGCCGCGAGCGCGCCGAGATCCTGGACAACGACATTCGGCTCAACGCGATCGGGCAAATCGACCGGCTGCCGGCGTTCGTGCGCGGGCCGCTGCGTGAGCTCATGGAGCGCAGCGCCGGCAACCGCGGCATGGTGCTGACGCTCGCGCTGAGCTACGGAGGGCGCGAGGAGCTGGTCGCGGCCACGCGGCGCTTGGCCGAGCGCGTGGCGCGGGGCGAGCTCGCGCCCGACGACATCGACGAGGCGGCGCTTGAGGGGCACTTGGACACGCACGACCTGCCCGACCCCGACCTGCTCATCCGCACGAGCGGCGAGGAGCGCATCTCGAACTTCTTGCTGTGGCAGCTCGCGTACACCGAGCTGCACTTCACGCCCGTCGCTTGGCCCGAGTTCGACCGAACTCATCTGCTCGAGGCGCTCGACCGCTTCGGCGCGCGCGAGCGGCGCTTCGGCCTCACCTCGGCGCAGCTCGGCGCGCCCGACTCCCTTGCCTCGGAGAAGTCCCGATGCTGACGCGCATCCTCTCGGGCCTCGTCCTCGCTGTCGGTATCGTCGCGATCCTGCTGCTCGCGCCGCCATGGGTCTTCGGCGTCGTCGTCGCAGCCGCGCTCTGCGTCGCCGCGCACGAGTACCGCGGCATCGCGCACCCGCAGGGCGACCGCGTCGACTTCGGCGTCTTTCTCGCCGCGCTCCTCGTGGCCTCGGCTTGGCCGGCGCTCGACGCGGTCTGGCCCGGGTACACGCAGACCAGCGCGCTCACGCTCGCGGCGTTCGCGCTCGCCGCGCTCCACCTGTTCAGGCCCGACCCCATCGAGGGGCGCCTGGGGCGGCTCTCGGCGGACGCCCTCGGGCTCGTCTATCTGGGCCTGACGTTCCCGCTCGTGTTTTTGCTGCGCGACCGCCCGAACGGGGAGTGGATCGTCTTGCTGACCATGGCGATCACCTTCGGACAAGACACCGGCGCGTACTTCGCGGGGCGCTTTCTGGGGCGACACAAGCTCTACGAGAAGATCAGCCCCAAGAAGACCATCGAGGGCGCGGTCGGCGGCTTGGTGACGGCCGTGGGCTTCGCGCTCGCATTCCGGGCCTCCGCGCCGGGCCTGTCGGACCTGACCGGCGCGGACGTCGCGCTGCTCGGCGGGGGGGGCGCGGTGCTCGGCATGGTGGGTGACCTGTTCGAGTCGCTGCTCAAGCGGTCGTCGGGCGTCAAGGACAGCGGCGCGCTCATCCCCGGCCACGGCGGGGTGCTCGACCGCATCGACGCCCTGCTCTTCGTGGGGCCCTTCGTTCACCTTTACTTGGAGCACCTGGGTCGATGACCACGCTCGTCGCCGCGCTCGTCCTGCTGGGGGTCCTCATCACCGTCCACGAGCTGGGTCACTTTCTGGTGGCCAAGGCCGTGGGTGTGCGCGTGCGCGTGTTCTCGATCGGCTTCGGCAAGGCGGTCTTCAAGTGGCAGCGCGGCGAGACGGAGTACCGCATCGCGGCGCTGCCCTTCGGCGGCTTCGTGCTGATGGCGGGCCAGGACGCGCTCGAGGAGCGTGACCCTGCCGATGTCGGTCGCTCGCTGCTCGACAAGTCCCCGTTCGTTCGCATTCTTGTCTTCTTGGCGGGGCCGTTGATGAACCTGGCCCTGCCGTTTGCGATCCTGCTGCCGCTGTACGGCCTGGGCGAGGACTGGCGCGAGGTCGCGAGCAATACGGTCGGCGCGGTCGACCGCGGCATGCCCGCGGGGCTGGCGGGCAAGCTGCAGGCGGGCGATACGATCGTCGAGATCGACGGCGAGCCCGTGAGCGCGTTCTGGCAGACCACGCGCCGGATGGAGCGCTACGACGCCGCCCAGGGTCCGCTGCGGGTCGTGGTCGAGCGGGGTGAGGCGCGGGCCCGCGTCGAGGTGGAGCTCGACCCGCGGCCCTGGAGCGAGACGCACCCGACGCTGGGCTACAAGACACGCTCGCATAAACTCGGATTTATTGGGGATTTTCTCGCGGGGGACGTCGCGGTCACGCGGCCGGACGCGCCTCTGGCGGCGGGGGGCGTGCGGACCTTTGACCGCGTACTCTCGGTGAACCGCGTCGACACCCCGCGGCTGCTCGACGTGGAGCGCGCGCTGGCGGCTGCGCCCGAGGGATCGACCGTGGCGCTCGAGGTCGAGCGCATGACGCCGACCGACGCCGCGCCGAGCGCGTTCGAGTGGGTGCTCGGCGGCCCGAAGCGCTGGCTCGATGAGCCGCTGTGGACGCCGGGGCCGCGCCCGGAGGCTCTGTGCGCCGCGCAGCCGGGCGCGCCGCTGTGCGTGGGCCCGATGCTGCGCTTCGAGCGCACGCTCAGCCACTCCGGCGAGCAGCTCAAGATGGCCTGGGTGCACACGCGGCTGCGCCTGAACGTGACGACGCCCACCGGCGACCGCAGCCCGACGGCCTGGGGCATGTCAGCGTCCACACACTGCGTGGCGTGGGTCGATCCCGCGGGGCCGGCGAGCCGGGCGCGCGCGCTCGACGCCGGCGAGGCGAACGGCCTGCGCGCGGGCGACTGCCTGATGAGCGTGGACGGCACCCCGCACTCGCTGGCGAGCTTCATCGCGCTCAAGCTCGGGGACCACCCCGAGACGTCCAAGATTCTCGACGTCGCGCGGGATGGTCGGGCGCTGCGGTTCGCGCTGCAGCCGGAGATGCTCGTCTGGCGCGACCCGGAGTTCGGGGAGTCCAAGCAGTGGGACGTGGGCATGCTGCTCACCACGCGGCCGGACATCACCGTGCCGGGGGAGCGGGCGCAGAACGTCGACCAGTGGGCCTACGCATGGCACCAAGCCAACCGCGAGATCCCGTCGCGCATCAAGGAGACAGCCTACGCCGTCGGCGGCATGTTCACGGGCAATACGAGCGTGAAGCAGCTCAGCGGGCCGGTCACCATCGTGTACTTGGCGGGGCGCGCGGCCGAGGCTGGCATCAGCCAGTTCTTGCAGCTCATGGTGGTCATCAGCCTGGGCTTGGCGATCTTCAACCTCGTGCCGGTGCCTGGGCTGGACGGCGGTCAGATCGTGATGGCGGGCATCGAACTGGTGATGCGCCGGCCCGCGCCGCCGCAGGTGCATCGGGTGGTGCAGAGCATCGGCGTGGTGATCATCATCACGCTCGTGATCTTCGTGCTCATCAACGACGTGCTGCGGCGCTTCGGCGCGGCGCTCTGAGGCGGGCCGTGGCGTCGCTTATCTTGGCCGCAGACACGGCGACGACGACCGAGGCCGTGGCCGTGCTGCGGGGTGAGACCGTGCTCGCCGAGCGCTCGGCGGCGCGCGGCCGCGGGCGAGGGCAGGCGCTGCTTGAGCTGGTGCACGGCGCGCTCGGAGACGCCGACACGACAATCGGCCAGGTCGACGCGCTGGTGTGCGGGCTCGGGCCGGGGAGCTTTACGGGCCTGCGCGTGGTGATGGCGACCTTCAAGGGCTTGGCGCTGGCGCTCGACCGGCCGCTCTACGGCGTGCCTACCGCGCACGCCTTCGCGGTGGCGCACCCGGGGCGCGTTGTCTACGCCATCACGGACGCGCGCCGCGGCGAGGTCTTTGTGGACAGCGCGGCGCTCGAGGCGCCCGTGAGCTGCAAGCCCGCTGACCTCGCGCGCTGGGTGCCGGAGCGCGAGGCCTCGCCGCTGCTGCTCGGCAACGGGGCGTGGGCCCACCGCGCCGCCCTGCGCGCCGCAGTGCCCTACGCCGAGCTGCCCGAGGTCGAGGCCCTGCACACGCCCCGCGTCGCGCTCCTGGCCGTGGGCCTCGACTGCCGCACGCCCGCCGCGCTCGCCGCGCTTGAGCCGCTGTATGTGCGGCGCAGCGACGCCGAGCTCAACTACCCCGACGGCTTCCCGACGGCGACGGCCGTACCGCGCCAGAAGTCAAAGCTCGACGCGGAGCGGCGCTAAGGGATGACGCCAACGCAAGTCGGGGAAGCGCGCAAAGTCGCCGTCGAACGTGTACCACTCGCAGCCATGCTCCAGCGCCGTCGCGGCGTGGTATGCGTCGGCCAGCAGCTTGCCTGAGGCACCTGTCTGCCTCACGAGCTCGGAGAAGATATCCCCGTGTCGAGCGCCGGGACGCACGCGCCGCGCATTGGGTTGACTCGCGACTGCATCCACGAATCGCATCGCGACGTCCAGCGGCGTCGGTGTCTTGAACGCGCGACGGTCTGTGACGATTCGGAGGAACGCCGAGAGCACGAGCTCGGACAGGGCGATCGGCTCGGGTCCGTCGAGGACCCCGCGAAGCCACGCTCCGACGGCCTCGTGTTCGGGGGACTCTGCGCGGTGGGCGTAAATGAGGACGTTGACGTCCGGCATGATCACGGTCGCAGGCTCTCTATGTCTTGGTCGAGCAGGACATCGGAGAGCCGTCCCCACGCGTAAGGGGGGTTCAATCCATCTCCGCGGAACGTGACGAGCTCAAAGGTCGAGGCCGCCTCGGGGGCCTGCGCCCGAGCCATCGTGGCGCGGAGCGCGTCCGCGATCAGGCCGCTCAGGGTGCGTGCGTGGGCGGCGGCGAACTTCTTGGCGTCTTCGAGCAGCCCATCGTCGAGAATAATCGTCGTTCGCATGCATACAAGCATACGCTCCTCGCATAATCGCATCAAGCGGCCGACTCGACGCGGAGCGACGAAACCCATAGGTTTCGCCGCATGGGCAACAGAACCTGGGTGTGTGGTGTCGCGCTCTGCGCGGCGATGGCCGTGGCTCCGACCGCAGCGCGCGCAGACGCGCGGGACACTGCGCCGGCGGTCGCGCCGCTCGTCCACGAGGTGCGCGCGCTGCTCGAGCCGGTGCGGGCCTTGCGGGGCGCGCTCTTCGGGCTGCGGGTGGCGCTGGTGGACGCCGTGGCGGCGCCGGATACCCGCCTGGCGCTTGAGCCTTTTCGCGGGCTCGAGCCCGCGCAGCTCGGGTGGCTCGCGGAGCGGCTCGATGCGGCCCGAGGCCGGTCTGGGGACGCGCTGAACGACCTGGCGGCGCGTGTGGGTCGCGACCTGGCCCGCGGGCGCTCGGCGGGCCAGGTCGCGGGGGCGTTTCGCGCACTCGCGACCGAGGGCGCGCTGAAGCCCCAGTCGACGCTCTCTCTCGACGACCGCGCGATCGGGCGGCTGCGCGTCGACGCCGCGAGCCTCGACCGCCTGAAGGCCGCGGTGCGGTCGGTGCCGCGCATGGTCGAGCGGGTCAAGGCGAGCGTGAAGGCCCTGCCGCGCCACGCAGCCCGCATCGAGTCGCTCGCGCAGGACATCGCGCGCAAGGCCGAGCGGGCAGTCGACGGTCACCAGGCCGCGATGGTGGGGTTGGCGCTCGACGCGCTCACGCTCACGACGGAGCTGCAGCCCCTGCTCGACGACCTGAAGGCCGCGCCCGATCGCGTGGTCGCGCTCGGGCGCGAGGCGGTCGCGCTGGAGCAGGCCTTCGAACGCGTGCGGGTGTCTGCCCCGGACCTGCTCGGTGATGTGGGCTTGCCGAGCGGTCTGGGTGACCTGCCGAGGTTCGATACGGGCGCCGTGGTGGGCGCGCTCGCGGGCGCGCTCCAGCAAGCGCTGGCCGACCGTGCGGGGGGTGGCCTGACCGCGTGCGGGCTTTGGGCCGTGAGCGCGCTCGAGGTGACCGCGCCGGCGAACAAGCCGGGCGGCGCGCCGTGGGACGCCTTCGACGGGCCCGACCTGCGCCTGGATTGCCCCACGCTGCAGCAGGCCGCGGCGGCGGACACGCCCCACGGCCGCTGGAGCTTCGCGTCGTCCCTGTTCGTGGTCGTGCAGCCGACGACCTGCGCCCTGCGCGACGCGGACCTCAGCCTTGATGACGACATCGGCCAGCTCGTCTTCGCGCCGCCGCGCCGCGCGGGGCGTCAGAGCGTCCGCGCCGGTGGCGGTGTCCAGGCGACGGCAACGTGGCAGTGCATCGACCGATAGGTCGCCGGCCCTAGCGCGGACCCCCGCGGTGCCTAGGGTGTCTAGGTGCGCGCCAAACACGCACGGTCAGGAGCCAAGCATGGAGACGCGAGCTCTTCGGGATGGCGTTCCTCGGCATGACTTCGCCCCGGTTCGGTGGGGCCACCTGCGGTCGGCCTCGCCCGCCGACCCCTACCGCGCGCGGGGCAAGCCCCGCGGGCCCGCGAGCTGCCCCGACTGTCGCGCGGTGTTCGCGCGCGGGCGCTGGACGTGGCTCGAGCCGCCGCCCGAGGCGAAGGCGGTGCTGTGCCCCGCGTGTCATCGCGTGCGCGACCAGCGCCCCGCGGGCTTTCTGGTGATGAGCGGGCCGCGGCTGGGCCCGCTGCACGACGAGCTGACGAACCAGCTCCGCAACGAGGAGCGCCGCGAGAACGCCGAGCACCCGCTTGAGCGCATCATGGGGTTGCAACAAGACCCCGGTGAGTGGGTAGTGACCACGACGGACGCGCACCT
>CANLBD010000059.1 GCA_947488215.1 Myxococcales bacterium | reverse complement strand
CGCGCTTGTCGCGATCAGGCCCGTGACCTCGACGCCTGCGCGCGACAGGAGGACGAACGCGAGCACCGCGAAAATCGTCGCCCCGACGACGTCCCGCAGGATTCGGGGCGTGCGAATCCCCACGCGGGGCAGCAGGATCTGGAAGCCGAGCGTGGTGCCGAGCCCGATGCCTGCGAGCGCCTCGAAGAGCCACATCACGAGGCGCACTTGAACGTGCTGGTCCGTCGTGCCCTCGACGCGCGCGACGGTCGCCCACGGCAAGAGCGCGACGTGCACCAGGAAGAAGAGGAGCGCTGTGCGGACGCGCCGCTTGTCTTCGGGTGCGTAGCGATGCACCGCCGCGGTCGTGAGCACGATAAAGACGAAGAGCAGGAGCGAGCGGGCCTCGACGGCCTCGTTCCACAGCGCCACAAGCGTCATGTGCGCCCCCTCGATGCGGCCCCGAGCGTCACTTGAGGACGGCCGTCTCCGTCAGGTGCAGGCCCTTATCACCCACGGTGAGCACGAAGGCCGTGTGGCCGACGGCGCCTGCCACGGCGCGCGTCGCCTCGAGCTCCGCCTGCTCGAGCGCCTGCTGCTCCGGCGGCAGGTTGGCCGAGAGCTTCGCGCGGCTCTCAAGCTGCATGTTCAGCAAGCGACCCGAGTCAGACGCGAAGACGACCAGCGGCATCGACTCATCGCCCTTGGCTGTCGTGAGCGCGGTGAGCTCGGCCTGCATGCCCTCGCCCGTGCTGAGCACCAGCGCGCTCTCGCCCATCGCGATGTGCGGCGCCGTGAGCTCGCCCAGCATGCCGGAGGTGGGCAACGGCACTGGCTTGCCATCCTTGGCCACGCTGAGGCTCACGAGATCGGGCACGAACGCCTTGATCGTCGCGAGCACGCCCTCGGGGTTCGACGTGGCGAGCGCGGCGTAGGCCTTCGCCCCGCTGACGCCGAGCGGCGGCGCGCCCGCTGAGCCCTGCGCTGCGGGGGGGACGAGGTCCTTGACCACGAGGGAGAAGCCGCGCACGAGGCGGACCATCGCGGCGGGGCCCGCGGTCGCCATCGCGAGGCTCCGCGTGACCTCCGCGGCGACCTCGTTCAGACCTGCGAGCTGCTCGCACTGAAAAGGCGCGGCCGTGACGGCTGCGGCGCGCTCTTGGGCGAGCGTGATCGCGCGGTCCACGTCGAGGCCCACCCCGAGCTGAAAGAACGTGCTCGGGTCGGTCTTGGCGCTCAGCCCGGGGACCGCAGCCCGCAGGCCCTGCAGCATCTTGGCGAGCGCGGGCTCGAGCTCGAGCGTGAACGCCACCCGCGCCTCGGTCGGCGTGAGGGATTGGTTACCGAAGACCAAGCGAGGCGCCTTGTCAGCGAGGCCCTTGAACTCGGCGCGGCAGACGTCTGTCATCGGCGTCATCGAGGGTGACAGCGCCTTGTAGATGTCGGCGTTGGTGCCTGTGCCCTCACCGACGAGGGTGCCGACGATCGCGCGCACATCGACGACGCCCACGCCGTGGCCGGTCAGGCCGTGGCCTTTGAGGAGCGTCTTGAGCGCGTCGCCTTCTGCGAGGCTGGCCTGCGGCTGCGCCTGACCGAGCAGGAGGGGCAGGACCATCGCCTTGGCCTCGACGGGCATCAGCCCGCCCACGAGCGTATCGCCCACCAGCGCGAGCACGGCGATCCCCTGAGAATCGGCGCCAAAGACCCAGTACTGCTGGTCCCCGAGCGTCTCCACCTTGGCGGGCTCCCCCGCCTTGGCCTCGACGTCGGCGAAGAACTTCTTGAAGGCCCCGGGGTCCGCGAGCTCGACGCGGAACGCCGGCAGGAACCCGAGGCCGTAGATCGCGAAGGGCTTCTCGGGGCCGAAGCCGAGCCGGGTCAAGCCCTCGAAGCTCGCGTATTGCGCCAGAGTCTCGAGAAACGCGCGCTGCCCCTTGGCGCCGGGGTCGGCCGGGTCGATGGGCCGCTCGAGCTCCGCCTTGACTGCGCGGGTAAAGGCGGCGAGGACCGGCGTCATGACCTGCACGACCTTCGCCCGGACCTCGGGCGAGAGTGGGCGCACCGCTGCGAAGTAGTAGGGCGTCTCGGCGGGGACGCTCTTGAGGATCGACGGCATGGACAGGGCGTCGATGGACTCGGCGGTCGCTTCGCCACCCGCGGCTTTGTCGCGCGAGCACGCAGGGACTGCAGCGGTGAGGGCTGCGAGGAGGGCGAGGCGACGGAGTGAGTCAGAGATCCGCATGGACTGGTCCTTTTTTGGGCGAGTCGCCCACGGTGCGGGCGGCGCATTATCAGCGACGACGCGACGCCGCAACGTGAATCGGTGCGCCGCGCGGGTCACAGGAGCGGGCTGAGCAGGTGGGCGGCCGCTTGCAGAACCTTTTGCGGCTTGCTCCACTCCGACACTGTGCGGAGGGTCACTTCTTTCGCCGCCTCCGGCGCTGTGTCGACCGCAAACCCGGCGGCGAGCGACGCGTTCAAGCCCTCGCTCTCGACGAAAGCGCTCAGCTCAAAGTTGAGCTGAAAGCTGCGGACGTCGATGTTGGCGCTCCCCACGAGGCACCACGTGTGGTCGATGAGCATGGCCTTCTTGTGGAGCACGCTGGGCTGGTACTCGAAGATGCGGGCGCCGCGCGCCAAGAGGCCTTCGTAGTACGACCGGCTCGCCGCCTGCACGAGCCGCACGTCACTCAGCCCCGGGAGCAGCAGCCGGACATCCACGCCACGGTCGGCGGCGGACGTGAGGGCCGCGAGCATCGCCTGGTCGGGGATGAAGTACGGCGTGGTGATGTAGATGCGCGATGTCGCCGTGGTGCACGCGAGAAAGAACGCCTGAAAGTGCGCGTTCACGGCGCGGTCGGGCCCCGATGCCAGAATGCGCATTCGGACGCCGGCGGGCGACAGGGCGGCGGCGGTGAGCGCCGCGTCGTCGGTCGTGCGGGCCTTGAAATAGGGCTCGCGTGCGAGGTCGTGGTCGTCGACGGCTCGCCAGTCTTCTGCGAAGACAAACTGGCACTGCTCCACGGCGGGGCCAGTGAAGCGCAGGCCCAGGTCTCGCCACGCCAGATACTCCTCGCCGATATTCATGCCGCCCAAGAAAGCCACGCGGCCATCGACGACGACAAGCTTGCGGTGGTTCCTGAAGTTGAGGGGCACGCCGCGGAGCCGAAAGCGCACGGGCCAGAAGACACGCACGATCGCGCCCGCATCTCTCAGGGGCTTGAGAAATCGACCCGTCGCCGCGCCGCTCCCGACGGCGTCGAGGAGCACGCGGACCTTGACGCCGGCGCGCGCGCGCTCGACCAGCGCGTCGCGAAAGCGCGCCCCCTGCGCATCGGGCTGAAAGATGTAGAACTGAAAGTGGACGTGGTGGGTCGCCCCACCGATCGCGGCCTCGAGGGCGTCGTAGTAAGTGCGCGCATCCTCGAACACGGTCACGTGGGACTCGCCGTGGTCGTCGAAGACCCGCTCACTGTCGGAGAAGAGGCGCGCCCGTGCCTGGTCGCGTGCCGAGCCCTCGACGGGCGCGAGGATGAGCGCGCTGCTGCGGCCGCGCAGCCGGGCGAGGCTCGTCAGGACGTCGAGACGCGCTTGTCGCTTTCGGTTGCGGCGACGCTTCGCGGTGAACTTTTGGCCGAAGAGCCACCAAGCGCCGACGCCTACGAGCGGGAGCAGGAGCAGCACGAGCGTCCACAGCGCGGCGGACAGAGGCCGACCTTGTCGGTCGAGCAGAACAGTCGGCAGGGTGATGAGCGCGAGCGCGAGCGCGGCGACCTCGGCCCAAATCCAGACGCTCACTGCCCCGCTCGGTACATCGCGACCCTCACAGTCTCGACGCCCCGTTCGCCCCACCGGGCCTTGTAGGGCATCTCGCTGCCCAGATCATAGGCAATCACCCCCTCGGCACACAAACGCTCGATCATCTCAAGGTGCACCAGCACCCCGGGCGCCAACGGGCGGAAGGCGTCGTCGAAGCTGACCTGCAAGCCGCGGTAAGTCCCCGCAAACACGCCCCCGAAGACATAGGCGATGTCCTGGTCGGCCCGCCGCGCGAACACCACGCGGAGCGCGCCACGTCGGGCGAGGCGGCGGGTCATGTCCCGGTAGAAGCCGCGCATCGGATCGGCGTCGATGCCATGCCCATCGCGGCCCTTCCAAGAGCGGCGCTCGATGGCTTGAATACGGGTCCACGCGCTCATCAGGCTGGCGTCGGAGTCGAAGACGGAGAGGGCCTCATAGGTCACGCCGTCTCGCGCAGCGAGGCGCCGTTCACGGCGAATATTCGCGCGAAAGCCCGCCGATCGGCGCCGCATGAACGCGTCTACCCCCCCGGTGAGGTCAGCCACGTAGCGGCCATCCGACTCGAGGGCGTCGAAGCTCCACCCCGCTCGCTGGGCAAAGTGATGCAGGCGCGCGAACGCGGGCCCGTCGGCCACGAAGCCAGAGAGCACGAGAGCGTCCACCGCGGAGTCGGGCGGCTCAACAGCGGCGCTGAGCAGGTCGACCGCGGCCGCGGGGTCTGCGCCCACGAAGGGACAGGCCAGGCGCCAAGCGAACTCGAGCGGCAGCGCCGCGAGGCGGCCGCCGCGAATGGGGAGCGTCATCAACGCGGCATAGCAGGCGTCACCCGCCAGCACGAGGGGCTGAGCGCCGCGGGTGAAGGCGCGGCGCGCCGGCTGAACCCAAGCGGAGGATGAGCAGTACAGGTCAATCGACGGCGTACGCGCGACGCAGGCGTCGAAGTCTTCGGCGCGCGCGTCGAGGCCCGCAAAGTCCAGTCGTTCAGGGTCTGCCTTCATGCCCGCCTTCAGACTGCCTGTTTCGCGTGCTCAGGTCGAGCATCACGCGCGGCTGACCGCTTGTGCGTCGGTGGACGCTCGGCGGTCCGCGTGATAGAGAACCGGCGCACCGCGCGCCCCGGCTGGTCGAAGGCCAAGGCGCGCCCGATGAACTGAGGGAGCGCCGCATGAAGCTTGGGGTCTTGAGAGAGACGCATCCGGGAGAGCGGCGCGTCGCCGCGACGCCGGACAGCGTGCGAAAGCTCATCGAGCTGGGGTTCGAGGTCCATGTCGAGCAGAGCGCGGGCGCCGCGGCGAGCTACGACGACGCCGCCTATCGAGCTGCAGGCGCTCATGTGGCTGAGTCAGCCGCCGCCACGGTGCAAGGCGCGGCGGTGGTGCTCAAGCTTCGGGC
This sequence comes from Myxococcales bacterium, assembly GCA_947488215.1. Taxonomy (GTDB): domain Bacteria; phylum Myxococcota_A; class Bradymonadia; order UBA7976; family UBA1532; genus CANLBD01. The sequence goes on along the minus strand of CANLBD010000059.1, from coordinate 9,344 downwards.
GCCGACCGACGTTGAGGTCGACCGCCTTGAGGCGGGCACAACGCTCATCTCGTTCCTGTGGCCCGCGCAGAACGCCGCGCTTGTGGAGCGCTTGGCCGCGCGCGGCGTCACGGCGCTCGCGATGGACCGCATCCCGCGGACGACGCGCGCCCAGAAGATGGACGCGCTGAGCTCGACGGCGAACCTGGTGGGCTACCGCGCGGTGGTCGAGGCGGCGGCGCAGTACGGTTCGTTCTTTACGCAGCAGATCACCGCGGCCGGCAAGGTCCCGCCCGCGAAGGTCCTGATCATCGGCGCGGGCGTCGCCGGGCTCGCCGCCATCGGCACGGCCCGCGGCCTGGGCGCCGTGGTGCGCGCTTTCGACACGCGCGCCGCCGTTCGCGAGCAGGTGCAGAGCCTCGGCGCCGAGTTCCTCGAGGTCAACCTCGCGGAGGACGGCGACGGCGGCGGTGGCTACGCCAAGGAGATGAGCCCCGCCTTCATCGAGGCCGAGATGGCGCTCTTCATGGAGCAGGCCAAGCAGGTCGACGTCGTCATCACAACCGCGCTCATCCCCGGTAAGCGCGCGCCGATCCTGTGGCCGAAGACGCACGTCGAAGCGATGAAGCCCGGCTCCGTCGTCATCGACTTGGCCGCGGAGCAGGGGGGCAACTGCGAGGTCACGCGCGCCGACGAGGTCGTGGTCCACAACGGCGTCAAGGTCGTGGGCTACACCGACTACGCGAGCCGCCTCGCGACGACGGCGAGCAACCTGTACGCGACGAACTTGGTCCACCTGCTCACGGACCTCGGCGGCGCGGCCCGGTGGGACGTGAACCTCGAGGACGAGATCCTGCGCGGCGCGACCGTGATCAAGGGCGGCGAGGTCCTGCCGCCGCCGCCGCCGGTGCAGCCATCGCCCCAAGGCGCCGCAAAGCCCGCGGCCGCCGCGCCCGCCGCGACGCCGGCGCCTCCCAAGCCCGCCCCCGCCCCCGCTCCCTCCAAGTCCCATGGCGGCGGCCACGCGCCCGCGCCCGAGGCGCCTGGGAGCGGCGTGGTACCCGCCGCGTTCGGCCTGGCCCTGGCTGCCCTGTGGGTGTGGCTGCGCTTCCAGAGCGGGGGCGAGCTGGCCTCCGCCGCGACCACGACGTTCTTGCAGCACCTGACGGTCTTCGTGCTGGCCTGCTTCGTGGGCTGGCAGGTGGTGTGGAACGTGACCGCCGCGCTGCATACGCCGCTGATGAGCGTGACCAACGCGATCAGCGGCATCATCCTGCTCGGCGGTATGCTGCAGGCCAAGGGCGACCCGCTCTCGCCCGCGACGCTGCTCGGCACCGCGGCGATCCTGTTCGCCGTCATCAACGTCGCCGGCGGCTTCTTGGTGACGCAGCGCATGCTCAAGATGTTCCGGAAGTGAGGGCCCACTGATGCACGCACTCAAGATTGAAGACGCCCTCCTGACCGTCGCCTACATCGTCTCTTCGACGCTGTTCATCCTGAGCCTGCGCGGGCTCTCGAGCCAGGTCACGGCCCGCCGCGGCAACGCCTACGGCCTGATCGGCATGGGCGTCGCCATCGTGGCGACCCTGATGCACAGCGAGGTCAACGCTTACGCGAACCTGCTCATCGCCCTCGTCGTCGGCTCCGGCATCGGGGCGCTGATGGCCGCGCGCGTCGCAATGACGGCCATGCCCGAGCTCGTCGCGCTCCTGCACAGCTTCGTGGGCTTGGCCGCTGTCCTTGTCGGCTACGCCAGCTATCTGGGCGGCCACGGCGCGGACGAGGGCGGCCGCGCGATCCTGCTGACTGAGATCTTCATTGACGTCTTCATCGGCGCGCTCACGTTCACGGGCTCCATCGTGGCGTTCTTGAAGCTCCGCGGCAGCCTGAGCGGCAAGCCGCTGCTTCTGCCGGGTCGTCACGCCCTGAACTTGGCGATGTGTGTGGCCAGCGTGGGCCTCGGCGTCGCGTTCGCGAGCGCGCCCGAGACCACGGGCCTGACATGGCTGCTCATCATGTCGGCCATCGCGGGCGTGCTGGGCGTTCACCTCGTCGTAGCGATCGGCGGCGCGGACATGCCCGTGGTTGTGTCGATGCTCAACAGCTACTCGGGCTGGACCGCCTCGGCCGCCGGCTTCATGCTCTCGAACGACCTGCTCATCGTCACCGGCGCCCTCGTCGGCTCGAGCGGCGCGATCCTGAGCTACATCATGTGCCGCGCAATGAATCGCTCGATCTGGAACGTCATCTTCGGCGGCTTCGGCGCGGACCCCGCACCCGGCGCGGCCAAGGCCGCGGGGCCCGCGCCCGAGGGCGAGGTGCGCGAGACCTCGCTCGAGGAGACGGCGTCCGCCCTCGCCGGCGCGCGCGAGGTCATCTTCGTACCCGGGTACGGTATGGCGGTCGCGCGCGCTCAGCACGCGGTCCAGCAGATCACGGACACCCTGCGCCAGCGCGGCGTGCAGGTGCGCTTCGCGATTCACCCTGTCGCAGGTCGCCTGCCGGGGCACATGAACGTGCTGCTGGCCGAGGCGAACGTGCCGTATGACGTCGTGCTTGAGATGGACGAGATCAACCACGACTTCTCGCGCACGGACGTCGTGCTCGTCATCGGCGCGAACGACATCGTGAACCCGAGCGCGCAGAGCGATACGTCGAGCCCCATCTACGGCATGCCTGTGCTCGAGGTCTGGAAGTCGAGCCGCGTAGTGGTGCTCAAGCGCAGCCGCGGCGCGGGCTATGCGGGCGTCGACAACCCGCTCTTCTACCACGAGAACGCGCGCATGCTCCTCGGCGACGCCAAGCAGACGATGGACAACCTGCTCGGCCGCCTGCGCGAGCTCGGCTAAAAGCGAAAGCCGACGCCGATCATGCCGTAGTTGCCGCGCTGCTGGTCGTGGCCGACGCGGCCCTCGACGAACCAGTCCTTCTTCTTGTCCTCGCGGCGCACATAGGCCTCGGCGCTGTGGCCGGACTGCGTGCTGTAGCCGTACTGGGCGCCCGCCTGCCAGGTGCCGTCCTCGTTCTGCCAGCGCCCGCCAACCATCGCGTTCGTCTCGCGGCCGCCGGCCTGAAGCTTGCGATTCTCGATGGACGCCTCGGCGCGCAGGGTGCCGCCCAGGAGCGGCACCTCGGCCTCGATGCGGCCCTTGATCTGCTCGAGCGAGATGTTGCGGAACGTGCCGAGCTTGGCCTCGACGGACGCGCTCACGCCGTCCGCGACCTTGAACTTGGTCTTCAGGTCCGGGATCTTGGCGTTCGCGAGCACCATGCCCATCGCGGCCAGGACCGCCACGGTCGCGACCTCGCGCGGGTGCGCGTCGACATACGCCGCGAGCTTCTCGCTCATCTCGCGGCCCGGACCGGACTTCATGTAGGCGTCGACGACGGGGGAGAGCGTGGCGTCGAGCGCGCTGCTGAAGGCTTGGAGCGCCTTGGGGTCGCTGTCGGGCGCGAGCTGCCCGAGCTGCCCGGTCAGGTAGCCGACCGCGGCGTCGAGCGCCTGGTGCGCATAGCCCGTCATCTTGGCCGGGGCGACGGCGTCGGACACCGCGCCGTAGAGCTTGGAGCCCAGATACTTGCCCAGCGCAGCCTCGTAGTTCTCCAGGCCGGTCGCCTTCGCGTCCGCCGCCGCGGTCGCTCCGGCTGCGGGTGGACCTGCAGAGGCCGTTGCCGCCGCGGCATCGCCCCCCTCGCCGCCCGGCGTGCGCTGAAGCGACTTCATGTAGTCTGTCTGCGCCGTCGATTGCCGTGCCGGAGCGCTCTGCGCGGCGGGTGCCCGCGCGCCGCCCGCTTGGCTGCTCGTCTGCGTCTGCCCCGCTTGTGACCTCTCAGGCATGGACACATCATATCGCACGCCGCGGCGCCGCGCACGCCCCTGCGCGCTCGGGCGTCACGTTGACACCTTTGGGGGGGTCGCTTAGCGTGCCCCCATGCGGAACAAGGTCCAGATCATCGACACCGATAGTGAGTTCGGCGAGCAGCTCCGAGAGGCCTTCGAGGCCCTCGGCTGGGACGCCGAGGCGACCACCGACGGCAGCGAGGGCGTAGACCTCGCCAACTTGGACCCTCCGGCGCTGATCGTGCTCGGCATGATGGACACCAAGGGTGCGGGCTACGGCCTGTGCAGCAAGCTGCGACGCCGCGCGCCCGACGTGCCCGTGATCATGGTCATCGACGCCGCCGAAGAAGACTCAGAGCGCCTCGATCGCCACCGCGCGCTGAAGACCAGCGCCGACACGTACTTGACCCGGCCGTTCACTCTCGCGGCGCTGGCGGCGCAGGTCAACGCGCTGGTCTCGAGGAGCGCGCAGGTGCCCGCCGGCGACGAGGCGCAGATGCTCGGCGAGGCGCTCGGCGGCGAGGTCTCGGATGTGCTCCTGGGCAGCAGCGTGTTCGACGAGCAAGAGCTGCGCGAGCTTGAGCTCGAGGCCGACCAAGCGTTCTCCTCGATCGTGCTCGACGCCGACATGGGTGACGCGGGGAGCATGATCGACGAGATGCCCGTGCTCTCGCTCGATGGCAGCGAGGTGCTCGAGACGGGCAGTGAGGCCCAGCTCGGTGGCTTGCCCGTGCTCGCCGACGACCTGCTCTCGGTCGAGACGGACCTGCTCGAAGACGCCCTCGAGGGGCCGACGCGACACTTCGGCGACTCACCCTTCGAAGACCAAGTCACCACGAGCGCGCGGCTCGACATGCTGGCGCCCCCGGCGTCGGACAAGGCACTGCGTGAGGCGGAGCACTTGGCGCAGGAGGCCGCGCAGTTCGAGCGCGACAACCGCACGCTTCGCCAGCGCGTAACCGAGCTCCAGCAGGAGCTGCTGCTCGCGCGTGAGGCCCTCGGCAAGCGCGACGCGGAGCAGCAGAGCGTGCGGTCGAGCGACTCCGTGGCGCGTCGCGAGCTGCTCGAAGTCCGCGAGGACCTGAACCGCAGGGAGCGCGAGGTCCTTGAGCTCCGCGACCGCCTGACGGCGCGTGACCGCCAGATGATGGACGTCGGCGACCAGCTCGACCAAGCGCGCGGCGACCATGAGCGCGCTCAGGCGGATCTGCGCGCGGCTGAGGCACGCGCGACGGCAGCGCAATCCGCGCGCGAAGAGACCGAGCGCGAGATCGAGAGCCTGCGCGTTCGGCTCTCGGAGACGCGCGTGCGCCTCGAGAAGGCCCGCGAAGAGACCGAGAAGACCTACGAAGAGGTCAAGAGCGCGCAGAAGAAGGCCACGACGGACCTTCAGGCCGCGCGAGAGGCCGCCGCGCAAGCGCTCGCGGAGACGGAGGAGCGCCTGACCCTGCAGCTCGCGGACGCCGAGGCGCGGGCCGCGCGGGCGTCCCACGACGCCGAGTCGACGCGCCAGCGGGCGGAGCGCGAAGCGAGCGAGGCCGCCGCGCAGCACAGCGAGACGCTCGCCCGCGTGCGCGCCGAGCACGCGCAGGCGACCGCAGACACCCAGACCACACACACGCTGCTCGTCGAGCGGATTCGGTCCGAGGCCGCAGCGAAGCTCACAGCGACGCAAGAAGAGCTGCGAACGACGCACGACGCACAGGTCGCACGTCTGACCAGCGCGCACGAGGACGAGGCCGATGCCTTGCGCGCGTCCAAGACAGCGCTGCAAGGGGAGCTCGACGAGACACGCGCCACGTTGACCGAGCGCTTGCGAGAGACGACGACGCGCCTTGAGGCCGAGCTCGCCGAGGCGCGCGAGACGGCTGCCGATGAGGCCCGTCGGGCCGCCGCCGCTCGCGCCGAAGAGGTCGAGCGCCTCAATGACGCCCACGCAGCGCGGGTCGCGGACTTCGAGGCGCGCATCGGACGCGAGGCCGTGCGCGCCAGCGACGCCGAGGCCCAGGCGCTCCGCTTTGAAGCCGCCGTGGCTGAGTCGAAGCAGCAGCGCGCCGCGGACGCCGAGCGCGCCGCCGAAGCCACCGCAGCCGCCGAGGCCGCCTTCGCTCAAGAGCGCCGCGCCCACGCGGACGCTCTGTCTGAGCGGGACGCGCGCGCGGTCGACTTGGAGGCGCAGCTGCGTGAGCAGCGCCAGCGGGTCACGGAGCACGCCCGCTCGATTGAATCGCTGAGCGAAGAGGTCGCGGAGCGGGACGCTTCGCTCTCCGCGCGGCAGCGCGAACTTGCGACGACGACGGATGCCCTCGCTGAGGCCAAGGCCCGCATCGCATCGCTCGAGGCTGAGCTCGGCAGCGCCCGCGCCGCAGTCTCCAAGGCGCGAACGGCGCTCGGGGTCGCGCAGGCCTTCTTAGAGCGCGCTGAGGGCGCCGACCGAGGCGACAACGGCGACGGCGGCGAGCAGTAATGCGCGCGGTCGACCTCATCGAGCGCAAGCGGGACGGCGGAGCGCTGACCGCGGACGAGCTTCGGTTCCTCGTCAAGGGGAATACGACCGGCGAGATCCCCGATTACCAGATGGCCGCGTTCCTGATGGCCGTGTTCTTCAAGGGCATGCGCCCCGAGGAGCTCGCCCCTTGGACCGAGGCCATGCTCCGCTCGGGCAGCGTGCTCGACTTCAGCGACCTGTCTGGTCGGTGCGTGGACAAGCACAGCACCGGCGGCGTGGGCGACAAGATCAGCCTGCCGCTCGCGCCCCTCGTCGCGGCCTGCGGCGTGCGCGTACCGATGGTCAGCGGTCGCGGGCTCGGCCACACCGGGGGCACGCTTGACAAGCTCGAGAGTATCCCCGGCTTTTCGACGCAGCAGACCTCGGCGCGGTTCCGGGAGCTCGTCGACACGCTCGGGCTCGGCCTCATCGGGCAGACCGCCGACATCGCGCCCGCCGATAAGCTGCTGTATGCCCTGCGCGACGTCACGGCGACCGTCGAGTCGATCCCGCTCATCGCCAGCTCGATCATGAGCAAGAAGCTCGCCGAGGGCATCGACGCGCTCGTGCTCGACGTTAAGGTCGGGAACGGTGCCTTCATGCGCTCCGTCGACCAGGCGCGTACGCTCGCGGAGACCATGGCGGGCATCGGGCAGCACATGGGCAAGCGCGTGGTCGCGTACCTGACCGACATGAACCAGCCGCTCGGCGCGACGGTCGGCAACGCGCTCGAGGTCCGCGAGAGCGTTGAGATTCTCCGCGGCGGCGGGCCTGCGGACGTCCGCGCGCTGACGCTGACGTTCGCGCGGGAGATGCTCCAGCTCGGGGGCGTTGACCCGGCCGAGGCGGAGCGCGCGCTGGACGACGGCCGGGCGCTCGCGCGCTTTCGGGCGCTCGTCGAGGCCCAAGGCGGCGATCCGCGCGTCATCGACGACCCCGACCGCCTGCCCAAGGCGCGCCACATCGTCGCCCTGCCCGCCCCGAAGTCAGGCTGCGTGCAGGGGATTGACGCCCGCGCCATCGGCGTCGGCGCGATGTGCCTCGGCGCCGGTCGCGCGCGCAAAGAGGACGCCGTCAACCCCGCGGTCGGCGTCGTCATGAACGCGCGCATCGGCGACCACATCCGCGAGGGCGAGCCGCTCCTCTTCATTCACCACGACGACGTCGGCGTCGACGCCGCGCGTCGCTATTTCGACGCTGCGTTCGTGCTCGGCGACGCGGTCGTCGAGCCGCCGACGCTCATCATCGACCGCATCGAGTGAGGCCGCGATGAACGGCGAAAGCCCCGTGTCTCCTCTCGTCGAGTCGCTCCGGAGTCACGCCATCGACGCCCCGATCGAGGCGCGCTTGACGAGCGCTCTGGGCGTCGTCGTGCTGATGCTCATCGCGTGGGCCTGGAGCACCAACCGCAAGTCCATCCCCTGGCGCGTCGTGCTCTGGGGGGTGGTGCTGCAGGTCACGTTCGCGCTCTTCGTGCTCCGCACGGACTTCGGTCTCACGTTCTTCAGCGGCGTCAACGAGGGCGCGAACAAGCTCATCGGTTTCGCGCAGACCGGCCTGTCGATGGTCTTTGGCGACCTGGTCTCGAAGTACCCGCTCGCCTTCAGCGCGCTGCCCGCGATCATCTTCTTCGGCGCGCTGATGAGCGTGCTCTACCACCTGCGGGTTATGCAGGCGATCGTCTGGGTCTTCGATGTCGCCATGCGCCGCACCATGCGGACCAGTGGCGCCGAGACGCTCGCGTCGGCGGCCAACATCTTCGTGGGTCAGACCGAGGCGCCGCTGCTCATTCGTCCGTATGTCGACCGCATGACGCGCAGTGAGCTCATGGCGGTCATGGTGGGTGGCTTCGCGAACGTCGCGGGCGGCGTCTTCGTGGTCTACGTCTCGCTGTTCGGAGACCGATTCCCCGACATCGCCGGTCACCTGCTGACCTGCAGCATCCTGTCCGCGCCTTCGTCGCTGCTGATCGCGAAGCTCATGGTGCCCGAGGAGGAGACCCCGGTCACCGCAGGCATGCAGGCGAAGTGGGAGCGAACGGACGCGGGCAACGTCGTGGACGCCGCGGCGCGCGGAGCGTGGGACGGCATGCGCCTCACGGTGAATGTCGTCACGATGCTCGTCGCGTTCGTCGCGCTCGTCGCCCTCGCAAACGCGCTGCTGGGCTGGGCCGGCGGCTTCGTGGGCCTGCCAGACCTGTCGATGCAGATGGTGCTCGGCAAGGTCATGGCGCCGCTCGCGTGGGTGCTCGGCGTGCCGTCCGTCGACGCAGTCGCCGTCGGTGAGCTCATTGGCACCAAGACGGTCTTGAATGAGTTCGTCGCGTACAACGACCTGTCCGTGATGATCGAGCAGGGCCGCCTCGTCGAGCCACGCTCCGTGCTCATCGCGAGCTACGCGCTCTGCGGCTTCGCCAACATCTCGAGCGTGGCCATTCAGATCGGCGGCATCAGCCTGCTCGCGCCGGGGCGTCGCGCGGACCTGGTTTCTCTGGGCTGGCGCGCGATGGTCGGCGGCTCGCTGTCGACCTTCATGTGCGCCGCCGTCGCCGGGATCGTGGCTTGACTCGGCCGCAGAGCGAGCACGACCCCGAGCAAGACCTGGACGACGCGCTCTACGCCGACGATCCCGTCGTGCGTGATGGCGCCCGTGCGCGCTTGGCCGAGCGCGCAGAGGCCGCCACGGTCGCACAGTTGGTGGCGCTGCTCGACGCGCCGCGCAAGGCCACGCGCCGGCGCGCGGGCCGGATCATCGCAGAGATGCGGCCGGAGCGCGTCTTACCGCACCTTGAGCGCGCGCTCGACCCTAGAGCCACGGCGAGTGGTCGCTTGCGCGCCGCCGCCGCACGGAGCCTGTCCTTGCTGGGTGAGCTCGGCGCAGGCGCCCTAGAGCACGCGCTTGACTTCGATCCGAGCGCGCGTGTGCGCGCCGCCGCCGCGACTCGAGCGACGCCGGTCGACGCCCTGCGGCGCGGTCTGTCCGACGCCGACGACGACGTGGCTCACGCCTGCTTCGACGCGCTGCTCGAGCGCGGGG
>CANLBD010000058.1 GCA_947488215.1 Myxococcales bacterium | reverse complement strand
CGTACCGAGATTGCCCAAGGCGACGCTGACCACGACCGCGTCACCCAAGCCGATGACCGACGCTTCTGCGCCTTGGACGGCGAGCGTCGCCGCGAGCGCCCGCGTCGGCGCCTGCCCGACCGTCACCCGCGTCGGGGCGTCGCCGTTCGTATCGTCCGCGTCTGCGTCCGAACGCTCCGAAGGGAGGCCTGCCGCAAAGAGCTGCGCCTGATTGACGATCTCGGGGCCAGCGTCGACCCGAGTCGAGAACGAGAGCCGAGCGGTTTGACTGGGTCCGACGAGCCCGATGCGCGCGGCGACCCGGCGATCGAACGCCTCGCCCTCATCGTCATCTGAGCGGTCACTCAGCGGGCGCCCGTCCAAAAGCAGCGAGCCCTCGACGTAAGTCAAGCGGGGTGACAGTGCGTCGGTGAGCGTAACACCCTCGGCTGCACCGACACCCCGATTGGTCACGCTGAGCGTCCACTCGATGATGTCGCCGACTTCGGCGCGCGCTGGGTCGCCCGCGCGCCCGAGCACGCGCGCGGACTTCACAAACTGTGTCAGGTCGGCGCCCACCGTCTGCCGAGGGGGAGCCGCCGCATTTCCGACTTCGGCCCAGAGCGCGACCGCGACGACCGCAAAGAGCCCCGCGAGCGCGCCCGACCACACGCTACGGGTAGACTTCGTTCAGGTACGCCGGCGCGGGGAAGTAAAGCTCAGCGCGGCCCATCGTGGTGAGCGTTTCGGGGCCAGCGAGCCCAACGCCACCGAGCAGAAGCACGCTCCCGCTCTGCAGGCGCAGGGCCTCGTGACCGAAGCGCTCTTGGCTCATGCCGCAGCCATCGGGCAAGCGCCGCTCAGTGAAGACCTGAGCGCAGGCTTCGCCGGGCGCGCACGGCACAAGGCGCGTGGAACTTCGCAACGGCCGACGCCCTTGCATCCCACCGGTGACGAGCACGCTGCCGTCGCCGAGCACGGTCGCGCTCAGGTCGCCACGGCCCGTCTCGAGCTGACCAACCGGCGGCTGCCCCGGCCCACCGCCCATGCGGAAGTCCACGTCGACCAGGTCAAGCGCGGTCGCGGTCGCGGTCCGGTCCGCCGAAGAGTAACCGCCGACGAAGAGGAGCTGGCGACCTCCACCGACGGCGACCGCGCGGTGGCCGAACCGCGCCTGACTCAACGCGACGCCTTGGGGCTGCACCCAGCAGCCGCTCGCCGCGCTGGGCGACTGACCCGCAGGGCAGCCTGCCTGCGCGGGGTTCAGCGTCATCGCCTCCATCGCGGCCAAGGGCTCACCCTCTGGGCCGACGCCGCCCGCGACGATCACCGGCGCGTCGTTCCTTGGCTGCAACCGCGAGGCCGTGTGCCAGGCGCGCGCGGTCCGCATGTCCCCCTGCGGGACGAGGGTCGCGGCGGCCATATCGCCCCCCGGGCCGGGCACCAGCCGAAGCACGGACGCGAGCGCTCGGGAGGTGCGGTCGAGCCCGCCGGTGATGAGCACCGAGCCGTCGAACTCCAAGTGCGTCGCTTGGTGCCCCCAACGCTCAAGGCCGCCTGGCGTCGTCGCGGCGAGGACCGTGACGGGGTTCTCAGCGGACATGGGGTCGATGAGCTCGATGGTGCCGGTCGGCGCGGGCGCGCCATTCACGACGGAGAGGCCGCCGAACACCACCACCCGCCCGTCCGCGAGGAGGGTCGCCGTGTGCCAAGCGCGCACGGTCGAGAGGTGAAGGCGCTCGCTGGCGGGGAAGAACTGACCCAATCGAGGGTCGTAAATCTCGACGCTGTCGTGCAGCTTGTTCGGCTGCCCGCTGCCGTCAACCCCCGCGCCGCCGATCACGAGGACGCGCCCGTCAGGCAGCTCCGTTGCCGTAAAGCCTACGCGCTTGACGATCATGTCCTCAAGGCCGCCGTCCCGCGAGAGCTCCTCGGCTGAGTGGTTCAACATCACGCAGTTCGCGACGCCGAGCTGCACGCCGATGCGCGTCTTTTGACCCTCGACGATGTCGAAGAAGGGCGTCCCACCGAACACCCGCACGACGTCGTCGCCGCCCGCGGGCGGGAAACCGCGCACGAAGAGCTGATAGCCCTCACCGATCGGCAGATCGTCGAGCGTGCCCGTACCGGATGCGAGGTCGAAGGTCCGCGCGCGGGTCGTGCCCTCGGGGTCGTCCTTGCGGATGCTGACGACCTCAAGCACGCCGACGCCGAGGGCCGGATCGTCGAGGACGGGGACGAAGGCGCTGCCTTCACGGACCGCAGAATACAGCCGCAGCTCAAGGCCGGTGCCGCCGCCCGTCGCGGCGTCCCCGCATGCGCTCAGCGCGAAGGCCGTCCACGTGAGCGCCGCGCCCTTTTGCAGTGTCTTGATGCTCATCATCACCACCTCACCCGAGCGTCTACAGTGCCGCTGCCGCCATCGTCCTGCAGCAGCACGTAGCCGGCGTACGCAGAGCCGCCGATGAGCGCGCTCCCCGCGATGGTCCAGACCCACCACTTGCCGTACCACGCCTCACCGTCGGCATCGGACAGCTCGTCGCCCTCCCCCACGGTCAGCGCGGGCTCCGCGAGGCGTGTCGGTGCGGGTCGCACGGGCTCCGGCAACGGCGTGGGGAGCGCGGCAACCGCGACGGGCGGCGGCGGCGTCGGCGGCGTGACGGCCACCACGCCCCCGACGAGAATCTTGTCGAAGGGGAACTTTTCGCAGGCCCCCTCGATGGCGCGCGCGAAGGTACCCGCCTGCACCGCAACGCTCGAGAGGTCTGCGCGGAAGCGGATGTCGTCGAGCGCGGCGACCTGCTTTTCGGAGGGGCTGTAGACGTAGGGCTTCAGCGCAAAGCCGATGCCCTGGGGCACGACGTGCCCGACGACGATGCACTCCGCCTTCGTCAGCTCGGCGACTTCGTCGGCGCGGTGCTTGAAGATGTCGCCGAGCTGCCCGTCGCCGGCCATGACCGCGATGTCGCGAGCCACAGCCGGGTCGACCGGGATCGACGGCTCGGGGCCCGTCTGGGTGCTCAGGTCGAGCGTGACTGTTTCCGCTCTCCCCCCCTTGACCTCGACCTTGGTCCCCGCCATGCCGTCAGCCTCAGAAGACAGCTGCACGAAGTGCTCGCCGCGGGCGAGGTTGGGGACCGTCAGCGGCGCCTTGCCGTATTCTGTACCGTCGACGCGAACGACGGCGCCAGCGGGGGCGCTGCGCACAACGAGTGACCCCTTCTTCTTCTTGCTCTGCTGCGCCTTGAGCTTCTCGAAGAGGGCGACGACCTCAGCGGGGTAGTCGTCGAGTGGGGCGGCGTCTGGCATCAGCGCCAGGACACGCTGGAAGTAATCCTTCGCGTCATCGTCGTAGCCGAGCGCGAGCGAGGAGGCCCCCAGGTAACCGAGCGTCTCAGGCACGACCTCGAACTTGGAGACCGAGGCGATCGCCTCCTCATACAGACCGAGCGCGCCCTGCAGCTGCTTGAGCGCCGTCTCGTAGTCTTTCCGCGCGAACGCGGCCTTGCCCGCCGTCCGCAGGTTCTCAGCCTGCGCCACACGCGGGTCAGCCCCTTCCGCTGCGCCCGCCTTCGGTGGATTCACCTCGCCGCGGAGCTCGACCCGCCGTGCCTTTCGGAGCTCGCTCCGCGTTGCCTCGTCGAGCTTCTCCGAGATCATGCCGACGCCAGGGCCAGACTGGGCGCCCAGCGGCGCGAGCCAAGTCTTCGGAGGCACGGTCTGGCCCATCGCGTGACCCGCGGGCATAAGCAGGAGACCCGCGTAGAGCGTGGGTCGGAATCGGCTCGTCATCGGCGCCTCCCTGTAAGCTGGGCCGCGCGCGATTACCATGCGCCTCGCTTTTTCGTCAATGGCGTGTCAGACCACGCCCCATGCGCGTCTCGCTGCCGGCTCGAATCTTTGCCGCCTTCGCCGCCCTGCTGCTCGTGTTTGGCGCGGTGAGCGTACACGGGGCGTGGACGCTGAACCGGCTGGGCGAACGCCTGAGCGTCATTCACACAAGCCTGTTGCCGCTGCCCGCCCTGCTGAGTGACATCAAGTCGGAGTTGCGGGCGCTCGATGAGGTCGTAGAGCCGCGTGACTGGGCGACCTTGCACCGCGCGCTGCTGGTCTCGCAGCGTGGCCATCCGAGCCTCGACGTCCTGACTGCCCGCTTCGCCGCCGTCCGCACGGCGCTCGAGCGAGGGGGCGACGCGCCTGCGATCGCCGAATGTGTTGCCATGCTCGACGCCCTGGACGTTCGACGCGCCGAGCTTGCCCGCTCTATCGGGACGTTGACGACGCGCGTAGACCAAACCAACGAAGAGCAGACCGACCCCACCCTCGCGGCCGGCTCCGATGTCGCTCGGGCGGCTTGGATGGACGCGCAGCGGAATGTGCAGGAGAGGCTGGGCGCGCTCGGGCTCGAGGTGGCGCGCTTCGAGTTGAGGACCGCTGCAGAGACCAGCGCCGCCCTCGAGGCCTTCGCGGCCCAAGAGCAGCGCGCGTTGTGGAGCACGCTTCTGCTCACCTTGTCCGGTCTCGCCATCGGCCTCGCGCTCACCATCGGCGCGGGACTCACGCTACGCCCGCTCGGTGTGCTTCGCGATGCCGTGGGGCGCATGGCGCGCGGCGACTTCGGCACCTCACAGAGCGCCGCGCTCCCGGGCGGCCCTCAGCGCGGCCTCGGCCTCAAGGTCAATAATGAGCTGGGTGACTTGGCGGCCGACATTGAGCGCATGGCCGAGGCGATCCGCCTGCGCGACCAGCGCCTCGCCGACCAGCAGCGAGAGATCCTCCATCAGGAGCGGCTCGCGACCGTCGGTCGCCTTGCCGCTCAAATCACCCATGAACTCCGCAATCCTCTGAGCAGCATCGGCCTCAACTCGGAGCTGCTGATGGAGGAGCTCGACCACCTGCAGGGGGGGGCTGAGGCCAGGACACTCCTCTCCAGCATCATCATCGAGGTGGAGCGTCTACGCGAGATCACCGAGGCGTACCTTGGGTTCGCTCGGCTGCCCCGCCCAGAGCCCGTGCCCTGCGACCTCAACGCAATCGCCGCCGAGCTGCTCGACTTCGTGCGCGCTGAGATGGAGCGCGCACGCGTTCGCACGCGCCTCGACCCCGATCGCGCCGTGCGTCTCGCCTTGGCGGACCCCAACCAGGTCCGAGCGGCTCTCCTGAACTTGCTCCGCAACGCCCGCGAGGCGCTCGGCGGCCGTGAGGGTCATATTGTCCTGCGTGTGCGGTCCTTGGGCGATGCAGCGACGATTGAGGTCCTCGATGATGGCCCTGGCTTCTCACCGGACGCGCGCGCCCACCTCTTCGAGCCCTTCTATTCGACGCGGCCGCAGGGGACCGGCCTTGGTCTCTCCTATGTCCGAAAGATCGCCCTCGCCCAGGGCGGCAGCGTCGAGGTCGAGGACGCGCCGGGCGGCGGCGCGCTCGTCCGCGTCAGCCTGCCTCTCGCCCACTCAGACGCCGCCTCAGCGACCGCTGGGCCCACCCTGTCGGAGACCCCCAAGGCATGACATCGCCCAACCTGCCTCTGCGCCTCCGCGTCGCGACATGGAACATTCGCATCGGCATCGAGACGTCCATGGCCGCAGTGGCCGACTCATTCCGCGCGGCCTTCGCGGGAGACGACGCGATTGACCTGCTCGCGCTCCAGGAGGTCGCGGTCGATTGGCGCATGGGCGAGCGGATGAACCAGCCCGCGTATCTCGCAGCCGCGCTTGAGCTGCCGTACCACGCGTTCGCTGGGTCATTGACCGACCACCGAGGCGGTCGGTTTGGCGTGGCGCTCCTCTCTCGATGGCCGATCGCTGCAGTCGATACGACCCTGCTGCCGCGCGACCGAGACGAGCAGCGCTCGGCCCTGCGCGTCACGCTCTCCACGCAGCCGGCGCTCGTCGTCGTGAACACCCACCTGAGCGTCGATCCCGACGAGCGGCTCCAGCAGGCGCACATGGTCCGTCAGCTCGTAGACGCCAGTCACCCGGCGCTGTTGATGGGCGACTTCAACGACACGCCGGACTCCTCGACCCTTGAGGCGTTGCGTGGACCGAATGTCGACCACGGGCCACTCGTCGACGCGTTCGACGCCGCTGGACGAGGTGATGAACTCACCTTCAGCGTCAAGGCGCCGAACCGCCGCATCGACTACATCATGGCCCAGCGCGGTTGGGCTCGACCGCGGACGTGTCGGGTCGCCACCGAGGTCACGACCAGTGACCATTTCCCGGTCGTCGCTGAGATCGAGCGCGTCGATGGGCACCGCTCCGTGGTATGAACAGACGATGCCGCTTCGTCAGCGCCACCGCTCGGGTCCTGTCGCTGCCCTGATCGCGCTCGCCTCGATCATGGCCTGCGACCGCGCGCCCCACCGCGCTGTCGACCGGCCCTCACTCGACGCCGCGGTGGACGCGGGTGAAGCCGTGCGTCGGCAGGACAGGCCGACGAGCGTCGTCGCAGCAGCCGGGACAGGCCCCACGCGCTCGCTTGAGACAAACGAGGACGTCGCGTCGCATGTGAGCCGCGCCGCGGACTTGAGCCGCCGCGGCTTCTCACGTGAAGCCATCGCTGAACTGCGGATCGCTGCGGCCCGAGCGCCGCGAGACCCTGAAATCGCTGCGGCTCTGGCCCGCGCCCTCGTTGACGCGGGGGACGCGGCCGCAGCGGTCGACGAGTTTCGTCGGGCGCTTGCGCTCAAGCCGAACGACGAGGACGTGCAGTTCGGCCTCAGCCGAGCGCTGCTCGAGCGCGGAGACGCGACCGGCGCTCGTGCGGCGCTCTCGGACCTTGCCGCGAAGCGGGCTGACGACCCGCGCGTGCAACAGCTCTGGGCAGCGACCCTCGGCGCCTTGGGCAACACGTTGGCGGCCAACGGCGACGCGCGTGGCGCGGTGCCCCAGCTCGCTGCCGCGGCGTCTGCTGCGCCCGAAAACGCCACCTTGCAAGTGCAGCTCGGCACAGCCCTCGCGCAATCAGGCCAGCTCGCGCCCGCACGCGCGGCGCTTGAGCGCGCGACCGCGCTCGCGCCGGAGGACGCGCAGGCCTGGCGGAACCTGGCTGTCGTCCGGGAGCAGCAGGGCGATTTAACTGCGGCTGCCGATGCGTGGGCCGGCCTGCTGAAAAACGTGAACAACGCGGACCCGCAAGGTACAGTCGCGCGGCGCATCGCGGCGCTGCGCTCGAACGAGAGAGTCGATGGCCAAGCTGGTGGTCTCAAGCCCTGAGGGCACGCGTCGGGAGGTCACGCTCCGCGCGATCAACACGCTTGGGCGCCACCCGGAGCAGCACGTCCAGATCCTGGACCGTGTCGTCAGCAAGGAGCACGCGCTGATCACGTTCAGCGACGGTGCTTACTGGCTGCAGGACATGAACAGCCGCAACGGGACGTACGTGAACGAGCAGCGTCTCACCGGCAAGCAGCGCCTGCAGCACGACGACACCATCATGCTCGGCAGCACCCAGTGCCGCTTCATCGAGCGCGACGTGCCTGAGCTCTCAGCAGCGATCAGCGAGGTCAGCATCTCCCCACAGCTCGTTCAAGAGTCCGCGATCCGCGCGCGGCTCTCGGCGGGCGAGTCCACGGCGCGACAGTTCTTGCCCGAGAGCCATGTCCCGGACCACGTCGCCCTGCGCGCGGACTACGAGAAGCTCCGCGTGGCGTTTGAGCTCAACCAAGACGTCGGCACGATCTTCGACGTCGACGTGCTCCTTGAGCGCATCTTGGATAAGGCCTTCGAGTTCACGCACGCCGACCGCGGCGTGATTCTGCTCGTCGACGAAGGCCGCGGTGTGCCCGTGCCGCGAAAAATCAAGCACCGTACGGGCCATGTCGGCGATACGCGGTTCGAGCTGTCGCAGACCATCCTCAACGAGGTCGTTCGCGAACGGCACGCCGTCCTGTCGAGCGACGCGACCATCGACAGCCGCTTCGCCAGCAGTCACAGCATCATGCTCCAAGGGATTCGGAGCACGATCTGCGTTCCGCTGCTGTTCCGCGGCGAGCTCCTCGGGATGATTCACCTCGACACGCAGATCGCGACCGGAGTGTTCACCGAGAAAGACCTGCAGGTCATCTCGACCTTCGCGCATCAAGCCGCCGTGCAGCTCGCGAACGTCAAGCTCGCAAAACAGGCGGAGAGCGCCGCGATCGTCCGCAACAACCTGTCGCGGCTCTTGTCCCCCAACCTCGTCGAGCAGGTCGTCAAGGGCAATGTCGCGCTCCAAAAAGGCGGGGAACTCCGTCAAGCCACGGTCCTCTTCTCAGACATCCGCGGCTTTACGTCGATGAGCGAGCGCAAGGCGCCGCAAGAGCTCGTCTCGATGCTCAACGAGTACTTCGAGATCATGGTCGACATCATCTTCGAGCACGACGGCACCCTCGATAAGTTCGTGGGGGACGAGATCATGGCCGTATGGGGTGCGCCCGTTCACCAGAGTGACCACGCTCAGCGCGCGGTTCGCGCTGCGCTCGACATGATGAAGGCGCTCCAAGACTTCAACCGGTTCCGCGTCGCGAATGGCGAAGACGCCATTCACGTTGGGTGCGGCATCAACACGGGCGAGGTCGTCGCGGGCTACATGGGGTCGAACCGCACCCTGTCGTACACGGTCATCGGCGACACGGTGAACACGGCCGCGCGCCTGTGCAGCGCGGCTGGCGCGGGGGAGATCATCGTGACCGACCCCATCTTGCACGCGCTCCCCGGTCGTCTGCAGGTCGAAGAGCGGCCCTCGGCGAACCTGAAGGGCAAGGCTCGGCCCGTGCCCCTCTATCGCGTCGTCTCTCTGGCCTGACGCGCCCCCTCAGGCGGCGCCGCCCGCGACCCGCTCCATCGCCTGCAGGATCTCGCGATGGGGCAGGATGTTGTTCAGAAACCCGCGCTCGAAGCCCGTGCCTTCAAGGCAACGGACCTGCGCCATGAGCTCGTTCCACGCCGCCTGACGCGCTTCGTCGGCGCCGGTCGAGTCTCCGAGAGCCTTCCGGACACCGTGTCGGTAGAGCTCCACCTCGGCGCGAAGCCGCTCAAGTCGCGGTTCACGCTCCAGCGCCGCCTCAAAGGCTGCGTCGAGGTCTTGCAACCGGGTCGCCGCCTCGGCGTGCCGACCCAGCGCGAGCAACGCCCGCACCTGAATCCCCAGCGCGGTCACGAGTCCGCGCATATAGCCCAGCTCCGTCGCGCGGTCCGCGGCCTCGCCCGCATAGTTGAGCGCCCCCACGACGAGCCGCTCACCGCGGGCCGCAACCGCGAACGTCATTGCGAGCGCATTGTGCAGGTCCACCAAGACCGGGTGACGACCGCCACGGCGACCAATGTCTTTGATGCACTGCGCGACGATGCCGGTTGCCTCTTCGTAGCGCCCGCGACTGACCAGGATGCGGCTGTGTCCAATGATCGCCGCCGCGTGGTCGTGGCGATGTGCCCCCCCTTGTTCGCCCGCTTGCAACACCGCGCCGAAGAAGGCGCTGGCCTCGTCCATGTCCCCCATCGAGGCATGCAGCGTTCCGAGTTGGACGAGGACCTTCGCGCGCGCCCGCCCCTCGCCGGCGTCCGTCATCAGGCGCTCGGCGCGTCTGAGGAGCCGGTCCGCGTCCATCAGGCGGCCGACCGTCCAATAATGATTGCCCAACGCCTGAATGGTGAGCGCCTCGCCATAGACATCCCCGCTCCGTCGCGCAGCCCGCCACGCATCAAAGAGGTCACGGAGCGCGCCGGCCATGTCGCCGGAGCGGGCGGCCGCGATACCGCTCGCGAAGGAGACACGGGCCCGGAGGCGATGATTGACTGTGGACGACGCAGCGAGCGCGCTCGACGCGGCCTCGAGCTGCTGCCCCGCTTGGCTCATCTCGCCGGCTTGCCAGTGCGTCAGGGCCGCCACCAAGCGGTCGCGGTCACTCGGCGTCTGCGCCCATGGCGCCAAGGCGGTACGCACCTCGGTATAGGCACCGGCGAGCAGCGCGTGGCGCGCGACGCGGTGCGCGAGCTGCGCTCGCTCCGTCTCGGACCCCACGCGGGACGCGAGCGGCTCAAGCTGCCGCAGATCGTTGGCTTGTTGGTCTCGCATCCCGAGCAGCCCACTGACCTGCTCACGGCGCATCAGGACCTGAAAGAGTCCACGGTCCTGCTCATCTCGAGGGAGCGCCTTCAGCAGGCCCACGGCCTGGTTACACAGCTCGAGCGCGCCGAGCAGCGCGTGCGCGCGCAGACCGCGGTCAATCCCGGCGAGCAGGCCGTGGAGCGCGCGACCATGGAGACCCGCCAGCGCGAGGTGGTCCGCCGCAAGTGATGGGAACGCCGAGGTCGTCGCCAAGCGCGCGTAAACCTCGCCAGCGTCCTCGTGCACAGCGCGACGGCGCTCCTGCGTCATTTGCCGGTAGAGCTCATCATGGACGAGCCCGTGCGCGGCGCGCGTCACCATGGCAAGGCCCGCGCCGATGACCTCGACGAGCCCCGCCCGAGCGAGCTTCTGGAGCGCTAAGAAGAGCTCCTCGCGGTCAATCGCGCGCCGCTGCGCGACGTCTTCGAGGATCTGGCCACTCGAAGCGTCTTCGGTGATGGCCACGACCTCGGCGACCTCGCGCGCGACGTCCCCCGCAGCCTCGAGTCGGCGCCCGACGATCTCGGTCAGCGGCAGGTCCACTCCATCGGCCGGGAGCGGCGCCCGCTCGATCCAGCGGCCCCCATCGAGGCCGAGCACGCCGTCGAGGATGAGCTGCTCGACATTGAGACGCAGCGAGAGCGGCGACCCCTTTGACCCCGTCACGATGCGCAAGCGCGTGTCGTCCCGCAACGCGTTCGGCGAGAGCCAAGCATCGAGGAGCGCCTCGGCGTCCCCGAGACCGAGCGGGGCAACGCTCACCTCGGTGAAACCCGGTGACCGCATCAGCTCGGTCGGCAGAACGGCTTGGGCTTCGTAGGTCAGCACGACCATGAGCCGCGCGCGCGGCCGCACCTGACTCACCAAGAGCTGAAGGAGCGCCCATGACGGGTTGTCGAGCTCCTCGGCGTCCTCGACGAGCAGGAGCAGGGGCGCGTTTGTCTCAACCGCCGCGCGCGCCGCGATGGCTTCGACCAGCAGCACCAGCGAGCGGTGGGTCCGCAGTCCGAGCGTTCGCCCGTCGATGTGCAGTGCGCGCGTCCCGACCTCCGGGTCA
The DNA here is from genome assembly GCA_947488215.1 of Myxococcales bacterium. Classification (GTDB taxonomy): domain Bacteria; phylum Myxococcota_A; class Bradymonadia; order UBA7976; family UBA1532; genus CANLBD01. The sequence continues at coordinate 3,430 of CANLBD010000058.1, read as the reverse complement.
CCCAACAGGTCGAGCAAGTAGGGCCGCGTGTCGAGCAGCTGCTGCCGCGATTGCTCGTCGGGCAGATACTCGACCAACGCCAGCAGCCCCCTCCGAACCTTCTCGCCGATGGATGCCTCGAGCGCCGTCGCCTCGAAGTAGCCTCGGAAGAGCTGCACCATCGGCCAGGTGGGCAAGTTGAACAGTCGAGAGGCGCGGGCCCGAAGAACCAGCGGCGCCGCCCCGAGCTGCTGCCTGATGTTCTCTTCGAGGCGCGCCACGAGCCGGCTCTTACCGACGCCGTCGGGGCCACGCAGACCAACGACCTCATGATGGGCGGCCCCCGCGGCGCCGACCGCGGCGAGACGGTCCCAGAGCTGCGCGAGCTCGGTGACGCGACCGACGAAGCGATCGGCCTTGAGCTGCCCAAGCGCTGCGGTGCCGGTCACGCCGCGCGAAGCGTCGACGACCTCCCCCGCGCGCTCAGCCGACGTTTCGGTCGGCGCCCAGTGCGCCTCGATCTCTCCGGCGGGGGGTGAGAAATCGGGCTCCAGCGCCTCTGCATCGAGAAACCCCATGCGCATCGCGGCCCCGAAATTCACGGTGTCGCGCCCCGTCGCAACGGTCGCTGCGTAGCGTCCTTGGAGCCGGTCCGACCAGAGGCACAGGGCCTCTCGCAGCGCCACACGGAAAATCCGTAGCTCGTCGATGAACGCCTCGGGGTCGTTGAAGTGCCGGCCCGCGCGGACCGCAACGAGGTCCTCGAATCCAAACAAAATCCGTACGATCGCTGACAGGAACGCACGGTCACTCGACCAGAGCCCGTGCAGCAGGCGCCAACAGACATCCAGCTGCAGGACGTCGCGCGTGCGGGCGTACTGCGAGAAGCTCAGGAGCGCCTCATGGAGCCCGCGCTGGAGGCGCTGCGCGTCGACTTCGCGAAAGACCGAGTCGACGTCGAGCAGGGACGGCAGCAGGTCGCCTGTCAGCGTCGTCGCGTTTTCTTCGATATACCGGAGCAGCGTTTCCACGGCGCCGGACGCTAGCAGGCTGCAGGCCCGAGCGCCACCGGCGCGCGCAGGGTTGACGCGCCACGGCGCGCCGCCGAAAGTGCGTGCCCGATGGCTCTCCCGCGCACTCTCCTCGTCGTTGACGACGACACCTCGAACTTGGCGAGCCTCGTCAAGATCTTCGAGAAGCAACCGCTCCGCGTCTTGCCGGCAACGAGCGGCGAGGAGGCGCTCGACCAGCTCCGTAAGCAGCCCGTCGACGTCGTCCTGACAGACCTGATGATGCCCGGGCTCAGCGGCATCGACCTCGTCAAGCACGCGCGCGCTCTGCGACCCGAGGCCGAAGTCGTCCTGATGACCGCCTACGGCACGATTGAGCTCGCGGTCGAGGCGATCCGCGAGGGCGCGTATGACTTCGTAACGAAGCCGCTGCGGCGCGCTCAAATTGAGCGCGTCATCGCGCGCGCGCTGGAAAAGCAAGCCCTCGCCGAGGAGAATCGCACGCTCCGTGCGCAGCTGGCCGATGCGCGCGGGCACCGGCCCGATGGCGGGATTGTGGGTTCGGCACCCGCGCTGCGGCGCGTGATGGAGCTCGTCCGTCAGGCTGCCCCCTCGTCAGCCACGGTCTTGCTTCTCGGTGAGAGCGGCACGGGCAAGGAGCTCTTCGCTCAGGCGCTTCACTCCCTGTCACCGCGCGCCGATGGCCCGTTCGTCGCCGTAAACTGCGGCGCGTTGCCAGAGTCCATCATCGAGGCGGAGCTCTTCGGCGCCGATCGGGGCTCGTATACGGGCGCGGTGTCGGCGCGCGACGGCCGCTTTGCCCGCGCGCACCGCGGGACGCTCTTCCTCGACGAGATCGGTGAGCTGTCGCCGCGTGTGCAGGTCAAGCTGCTGCGGGTGCTCCAGACGGGCCAATACGAGCGCGTCGGCGGCCAGCAGACGCTGACCGCAGACTGTCGCATCATCGCAGCCACGAACCAGGACCTGTCCCAGATGGTGCGCGTCGGCGAGTTCCGCGAGGACCTCTTCTACCGACTCAACGTCATCGCGATCACGCTGCCGACCCTCCGCGCTCGCCGCGAGGACATCCCGCTCCTCGCCGAGCACTTCCTTCAACGCTTCGCCGCCAAGAACCAGAAGCGCGTCGAGGGGATCTCCCCGCGCGCTGTGGAGCGACTCATGGCGTATGCGTGGCCGGGCAACGTGCGCGAGCTTGAAAACTGCGTGGAGCGTGCCGTGGTGCTGTGCCGCGGCGTCGTCGTGACCGAGGCCGACCTGCCAGAGACCGTGACCGGAGCGACGCCCCACGATGAGTCGCTGACCTTCGCGCTCGGGACGCCGCTCGAGGAAATCGAGCGCCGGGTCATTCGGGAGACGCTGCGACACACAGGCGATGACAAACGCCGCGCGGCGCAGCTGCTGGGCATCTCGACACGCACCATCTACCGCAAGCTTGAGGCTGAGCCGCCCGACGATGGCGAGCCCGAGGACCCCCCGCCGGTCGCCTGACAAATTGGCAAGCGCCGTGGCGCGGGCAAGGCCGTGTCCACTGACAAAATGTCATTTTCGGCCGACCAGCTCGCCTTTACCCGCACCAACACTCACTCGCCGTTCGCGGCGCGCTTCTTGCTTAGCATCGGACAATCTATGGAGCAGCTCGCGAAAAGATACTTCTGGGTCATCAACCTGGCCGTGCTCGCGCTGATCGCGCTGCTCTCCGCCAAGGTGGTGAACAACATCGTCGCCGGGCGCATCGTCGCGCTCCCAACGACGCCCCGCGCGCCGGCCTCGGCGCCGAGAGCTGCGGCCGCGACGAGCCCTGCCGCCCAAACCGACGACTGGGCGAACGCGATCACCGAGCGCAACCTCTTCAACTCCGCCCCTGCCGCACCCGAGGCGTCCGACGCGGGCGTCGAGTCTGCCGCGCCGACGGGCGAAATCCCCGGTGAAGAGGACGAGAGCTGCCGCAAGTCCGATGGCCGCATCGGCCTCTTCGCGACGATGGTGGCGAGCCCGAGCGAGTGGAGCTTGGCGGTCGTCAATGACGGCGTGAATCCAGAGACCCGCGTCATCAAAGAGGAGACCGCCCTCGGAGACGCCGTGGTCAAGCGGATCTATCGTCGACGACTGGTCCTGCAGCGGGCGGGTCAGTTCGAGTGCGTCGAGCTCGGACAGGCGGGCCAGAAGGGCTCCGGCGCTCCGCCCCCCGCGACTAGCTCGAACGACTCGCCGCCACCCGCGGACGACGGCAAGCCTGCCAAGGGCGTCAAGAAGCTCAGCGAGAACAAGTACGAGATCAGCCGCGAGATGCTGAACGAGAAGCTCGAAAACCCGGCCGAGCTGGGCCGCGAGGCCCGCGTGATCCCACACTACCGAGACGGCAAGCCGCAGGGCTTCAAGCTCGTGGGCATTCGGCCCGGCAGCCTCTACAGCCAGATCGG
>CANLBD010000057.1 GCA_947488215.1 Myxococcales bacterium | reverse complement strand
GGGGGACTCTCCGAGATTGGGAGCAGCACCGAGGCACCCCGGACGCCCCTGCACGAGCACTCCTGCGGGCCATCGAGTGTGACCCCGTGACCATGCGCCGCCTGTTGCAGAACGCGGCCTGAACGACTGCTCGACCTACTCCACCCGCTCAACCCCGAGCTTCTTCATCCGGCTCTGCAGGGTCGTCGGCTTCATGCCGAGCACCCTGGCCGCGCCCTTGGCGCCGTACAGGCGGGCTTCGGTGTGGCGCAGCAATGCGCGGATATGGTCCCGCTCGACATCCTCAAGCGTGCACAGGTCGAGCCCGGCGTCCAGAGCCGCGGGGCAGGTCGAGCACATCGGCTCATTTGACGATTCATACGGGTTGCCAGTACACTGGGCTCATGCCGTCCTACTCGTGGAACGTCGGTAAGGCCGAAACGAATCTGCGCAAACACCGAGTGAGCTTCGAGGACGCGATCCCCGCGCTTGAGGACCCACGCCGTCTCGAGATGGTCGATGATCGACACGATTATGGCGAGACACGACTCCGTGTGATTGGACTCACCCCGAAGGGCGTGCTCTTCGTGGTGACGACAGACGAAAGCGACGACGTCTGCCGCATCATCTCAGCCAGAAAGGCCACGCACTATGAGCAAGACCTCTACTTCTCAGGTCACAGTGAAGCCTGGTGACCCGCGTCCAACGGGCGACACGGACTGGGCGTACCTCGACACACTCTCCGACGAGGCGCTCGTTCAGGCGGCGCTCGCGGACGCGGACGCGCCCCCGACGTCGATGGCCGAGGGCCTGCGGTTCAAGAGGGTCTCCCGCGTCCGTGTTCTTCGACAGCAGCTCGCGATGACCCAGTCAGAGTTCGCTGCCGCATTCCAGATCCCGCTCGGGACTCTCCGAGATTGGGAGCAGCATCGAAGCACGCCGGACGCCCCTGCACGAGCACTCCTGCGGGCCATCGAGCGTGACCCCGTGACCATGCGCCGCCTGTTGCAGAACGCGGCCTGAGCGACTGCTCGACCTACTCCACCCGCTCAACCCCGAGCTTCTTCATCCGGCTCTGCAGCGTCGTCGGCTTCATGCCGAGCACCTTGGCCGCACCCTTGGCGCCGTACAGGCGGCCTTCGGTGTGGCGCAGCACCGCGCGGATATGATCCCGCTCGACGTCCTCGAGCGTGCGCAGGTCGGGCCCTCCGTCCAGCGACGCGGATTCAGCCGCGGCGCGCGGCGCGCGTGAGGGCGCCTGAGCGCCGCGGGGCAGGTCGAGCACGTCGGGCGTGAGCGCCTCGGCGCTCGTCAGGATGGTCGCGCGCTCGAGCACGTTGCCCAGCTCGCGAATGTTGCCGGGCCAGGTGTGGCGGGCCAGGTGCGCCAAGCCCTCGGGCGTGACATCGAACGTGCGGCCCTTGCGCGCGCCGAGCGCCTTGAGCAGGGCGGCGCACAGCAGCGGCAGGTCCTCGAGGCGCTCTCGGAGCGGGGGCAGCGGCAGCGGGAAGACATTGAGCCGGTAGAGCAGGTCGCTGCGAAAGCGGCCCGCCGCGGCAGCGGCGTCCAGATCGACATGCGTGGCCGCGAGCACGCGAACGTCTACCTTGAGGGGGCGGTCGCCGCCCACGGGGGTGACCTCGCCCTCTTGGAGCACGCGCAGGAGCTTGGCCTGCAGCTCGAGCGGGAGCTCACCGACCTCGTCGAGCAGGAGCGTGCCCCCGTTCGCCAGCACGAAGCGGCCCGCGCGGTCCTTGACCGCACCGGTGAAGGCGCCCCGCGTATGACCAAAGAGCTCGCTCTCGATCAGGTTCGCGGGGATCGCCGCGCAGTTGATCGCCACAAACGGCCCAGTCGCGCGCGGGCTCCAGTCGTGCACCGCGCGCGCCAAGCGCTCCTTGCCAGTGCCCGTCTCACCCAAGATGAGCACCGCCGTGTCCGTCGCGGCGACTCGGCGCGCCCGGTCAGCCAAGGCGCGCACGCTCGGCGAGCGACTCTGCTCGAGCACGCCGTGGCCGTCGCCCGAGGCCTCGGCGGCCAGCGCGTCGCGGGCGCGGGCGGCCTCGACCTGCCGCAGGAGCATGGCCTTCTGCTCGGCGTTCTCGAGCGCCAGCGCGAAGACCTGCGCGTAGATCTCGACCAGGTCGACCACGGGCGGCGTGAAGGGCTCGCAGCGCGTGCGGTCGAGCGTGAGCACCCCGATGGGCCGGTCCGCCGTGACGAGCGGCACCACCATGCAGCCGTGGCCCGCCGGCAGGTCGAGCACGCCGTCATAGGGGTCGCCGTCGCCGTGGCTGTGGTCGTCCTCGAAGTTGATGTGCGCCCGCCGGGTGGCCAGCGCCTCGCGAATGCTCGGGAACCGGCTGAGCTCGATGCCGTGCCGACGCACCGCGGGGTTCGCCAGCGTGCCCCGGGCCGCGCGCACGTCGAGGCGCTCGCCCACGGCGTCGAGCGTGAGTACAGCGGCCATGTCAGACGGCGCGATGCGGAGCACGCCGTCGAGCCCTTGGCGCAAGAGCTCGTCAACGCCGTCGCCCAGCGAGGCGAGGCGCACGAGCTGCTTCAGGTCGCGGGTCAGGTCGAGTGCGCTCATCGCCGGGGCCTCAGGGCTTCACGCCGCGCGCCGACCACCCTTGGCCGTCCGCGTTGATGACCTGCACACCGGCCCAGCCGCGCAGCCACTCGAGCAGGGCCTCGCGCGTCAGGTAGTGGGTAATCGGCGGGTTCAGGCGGTCGAACATGCGCCGCTGCTTGTACGTCCAGTCGCGGTGCGCGGCGTCGTGGTAAGGCACGCGGGCCGCGAGGGTGCTCAGCCCGACGCGCTCGAGCGCCCTCGCCGGGGCCCAGAGCCCCACCTCGACGGCGGCCGTGAGCCCGCTCGCGAGCGCCATCTGCGCGGGTCGAGGCAAGCGGTTGGTGAGCGGCCGCAGGAACGTGAGGTGGCTCAGGCGGTAGGACCAGCGCATCTCATCGAGGCCGTAGACCCAGAGGGCCGCGCGGCCCCCAGCGCGCACCAGCCGCGCCGCCGAGTCAAAGCTCCCGCGCGGGTCGGGCGTGTGGTGGAGCACGCCGTTCGAGTAGAAGGCGTCGAAGGCGCCGGGTCGAAACGGCGGCCGACGCAGGTCGCCCTGGACGTAGAACGCGTTGGGGCGCGGATCACGCCGCCGCGCGACCTCGACGCCCCGCGACAGGTCGAGCCCGACGAGCGTGCGCGCGTGCTGCGACACCAGCCACGCGTGGCGCCCCTCGCCGCAGCCGACCTCGAGCACGACCTCGCCCGCGAACGCCTCCGGCGGCAGGCCCGGCTGAAAGCGGTCCCACGTCGCGCGCCAGTCGTCCACCAGCGGCGCGCTGTCGGCCAGGTCCACGTGCTGGAACGAGTAGTCGAGCAGCGTCTCGAGCACCGCAGGCTCGGCCTCGGGCGCGTCCGTGAGCCAGCGCGCCACATCGGGGTGGCGCGTCGCAAAGTCGGGAAAGTGCGCGCGCAAGAACGGCGCGAGCAGGTCGGGCGGCAGCATCCGCGGCACGCCGCCGATCACCGGCCAAGCGCGGCCCCCGGGCGAGCGAATCAGGCCCTCGCCGCTCGGGTCGCCCTCGAAGGTCAGGCCGGTCTCGCCGGTCACGGGGCAGGCGAGCAGAGAGAGCAGTGCGTCCATTTCGGGGCCTCGGGCGGGTCGCGGGGGTCGGGTCAGGGGCCGGCGTCGGGTGCGCCGCGCTCGGTCGCGTCATGCGCGTCGTCTTGCCCGTCGCCGTCCTGGTCGAGCACGTTAGACTCCACAGCGTCGGCCTTTCCGTCACCATCCGCGTCCGGGGGCGCGGCGGGGTCGGCGCCGAGCTCGTCCGCGTCTAGGCGGCCATCGGCGTCGGAGTCGCGGTTGAGCGGGTTCGTGCCCGCGGCGCGCTCGAGCGCGTTCGAGACGCCGTCGCCGTCCAGGTCCTCGTCCCCCCCACGACACTCGCGGCCCACGCACACGCCATCGCCGCAGTCGGCGCTGGACACGCACGGCAGCCCCGCGTCCACGCGCGGCGGGTTGTCCTCGGGGTCCTGCTGGTCGGGCAGGCCGTCGCCGTCGCGGTCGGCCGTGTTGGACTCGCGGAAGTTCGGGCGCCCGTCGCCGTCGTCGTCCGGCGCGGGTGGGGGCGTCGTGTCGTCGCGGTACACCCCCGGCGAGCCCGCCTCCGCCTCGTCGTTGAGGCCGTCGTCGTCCATGTCGGGGTCGAGCGGGTCGCTCCCCAGCGCGCGCTCCACGGCGTTTGGCAGGCCGTCGCCGTCGTCGTCCGCGCCCGCCGCCAAGCAGCGGCTGTCCGCGCATACGCCGCTCGCGCAGTCGCCATGCAGGCCGCACGCCGCGCCCGTCGCTCCGGGGCGATAGGGCTCGGTGCACGCGACGAGCGCGACGAGCGTGGCGAGCGCGGCGACGGCCGTGACCGGGCGCAATGGACCCAAGCGCCTCACCCGGCGGTGACCACGAAGTTGACCATGCGCCCCGGCACGAAGACGACCTTGCGTTCGGTCTGACCCTCGAGGAACCGGGCCACGTTCTCGACCGCGCGCGCGGCCGCGACGGCCTCGGCCTCGGTCGCGTTCGGGGCGAGCTCGAGCTGGCCGCGGAGCTTGCCGTTGACCTGCACGGCATAGGACACGGTGGCGTCGCGCGTCAGCGCCTCGTCCCACTGCGGCCACGGCGCGTAGGCGAGCGACCCGCTGTGGCCCAGGCGCGCCCAGAGCTCCTCGCCCAAGTGCGGCGCGAAGGGCGCGAGCAGCAGCGCGAAGGGCTCGAGCAGGGCGCGCGGGCGCTCGGTGGTGGGCGTGATGGCGTTCACGAACTCCATCATGGCGGAGATCGCCGTGTTGAAGCGCATGCCCTCGACATCTTGCGTGACCTTTTTGATGCACTTGTGCAGCGCGCGCTTGAGGCCCTCGCTCGGGGCCTCGTCACGCACCTGCGGCGCGTCCGTCTCCTGGTCCACATAGAGTCGCCACGCGCGGTCCAAGAACCGGCGCACGCCGTCGACGCCGGTCGTCGACCACGGCTTCGGCGCCTCGAGCGGGCCCATGAACATCTCGAACAGGCGCATCGCGTCCGCGCCGTACTTGGCGATCACGTCATCGGGGTTGACGACATTCCCGAGTGATTTCGACATCTTCTGGCCGTCTTCGCCCAGGATGAGGCCCTGGTTGACGAGGCGCTGGAAGGGCTCCTTGGTGCTCACCCAGCCCAGGTCGTAGAGGACCTTGTGCCAGAAGCGGCTGTAGAGCAGGTGCAGGACCGCGTGCTCGGCGCCGCCGACGTACAGGTCGACGGGCATCCAGTACTGCTCTTTCTCCTTGGACCACGGGGCGTCCGCGTTCTTGGGGTCCATGTAGCGCAGGTAGTACCAGCAGGAGCCCGCCCACTGCGGCATGGTGTTCGTCTCGCGGCGGCCCTTGCGGCCGTCGGGGAGCGTGACCTCGACCCAGTCGGTGATGGTCGCCAGCGGGCTCTCGCCGGTGCCGCTCGGCTTGTAGGTCTCGACCTGCGGCAGCTTGAGCGGCAGCGTCGACTCGTCGAGCAGCACGATCTCGCCGCTGTCGAGGTGCACGAGGGGGAACGGCTCGCCCCAGTAGCGCTGACGGCTGAACAGCCAGTCGCGCAGGCGGTAGTTCACGGCGCCCTTGCCCGCGGCGCGCTGCTCGAGCCACTCGACCATGGCCTGCTTGGCGGCCTTGACGTCCATGCCGTTCAAGAAGCCGCTGTTCACGAGCTCGCCGTTGCCGGTGTGCGCGGCCTTGCTCAGGTCGCCGCCCGAGATGACCTCGACGATGGGCAGGTCGAACTGGCGCGCGAACTCGTAGTCGCGCTGGTCGTGCCCGGGCACGGCCATGATCGCGCCGGTGCCGTAGGTCGCGAGGACGTAGTCGCCGATCCACACCGGGATCTGCGCGCCCGTGACCGGGTTGGTCGCGAACGCGCCGGTGAAGACGCCCGACTTCTCCTTGGCCAGGTCGGTGCGCTCCAGGTCGCTCTTGGACGCCGCGCGCTCACGGTACGCCGCGACCGCGCCCGCCTGCGCCGCCGAGGCGATGCGCTCGACGAGCGGGTGCTCGGGCGCGAGGACCATGTACGTCGCGCCGAAGAGGGTGTCGGGGCGCGTGGTAAAGACGGTGACCTTGGCGTCGTGGCCGACCACGGCGAAGTCGACCTCGGCGCCGATGCTTCGCCCGATCCAGTGGCGCTGCATCTCCTTGATGCTCTCGGGCCAGTCGAGCCCGTCTAGGTCCTCGAGCAGGCGGTCGGCGTAGTGCGTGATGCGGAGCATCCACTGCCGCATCGGCATCCGCACGACCGGAAAGTTGCCCCGCTCGCTGCGGCCGTCGATGACCTCTTCGTTCGCGAGCACGGTGCCGAGCTCCGGGCACCAGTTCACGGGGACCTCGGCCATGTAGGCCAGCCCCTTCTTGTAGAGCTGCACGAAGATCCACTGCGTCCAGCGGTAGTAGTCGGGGTCGGTCGTGTCGACCTCGCGGCTCCAGTCGTAGCTGAACCCCAGCGCCTTGATCTGGCGCCGGAAGTTGTTGATGTTCACCTGCGTCGTGATCGACGGGTGCGTGCCGTTCTGGATGGCGTACTGCTCGGCGGGCAGGCCGAAGGCGTCCCACCCCATGGGGTGCAGCACGTTGAAGCCCTGCATGCGCTTGTAGCGGCACAGGATGTCGGTCGCCGTATAGCCCTCGGGGTGCCCGACGTGCAGGCCCGCGCCCGACGGGTAGGGGAACATATCGAGGCAGTAGAACTTCGGCTTGGTGGTGTCCTCGCGGACCTCGAAGGTCTTGTGGGCGTCCCAGTACTGCTGCCAGCGCGGCTCGATGACCGAAGGCTCGTATTTGCTCAAGGCGGGTCTCTCTCAGGGCAGGGCTTCAGGGCGCGGAGTGTAGGGCGGCGCCGCGCGCGGTCGCAACGTGCGGGGGTCGAGAAATGAACGCGACCGTGGCAAGGTACGCCCCATGCAGACGACAGACCCTGAGCATCGGCGCGACCCCGGCGGCCTGATTGGCCGAAAGATCGATGACCGCTACGAGGTCACGGGCTTCATCGGCAGCGGCTCGGTGGGGCAGGTGTACCGCGCGCGGGACCACCGGCTGGAGTACCGCGAGGTCGCGATCAAGGTCCTCAAGCAGGGGCTGCCCGACGACCAGGTCGCGCGCTTCAAGCGCGAGGCGCTGCTCACGGGCGGCCTGTCGAGCCCCTACCTGGTGGCGGTGACCGACTTCGCCATCTTGCCGGATGGTCGCCCGTACTTGGTCATGGAGCTGCTGCGCGGCGAGCCGCTGTACATCACGCTGCACAGAACACCGCGCATCGCGCTCGACCGCGCGCTGCACCTGATCGACGGCCTGCTCGCGGGCCTCGAGGCCGCTCACCGCGCGGGCGTGGTGCACCGCGACCTCAAGCCGGAGAACGTGTTCATCGTCGAGGAGCCGGGTGTTCAAGACCACGTGAAGATCGTGGACTTCGGGTTCGCGCGCGTGTTCCAGGGCTCGGGCGCGCTCGACGTGACGGGCGACGCGCCGCTTGTGATCGGCACGGTGTCCTATATGGCGCCGGAGCAGCTCCGCGCGAAGCCGGTCGACCACCGCGCGGACCTGTACAGCGCGGCCGCGATCCTGTTCAAGATGCTCGCGGGGCGCCTGCCCTACGAGACGAGCCCGATGGGCACCGCCGTGGCCGTGGCTGCGCACTATCGCGCGCTGCAGCTCGACGCGCCGCCCGCGAAGCTCTCGGACTTCGCGTCCGACTTGGCGGACGAGCACCTGCTCGAGGCCGTGCTCATCCGCGCGCTGCAGCCGCGGTCCGAGGACCGCTACGAGAGCGCGGGGGAGATGCGGCGGGCGCTCGCGAACGCGGTCGGCAAGCGGGTCATGCCGCCGTCGCCCACGTCCCCGGGCGCGGGCGTGAGCCTGTGGGACCGCCCCGCGAGCGGCGCCGAGGGCGAGGTGCTGCGAGACGTCGGCGGCGCCGCCCGCCTGTCGGACCCGAACGCGCCCAACCCGACCGCCGCCGAGAAGCGCAAGCTCGCGCTCACGCTGGTCGCCGTCGGCGTCGTGGTGTGCTCGCTCGTCGCGGCGCTGATGCTCAAGCTGGCCTTCTCACGCTGACCCCGGCGCAGGCGCCTGCGGCGTAAAGCCGCGGCGCATCGTGTTCTCGGAGACGTGCCGCGGATCGACGAACGCGAGCAGGTAGTCCGGGCCGCCGGCCTTGGTGCCGCCGCCGCTCATCCGGGCGCCGCCGAACGGGTGACGCCCGACGATGGCGCCCGTGATCGGACGATTGATGTACAGGTTGCCGACGCGCAGCTCGGCGCGCGCCTGCTCGACGCGGGCGGGCGAGCGGCTGTAGAGGCCCGCGGTCAGCGCGTAGGGCGTGTCCATCGCAATGCGCAGGGCGTCGTCGAAGTCGCGCGCCTCGATGACAGCGAGGATGGGCCCGAACTGCTCGTCCTGCGCGAGCGGGTCGCGCGGGTCGACGCCCGTGATGACCGTGGGCGGCACATACGCGCCGCTCGCCGGGACGCTGTCGGGCACAGGCGCGGCGAAGCGCTTGAGACCGCGCGCTTCGGCGGCCGCTAGGGCGCTCAGCAAGCGGTCGCGCGACGCTGAGTCCACGACGGGCGGGACGCGCGTGCGCGGGTCGGCGGCGGACCCGACGACCAGGCCGCGCGTGGCCGCGACCAAGCGCTCGATGAAGGCCGCGCGCTGCTCGGGCAGCACGATGACACGCGAGCACGCGCTGCACTTCTGGCCTGCGAAGCCGAACGCCGAGTGCACGACGCCGAGCACCGCCTCGTCGAGGTCGGCGTCTGCGTCGACGATGATCGCGTTCTTGCCGCCCATCTCGCAGACGACGCGCTTGAGGCTCGCTTGGCCGGGCAGCGTGACGCCCGCTTGACGCCAGATCGCGAGGCCGACCTCGAGGCTGCCGGTAAAGGCGACATTGACCACGCGCGGGTCGGCGACCAAGCGCGCGCCGACCGCCTCGCCGAGGCCGGGCACGAAGTGGAGCGCGCCCGCCGGCACGCCCGCCTTGAGGCAAATCTCGAAGAACATCGCGGCGATCGCGCTCGACTGCTCCGCGGGCTTGAGCACGACCGTGTTGCCCGTGACGAGCGCGGCCGTCGCCATGCCGGCCAGGATCGCGAGCGGGAAGTTCCACGGCGCGATGACCGCGGTGACGCCGCGCGGCATGTAGCTCAGCACGTTCGTCTCGCCCGGCGGCTCGATCATGCGGTGGCCTGCGTCCATCCGCAGCGCCTCGCGGGCGTAGAACTCGCAGAAGTCGATGGCCTCACAGGTGTCTGCGTCCGCCTCGCGCCACGGCTTGCCGACCTCGCGCACCATCAGGGCCGAGAGTGCGTCTCGCTGAGCGCGCATGCGGGCGGCGATGTCGAGGAGCCGCTGCGCCCGCTCTGTGGCCGGGGTCGCACGCCACGCGGCAAAGAACGCCTGCGCGGCGGCGATCGCCCGATCGGCGGTCTCGGGGGTCGCGAGGCCGACGCGCGCGATGACCGTGCGGCCATCGCTCGGGTCCACGCGGTCGAGCGCGCGGGGGCTCGGGGTGGGCTTGCCGTCGACCACGGCGTCGATCGTGCGGCCCAAGCGCGCGTCCGTCTGCTTGAGGGCGGCGGCGAAGGCCGCGCGCACCGCCGCGTCGCCAAAGTCGCGGAGCGGCTCGTTCACGAACGGCGTCAGGCGGTCCACGCGGCCCGCCTCGACCGGCACGGGCCCGAGCATCGGCGAGCGCTGGACTCGCTTAGGCGCGGCGAGCAGCGCCTCGTGCGACGCGCCGTCCACGAAGCCCATGCGGAGCCAGCTCTGGTTGCTCGTGTTCTCAAGCAGGCGGCGCACCAAGTAGGCCATGCCGGGCAGCAGGTCGCCGATGGGGGCGTAGACGCGCACGCGGTGGCCGCGACGAACGCAGGCGGCCTTGATGGGCTCGGCCATGCCGTACAGGCACTGGACCTCGAAGCCGTTGGTCGGTACGCCGTACTTCTCGGCCGCGGCCATGCCGTAGGCCAAGCTGCGGACGTTGTGAGACGCGAGCGCCGTCCGCAGGTGCTTGTGGTGGGAGAGCAGCTCCGCGGACAGCGCCTCGAAGGTCGCGTCGGCGTCGCTCTTGTCGAGCCAAACGGGCGACGGCCAGCCCTCCTGCGCCGCGCGGACGGTCTCGAAGTCCCAATAGGCGCCCTTGACGAGCCGGACGGTCACGCGGCGCTGCGTCCGCTTGGCCCACTTGACGATGGCCTCAACGTCGCGGTCCGCGTCCCGCAAGTAGGCTTGAACCACCACGCCCGCGTGCTCCCACCCCGCGAGGGACGGGTCCTCCATCGCGCGGAAGAACGCGGCATAGGTCAGCTCTTTGAGCGCGCGCTGCTCCATGTCCAAGTTCACGAAGGCCCCGAGCGCGCGGGCGCGCTGGAACAGCGGCACGAGGCGGGCGGCGGCGGCCTCGACGCTGGCGTCGAAAGCGAGGGCGTCTAGGCGGCAGTCGAGCGCGCTGAGCTTGACGGAGACGTTCAGGCGCGGGATCGGGCCGCGGTCGTCGGCGTCGAGGAGGGCGTCTGGCTTCCAGCCCTGCGTCGGCGGGGCGAGGCCGTCGAGCAAGCCCCGGTAGCGGGCGACATAGGCGTCGCTCTCGGCGTCGCTGACGGTCGCCTCACCGAGCAAGTCGACGGTAAAGGCCTGCCGCTGTCCGCGCAGCTCTGCCAGGGTCGGGAGCGCGCTCGCCGGGTCTGCGCCCACGATAAATCGCGTGGCCATCCCCTCGAGATTCTTGGCGATTTGACCGGCCGCGATGCGCGTCGCGAAGGCGCCGAGGCCCGCGCCCTTGAGGGCCATTTTGATGACGGTCGGCGGGTTCACGCCGGGCCGCAGCAGGTACTCCTGGATGTGCCGGGCCACCTCTTCGGGGGTCGCGAGCGACGGAAAGACGTCGACGAAGCGAAACATCTCGGTCTTGAAGACCGGGTCGCGCATCGCCCACTCGAGCACCTGACCGCTCCACCACGCCTTGTCGAAGAGGCCGGGCGTCTCGCCCTTCATGCGTGCGAACAGGTCCTCGCCGATCTCCCGCACCCGCTGCTCGCTGACGGCCATGGGCACCTCCGTGGTTGAGCATAGCAGTGATGTGACGCGCGCGCCTCAGGTGGGGACCCACGGCTGGGGTCTGCTGACCCCAAGGGAATGCCCGCTCGGCCCGCGGTAGGCTTGCGGGCGACCGCGCGCTGTTGGCACTCTCTGTGCACACGCAATGCGTAGTTCCACGTACCACCGTGGGCGAGGGGGTCGAGATGTCGAAGTTCTCCAGTTTTGCGCGGGTAACCACGCTCGCCGCGCTGACGACCATCGCTCAGCCGGCCGCCGCCGCGGTGACGCCCTTCGGGCAGCGCGTGAACGACGCGATCGAGCGCGGCCTCGAGTACCTGCGCCAGAACCAGGGCGGGGACGGCGGCATCGACGACGGCGAGGGCGGCGGCACCACGGGCCTCGCGATGCTGTGCTTCTTGGAGAAGCGCTCCGGCGTCGACTGGAACGCCCCCCACCTGGGCTATGCGGGGATGGACGCGGCGGACCAGGACCGCGTTCGCCGCGGCATCAACTACTGCCTGTCGAACGTTCCGGGCTTCGCCGGAGATACGCCGGACTCCTATTCGACCGGCGCGTGCCTGATGGCCGCGAGCCTCTACCTCGTCACGGGCGGCCCGGACGACGTCGGTGCGCCGCTGCCCGTCTCCCAAGCAGTGGCGAACGCAGTCAACGGCCTGCGGGGCACGCAGGGCAACGGCGGCTGCAACGAGGGCGGCTGGAACTACCGCGGCCCTCAGGATTCGGGGGATCTGTCCACCGCGCAGTTCGCGATGGCGGGCCTCTCGGCCGCCTCGGCCTTGCGTCCAGACGCGGCCGCTACGCTGCCCAACGCAGTGCAGTTCGTCTCTGATGCAAAAAATGGCGACGGCGGTCACAAGTACCGAAGCTGCCAGGGCTATGCGTCGACGTCCCCGATGACCGCCTCGGGGATCTGGACCTACCGGTTGGCGGGCTTGCCGACGGGCGATGACCGCGTGCAGTCCGCGATGCGCTGGCTGCGCGACAACTACCGCTACGACAGCATGGTTCAGATCAACGGCTGGAACAGCCAGTACTACTACCTGTGGGCGGCTGCGAAGGCGCTCGAGGTCACGGGCGAAGACGGGGCCGGCGCACCTCTCTACTCCGAGGCGATCGGCGGTCAGCGTGACCCCGCAGCCGATGGCTACCCCGAGGAGTCGCGCCGCTGGTACTACGACTTCGCGTACTGGCTCGTGACGACGCAGGACGGCAGCGGGCGCTGGTGCACCGCGGCCGAGTGCTGGAACCGCTACTCGGCGACGGCTTACTCGATTCTGGTGCTTGAGCGCTCGCTCGGCGGCGTCTGTATCGTGGACGACGACGACGACGGCCTGTGCTCGACGGACGACAACTGCCCGGACGTGCCGAACCCCGACCAGACGGACACCGACGGCGACGGCGTCGGCGACGCCTGCGATAACTGCCTGAACGAGCCGAACCGCGACCAGGTGGACGACGACGCGGACGCCATTGGTGACGCATGCGACGACCTGGTGTGTGCGCCAGACGGCCTGCCGGACTTGTGCGACGGCCGAGACAACGACTGCGATGGTCAGGTGGACAACGGGTCCGACGGCGCGGAGCCCATCGCGCCCGGGCCCTGCGCCACAGGCCAAGCGGGCATCTGCGCCCGCGGCCAGCGCGCGTGCTTGGACGGCAACGTGGTCTGCCTGCCGGACGCCGCGCCCGGCGTCGAGGTGTGCAATCGCCGGGACGACGACTGCAACGGCACCATCGACGACGGCCTCGTGAATGTGTGCGGGGTGTGCGGGGCAGACCCGGTCGAGACCTGCAACGGCGTCGACGACGACTGCGATGGCCAGACGGACGACGGCGAGCTCTGCCCCCCGAGTCAGGTCTGCCTTGAGGGCGCGTGCCGCCAGCCGTGTGACGGCAACGAGTGCTCCGAGGCGGGGCAGTTCTGTAACCGTGAAGTCGGGCTGTGCGTCGAGCCGTGTGTGGGCGTCGAGTGCGAGTTCGGCCTGACCTGTGACACCACGCTGAACCAGTGCGTCGACCAGTGCGCCGGGGTCGTCTGCCCGGACGCGACGCAGCGCTGCTTCGAGGGCCAGTGCGTCGAGAACTCGTGCCGCGCCACGGGCTGCCCCGACGGCGCCATCTGCGACGGGCTGGAGTGCGTCCCCGATCCTTGCGCCAACGCGATGTGCGCGACCGGTGAGTTCTGCCGCGGTGGCCAGTGCATCCCGTCTTGCGCGCAGGTCTCCTGCCCGCTCTACGAGGCCTGCGTCGACGGCGCGTGTGTGCGCGACGACTGCGCCGGTGTTCGCTGCGCGGACGGCGAGGCGTGCCGGGCCGGGGCGTGCGTCGCCGATCCCTGCATGGGGATCACCTGCGGCGAGGGCGCCCGCTGTGTCGACGGCGTGTGCGCCTTCGACGCGTGCTCGACCACCGAGTGCCCGCCGGGTCAGGTGTGCACGGTCGCGACGAGCGGGAGCACGCAGTGCATCAGCCAAGCCCCCGAAGACCGGCCCGTCATCGACCCGAACGGCCCGGACGCCGGCCCGTCGGGCGAGACCGACGGCGGTCCGGGGGGTGGGAACGGCGGCGGCGGTCCTCGACTCGACGCGACCGTCGCGCCGCCTTCGGGTGCGGACGGCGGCGCAAACGGTGACCCCGCCTCCACCGCGAGCGGCTGCGCCTGCAGCTCGACCGGCGGCGGCGCCAGCGCGGGGCTCTGGCTCCTCGGCCTTGCTGGCCTCGGCGTAGCGCGCCGTCGTCGTCGCGTCTGAGCGCGCGGGGGGCGCTGCGCGCCTGAGACGCTCAGCGGTCTGTCAGCGCCTCAACCGCGCGGCGCTCGACCCAACCTGTCGAGCCGTCGGGCAGCGTGACGTGGGAGAATCCATCGTCCACGCCCCGCACGCGGACCTTGACGCCGCTCAACAGGCGCGCCGTGGTCGGATAGTGGGCGCCCGGGCCCTCTCGGGCGTCGGCGTACCGCTCGACCACCACGCCGTAGGTCGCCGCCCTCAGCACGACTGCGCGGCCCACGAGGAGCCCGCCGAAGACCAGCGCGACCAAGCCCGCGCCGACCGCACCGAGCGCAGCGCGGGCGCTGCGGGGTGTGCCGGTTGCGCGCCGCGACACGGCCCAGAGGCCGAAGGCCGCGATCCACGCCGCTCCGAAGGCGCTGGCGACCAGGTCAGGGGGGAGCGCCGTGACCAAGCCGGTGCCCATGTCGTCGTCGCCGGGCAGCACGGTGCGTTGCTCGCCGGCGTAAGCGGCCGCAGTCCTCAGGACGAGCGCACGCGCAGCGTCTAGGTTGTGCCGCACATCGGCGTCGTCTGGTGCGGCAGCGTGCGCCTGCTCAAGCGCCCAGATCGCGCGGCCATATCGGCCCGCCGTGAGCTCGGCTGTGCCCAACGCGTACCACGCGTCGGGCGCGTCCGTTTCGCGCGCAATCTCGGCAAAGCGCGCGGCGGCCTCGGCGGCGCGGCCTGCGTCGAG
>CANLBD010000056.1 GCA_947488215.1 Myxococcales bacterium | reverse complement strand
GGTGAATGCGCCCATCGGCGTCATTGCAATCCCGCTGCGCCTCGTCCGGGGCGTCGACCAAATAGCCGTCGCGGTCGGCGTCTGTCCCGAAGCCGTCCCGGCCATCGCAGTCCTGGTCGACATCGTCGCCCGGAACATCGTATTTGCCTGCGCCGACCGTCGAGTCCGTGTCGTCGCAGTCGCCGCCCACGGAGACGCCATCCGCGTCACCGTCGACTTCGGCGCAGGCGATATCGGCGCCTGTGCAGTCGTCGTCGACGCCGTTGTCGCAGACGAAGTAGTCGGTCGCGCGCTCGAAATCTCGGAACGCGGAGACCTCGGCCGCCGCCCGCCGCTTGGCGTCGGGTGTCCCGGGGGTGGGGAGCTGAGCCTGCACGTCGGCGCAGTCGCTGACGTCAGACCGGAACGCCGCGGGCACCGAGACACAGCAGGCACTCGCGACATTCCCGCAATCTCGAAACGTGTCGCCGTCTTCGTCGCAGGCGGAGACATACGGCACCGCAGTGACTTCGGCCGAGCCACTCAGGCCGTCGCCGAGATAGCCGTCACCGACGAGCACCGGGGCGCCGTCGACGATGCCCACCGCGTGCAAGAACAAACGACCTTCGCCCGGCGGGAGTAGCCCGTCGACCACCGTGAAGCCATCGACCCGGACTGTGCGGCCGTCCACGCCCAGCGTTCTGTCAACGACCGCCCGGCCGGGCGCCCCACCGTCGAGCGTGATCTCACGCTTAATCACGACGCGCCATCTATCCGGCGCTGCAGACGGCGTCCCCTCGACGATGACGCTCGCCTTCCAGCCAGCCTGACCGCCGCCACCTTCGCCACCACAACCCGCAGCCAGGAGCGCGAACGCGCCGCCCACGACCCAGGCCGCGCTCGCGGTGATGCTCGAGAGTTTTCGGTTCACGTGCACTGACCCCCACGGACGTCCGCTCCGACTATATACGAGACTCGGCCGTCGATGGCACGCCGCGCGCGGAGAGATTCGCAGATGGGGTTTGCGCTCGAACGCCCAGTTGTGCGATTCCGCCCCCGTGAACGAGCCGATGCGCCGCTTCCGCCCGCCTTGCGAGGCGCCTTCTCAGGCCCCGACGTTGTACGTCAACGCCGATGTCCTGACTGAGCTGCGCTTCAACTGCGCCGCCTACCCCGACCGTGTCGCCTTCGGTCTGTTGGTCGGTCATCTCTTCGAGGAGCCCGCAGCCGCGGCGTCCGGGGGAGGCACGCCTTGGGCTCAGGTGGTCGGTTTCGTCGAGGGTGCTCACATCGCGGAGTTCTCGAGCGTGGCGAACCACTTGCGCGCCCGGTGGCAGGCCGCCGGCGCCGCGCTCCGGTACAATTTCCCGGCGGCGACGCTTGTGGGGTGGTACGCCAGCGCCCCGGGCTCCGAGGGCCCGCTGCCGGCGGCCGCGACCGTTCAATTGACGTTTTTCAACCGCCCAGGCCAGGCCCTGCTCTGGCTGAGCCCGACCGGCGTGACAGAGGTCTGGTACCCGGGGACCGCCCAGCTCGAGCGGGGCGCGTGGGCGACCTCGCCGTCGTCCCCTCCCGCGGTGCGTTGACACTGCCCCCCCTGCGGGCTATACCCGCGGCCGCTCAATCTGGAGGCAGGGTCGATGATCGCAGCGGGAACGTCAGTCCGAGGTCAAGTCACGGGCGCAGAGGACCTGACGGTCGAAGGCCGAGTCGAGGGCAGCGTGCGCCTGTCCGGCAACCTCTCGATCGCGAAGGGGGCCGAGGTCAAGGCCGAGGTCGAGGTCAAGGCCTTGGACATCTCGGGCGCGCTGGCGGGCAACTCGATCGCAACGGAGAGCGTCGCGCTCTCGAGCGGTGCGGTCGTGACCGGTGACATCACGACACCTCGCCTCGTCATCGCCGACGGCGCCCGCTACTCCGGCCGCGTCACGATGCCCTTTGAAATCCCCGCGCTCGGCGCGCCTGCGCCGCGCCGCTGAGACGATAAGAACGCTCTAGGAGACCCACAAGATGGCTATCACCCACATCGGCAGCACGCTCGTCATCGAAGGCGAGATCAGCGGCTCGGACGCGGTCGTCGTTCAGGGCCGTGTCAAGGGCAGCATCGAGACGTCGCAGGGCGTCGTCATCGAGAACTCCGCCCACGTCGAAGCGAACCTCACGCTCGACACTCTCGAGGTGGCGGGCGACGTCAAGGGCAACGTCACCGCAGCAAGCCGCGTTGAGATCAAGCCCGAAGGCAAGATGGTCGGTGACATCAAGGCGCCGCGCATCCTGATCGCCGATGGCGCCCACTTCAAGGGCAACATCGACATGGACGTGGGGCGCTGATTCATGGCCGCCACGACCGTCATCGCGGCCGGGTCCGTCGTCCGCGGCCACCTCACGGGTCAGGAGGACCTGCTCCTCCAAGGGCGCGTTGAGGGCAGCGTCGCGCTCCAGGGAAACCTCGACATCGAGGCGGACGCCCGCGCCGATGCCACGATCGAAGCCGTCACCGTCCGCATCCAGGGCACGGTCGTCGGTCGCGTCGTCGCCCGCGAAGGCATCGAGCTCAGCGCGTCCGCCCGCGTCCGCGCGGACTTGGTCGCGCCGCGTCTGGTGATCGCTGAAGGCGCGCTCTTCGCAGGTGCGATCGACATGAGCGGCGCACCTGTCGCCCGACCCGTGTTCACGGCGCCCGCCCCCGCTGCACCCGCGCAGCCGGTCGCAACCGCCTCGCCCGTTGGCCAGCCCTCGCTCGCGCCCGTTGGCCAGCCCTCGCTCGCGCTGGGGGACGATGACGACGACCCTGAGCTGCCGGGCGGCGTCGACGCCAAGAACATCGCCTTCAAGAAGAAGAAGTGAACGTCGGCGACCGCTCTCGGCTGCTGACGCTGCTCGTCGAGCTCTCGTTCGAGCGGCGCTTGGTGACGCTGCGGAGCGGCGCTTCGAGCGACTTCTACCTCGACTGTAAGCAAACGGCGCTGCACGCCGAGGGCGCAAGTTTGGTCGGGCAAGCGCTGCTCGACGCGATTGAACGGCTCGAGGCCCACGCAGGGACGCGCGCGCTCGGGGTCGGGGGGATGACGCTGGGCGCCGACCCCCTCGCGACCAGCACGAGCTTGGCGGCGTTCGCGAGAGGCCGATTACTCCACGCCTTCATCGTGCGGAAGGAGCCCAAGGGGCACGGCACAGGGGCTTGGATCGAGGGCCGACGAAACTTGCCCGATGGCAGCCCGATCGTCCTCGTCGAGGATGTCGTGACCACCGGCGGCGCGACGCGACAGGCGTGGGCCGCAGCGCGCGCCGAGCAGCTGAACGTCATCGGTGCGGTCACTTTGGTCGACCGTCAGGCGGGTGGGGTCGAGGCGCTCGTCGCCGAGGGCTTACCGACCGTCGCAGTCTTCACGCGGGCTGAGTTTCCTGCCGGCGCGACGGTCTGAGCGAAGCGACGTGAGCGGACGAGAAGCACGCGCAGTTGAGGCCGTAGACGGTACGCGCCTGCACTACGAGATCGAAGGCGACGGGCCTTACGACGTCCTGCTGTGCGATGGCATCGGCTGCGACGGGTACATCTGGCGATACCTGTGGCCGCACCTGCTCGAGCGTGCCCGGGTCATTCACCCGCACGTCCGCGGCCATGGCCGCAGCGCCCCCCCAGCCGACCCCGCGCGGGTGGGCATCGCCCACATCGCCGAGGACTTCCTGCGCGTGCTGGACGCCTGCGGCTCTGAGCGCGCGGTGGTCATCGGGCACAGCATGGGCGTGCAAGTCTCGCTGGAGCTCTGGCACCTCGCGCCGACGCGCGTGATGGGTCTTGGCCTGATGTGTGGCAGCTATGGTCAGCCCGCGTCGACCTTCCGTGACGCGCAGTTCATGAAGCACCTGCTGCCCTACCTGCAGGCGGCTGCGCGCATGGGCGGCGGTCCCCTGCGCTCGCTGTGGCGTCGCCTCACGGCGACGCGGCTGGCGGGTATCGTGGCCCAGCTCATGGAGCTTCACCCCGACTTTACCCGGCCCCGCGACCTTGAGTCGTACTTGGCGCACCTGGCCGACATGGACCCCCGGGTCTTCTTCGACATGCTCGCAGGCGCCGAAGCGCACACCGCTGCACCCTACCTGGAGCACATCGACGTGCCAACGCTCGTGATTGCGGGCGAGCTCGACCGCTTCACACCGGCGTGGCTCTCCGAGGCGATCGCGCAGAAGGTGCCGGGGGCTGAAGCGATGTGTGTCCGTGATGGAACACACGCGGCGCCCGTCGAGCAGCCGACGGTCGTGAGCTTGCGCGTCGAGCGATTCCTCGACGCGCACTTCTCCCGGCTCGCCTGAGCGAGACCTCAGTCGTCGTAGAAGATGGTCTCGCGCTGACGGTTGATGAAGTCGTTCACGCGCTCCGCGACCAGCGGGTGGAGATCGACGAACTGAATGCCAATGCCTGAGGGCGCGTCGGCACCCGAGCTACTGCCCTCGCGCAGCCACCGGACCTCGCAGCGCGCCGTGACCTTCTCGGGATAGGGGTCGAGGCGAAAGCTGAACTCCACGATCGTGCCGAGCGGGAGCAGGTTGGGCGTCGCGACGAAGATGCCGCCCTCGGAGATGTTCTGCGTGAACCCCGTGAAGAAGTTGTGCTCGCTCTCGAGCGTCACCTCGACCTCGAACGTGATTCGCGGGTGACGCCGACGGGTCGGCGTGAGGTCAGGCGCGAGGCCAGCGGGGCGGTTCGTTGTCGTCATCATGTCCTCAGGTACGGCACGAACGCGCCGGACAATTGTAGCCGGGTCAAGTCAGACTCAGGCACCCCAACGGCGCCCGAAAGTCAGGGCTTCAAGTCTACTCTAAAGAGCTGCTGGCCGAGCAGCACGAGGTCGCCCTGCGAGAGAATCGCTTCGGCCTTGACACGCAGGTAGGTCCCGTTCGTTGAGCCCGTGTCCTGCAAGAAGAAGCGACCGTCTCGCGTCACGACCTTGCAGTGCGAGCCGGAGACGAAGCCGTCGTCTGGGAACGTGATCTCGCCGCGCTCGCGACCGAGGGCCTCTTCGACCTTGCGAAGCACCCAGACCGAAGCGGGCGTGTTGATCGCGACGACAGAAGACAGTCGGCCCCACGCGCCGCGGACGGGTGAGCCCATGACCATTGTGCCGTCACCCGCCCCGGGCAGCACGGGGCGGACCTGCGCGAGCTCTTCGAATCGCAGGAGCTGCTGTCCGATCCGGAAGAGGTCGCCGTGGAACAGCTCCACCTCGGCCTTGATCCGAATGAAGATGCCGTTGAGGCTGCCCTCGTCCCGCGCGAAGAGCTGGTTCTTACCGAAGTAGAAGGTCGCGTGACGCGGTGACAGGAATGGGTCGTCCGCGAAGAGCGGGGATGGATGCGCCCGGCCTACGGTGGTCTCAGTCGGGCTCAGCGAGAACTTCGCGCCCTCCGTCCCGTCGGGATGAATCACAACGAGTTGGGCAGGCGCGGGCGCCGCTTCGACGACGGGCACGGAGGCGACCGCTGCGGGCGCGCGAGACCGAGCGTCGTATCGTCCACCACAGACGCCGCAGAACTTGAAGCCCTCAGGGACCGGCGTGCCGCACGTCGAGCACAAGCGCGCATCCTCAGGTGCCGTAACGGTCGCGTCGTACAAGGCAGCCCCGAGGGCGGCCGCTGTCGGTGCCTCGGCCGTCTCGCGCTCCGCTTCAGTCAGCGGGGCATGCGCGGCTGTCAGCCCCTCGTCCGTGACGGGCTCGAACGGCAGGGCGTCCGACGCGGGGGCGGGCGCAGGCTCAGGCGACGCCGTCGCGGCGGTCGCAGCGGCGCTCAGCGCAGCAGCGGCGGCGGCGACCGCGCCATGCGAGACTTCGCCATCGGTAGACATGTCGAACGGCAGCTCGTCTCGGTCGGGCGGCGGTACAGCCTCGATGGCGGGTGTCGGGTCCACGCGGGGCGTCTCGGGCGTCGGCTCCGCTTCGATGCGCGGCCCGCTCGGGTCAATCAGCGTCGGCTTGACAGAGCGCGGCAGCTCGATGGCAGGCGTATGCGCGCTGAGCGGGTTGAGGCCCGGCAGCTTGATCGGGACGGCCTGCGGCAGAACAGTCGGTGCAACGGGCCGGGGGGCGCGCGCGAGCTCGGTGCCACACCCCAAGCAGAACTTGTAGTGGTCCTCGTTGTCTCGGCTGCAGTTCGGGCAGACGATCAAGTGGCTCGTCCTTTCACCTGGTCTGGGCGCGTCACGTGGCCGTGATCTCGACGCGGAGGAGCTGTCGACCCACGAAGAGGTAGTCGCCGTGCGCGAGCTCGCGCTGGCCCTTGACCCGCACGTAGGTGCCGTTGCGTGACTGCATGTCGGTCACCGTCGCGGTCGTTGCGCTCAGGTCGACTCGGCAGTGGCGGCCGCTGATGAAGCGGTCGTTCGGGAAGTTCAGGTTGCACTGCTCACGCCCGATGGTCACTGCGCCGTCGCGGGGGGAGTGCACGATCCCCGTCCGCCCGCCCTCGAAGACCTGGACGACACGGCCGGCGGCCGCTGGTCGTGGGCTGGCGAAGAAGTGAGTGTGGTCTGCGCTCGTGGTCTCCCCGACGATCTCGCGCAGCTCGATGCGGAACAGCTCCTCGCCCGCGAGGAAGACATCGCCATCCTCGAGGACCGCGGGCTCCTTGAGGCGAATGAAGACGCCGTTGAGCGCCCCCTCGTCCCGCACGTACAGGCGGCCCTCGTCGTAGAAGAAGTTCGCGTGACGCGGCGACAGGTAGTTGTCTTCGGGGAACAGGATCGCGCCCGACTTGCGCCCCGCGATGTGCTCCGCCGCGTTCAGGTGGTAGCTCACGCCATCCATCCCTTCGCCGCGGATCAGGATGAGCTTGGCCTTGCCCACCGACTGCATGGCGCCGAAGAAAGCCGTCTGCACAGCGGCCGACGCGGGGGCGCTGGGCTTCATGGGGTGCCCGCAGCGGCCGCAGAAGCGGTGCTCGACCGGCACCTGAGCTCCACAACTCGGACAATCCACCATCGCCATGCAGCGCAACTCCGGCCAATCGAGGCAGCGCCCGAGTGTAGGCCCGAGGCGCCTGCGTCGCAAGTGAGTGAATATCGGCAGCCCCGAGCGCGTCCGGCGGGTTATGACTCCATGAAACCAAAATCCGGAGACCTGATGCGCCACCGCCGCTCACGCCTGTTCGTCGCCTCGACGCTGTTCGCCGCCGCGTTCCTCTCGGGCAGCGGTGCTCTCGCGCAAGCGCCGCCCCCTTTCACCGCCGCCAGCGGATCAGAGCGCGTCGACCTTCTCCGATTCCACGTGAACGATCTCGGCGAGTGGGAGCGCCTGCAGCGCACCAGCCAAAGCCGCCCTCTGACGCTCGACGAGCTGGAGAAGCTCGCCAAGGCGGGCATCGGCGAGAAGTCGCTGATCGAGATGATGCGCACGCGAGGCGTGCTTGCCGTGGCGGACGCCGACGCCCTCGTTCGTATGAAGCAGGGCGGCGCGACGGACGACACCATCGCGGCGCTCTCCGCCTTCGCGCTGCCCCCGAACGAGGCGATCGACCTCAAGTTCCTCATCGACGTCGCCACGCCGTACCAAGTCACGCAGGCGCCCTACCTGTATGTCGAGGTCTACCACCCTGAGCGCAACTATCAGGAATCCTTGCTCTTCTCTGACCTGCGCGCGCTCTTGGGCCGACGCTGGGCCGTGGACGAGCTGCGGGACGACAGCGACCCGCTCCTCAAGAACCGCGTAAGGTCGCTGGCCTTCTGGGGCCGAGCGCCTGCGCGCCACCCCGGCAAGCTCCAGATGCGCGTGCTCATCTCCCAGCGCCCCGGTCTGCGCGACCTGCGGCCCGAGACGCTGCGCGAGGATGAACGAAAGCGACTTGTGACCTTCGACGTCGACTACCCGGCTGTGAGTCGCCGGCACGCCTGCACACTCCAGCTACGCCTTGAGCGGGACCCCATCCTGAAGGACCTGTTCACCCTGCCGCGCAGTGATCTGCGCTGCGAGTGGGACTGAGTTACTCGACGACGATCTCGCGCTTGAAGACCGGTGCCACACCGCTCTGAACCGGCACGCGCGCCGCGCTGAACACGCCGTCGCCGTCGGCATCGGCGGCCTCGGTGACTTCGCCGCTGAGCCACGTCTCGCTCTGACGTAGGGCACGCACCGCAACGTCGAAGAAACGCTGTCGCCGCGCATCGAGGGCCTCCCCGGCCGGGCTACCCGCTGGGTTGATCCGGGCGACGGCGGCGAGGGTCGAGAGCGTGCGCGCGGCGAGCGCAGCGTCGTAGACGATCGCACGGTCACCGAGCGTCGAACGAAAGGCGCCGGCGCCGTCGTCCCAAAACTGTGTGTCCAATCGCGCCCAGAGCTCGAGGGCCTGCGTTCGCGATGCGTCGTCGTGTACCCCGCGCGCCGCGAGCGCCGCGAGCCACGCGAGCTGGTCCTCGAGGCGCAGAGCGTCAACCGGAAAAGATGTCCCAAAGACCGTTGCGGACGCCCGAAGCCAACCGTTCGGCGCCTTCATCGTCGCCTCAAGCTGCGAGAGCGCGCGCTCGGCGTCTGCTCTCAGCACCGCGCGCTCGTCCTCGCTCAAGCCCAGCCCATCCGATGCCGCGACGCGCTCCAAAGTGAGCGCGAAGTCAGCCAGAGAGACAGCGGAGAGTCCCGGTCCAAGGCCCGCGTCGGGGTCGTACTGCGCCCGCCAAAAGCCACGGTCGACATCCAGGGTCCGTGTCCGAGTCGCCGCCAGCACATGGCGCGCCATTCTTGCAGCGAGGGTCGGCGCTGCCTCGAAGCCAGCGCGGTCCGCGAGGGGCGGCGCGTTGAAGAGCGTCGCGCGGCGCGTCCCGAGCTCCGCGACCTCCACGAGCCCGCGCAAGAGCGCCGTCTGCTCGCGCAAGCGAAAGACCGGGTCCGCGACGGCGAACGCTTCGACCCGCCTCGGGAGGCCTTGCACCGACGCCACCTCGACGAGCCTGAGCAGCGAGGGGACCCAGGCCTCGTCATCTGCCGTCAGGGCACCCAGCCCCGCTCGCCCCGCCTTGAAGCCGGCGCCCCGATCGAGCCACGTCAACGCCCACGACAGCTGGTCTGCAGCCACATAGGCCTCGAAGCCGTCGGAGGGAGAGACGCCGGGGCGGGTCACCTCGGCGACGACCTCCATCGCCGCCGCAGGCCCCGCATCGAGCCAGCGTCGAACCGCCTCGACTTGCCCCGCTGGCACCACGACGCCCTGGTGAAGGCCCGCGCTGGAGAGCGCAAGAAACAGCGCGTTCGTCGGCGCGAAGTCGACGTCAAACTGGGCGCGGACAGACGCTGCGCTCGACAGGTCAGGCGCGGCACCCTCGAGGCGATGACAACCGGCACAGCGCGTCGCGAAAGGTGGAACGACCGTCGTCAGAAAGGCACCCTCGCCCATCGCGTGTGTGGCGGCTGTGCCCGCGGTGACTTGCCGCGAGAGCCCTCCGAGCATCTGAGCGACCGACAGCAGCTCGACGCCTCGGTCCTCGCCCGAGGCCCCCTGCCAGAGCAGGGAGCGGTAGTCGCGCGTCGTGTTGGGGACCCCCGTCGCGTCGACACCCAGGTCCGGCGCGCGCAGGAAGAGCGCGACGGCTCCGCGATAGGGAAAGACCAGCGGCTGAACACCCAACGGCAGAGCCGTCCCCACTGCGTCCGCCAGCGTCCGGAGACGGAGCCCGAGCACGTCGTCCACGTTGGCGCCGTTTCCGTTCGCATCAGGCGGCGCACCGGGTCCCGTCGAAGCCGCGACGTTCTCGGGACTCCAGAGGCCATGAACACCCGCGCGTCCCTGCGTCATCCAAGCGGAGATGGCCTCGCGCCCCGCCGCCCATGCCTCGACCTCGCGGCCGTACGCACGGACCGCATCCCCCGCGCCCGACAGCAGACCCGCGTCGTCCAGCAGCGCAGCGGCGAGCGCGAACGTACCGGCGGCGTCTGCGTGCAGCACGTCGCGGCCGTCTGTCGCGGGTCGTGCCCCGAGCGGCGCGAAGTCGTAGCGCTCAATGTGCTCAGGCTCGGCGTTCCCCGCGGCGTCGATCGCGCGAAAGCGGAGCTCGGTCGTCGCCTCGACGCGAATCAAGCCGTCGACCACCGGGGACGCCGCCGTGGGCGTCGAGCCGTCGACGGTGTAGTGAATCGCCGCGCCCTCCTCCGCTGCGGTCTGCGTCAAGGAGACCTCGACGGGCGCGAGATAGTGCCCGCCCCTCGGCTCTGCGGCAGTCGTCGGCGCCGTCGCGTCCAGGTCGTAGCGGAGGCCGCTCCCCCGCCCTCGATTCCCAGCGGCGTCTTCGGCCACGTAGTTGAGGACGATGGGCCGCTCGACGCGCACGATGGCCGTGTCTTGGGCGCGCAGGGTTCGGGGGTTTCCGTCGCCGGGTGCGGAGTTGTCGAGTGTATAGGCGAGCGCGCACGGCTCACTGCAGGTGAGCGTGACGTCGGTCGGTCCGTCGAGGCGCAACCCCGAAGCCGGCGGCTGCGGCGAGAGCATTACGACCGGCGCGACGAAGTCAAAGCGCAGGCGCCCCTCGCGCGTCCGCCCGTCCGTGTTGCCCGCGGCGTCGAAAGCCCGCCAGCGCACCACAGCGTCGTCTGTCAGGCTCAGCTTGAGCGCGTTGTTCGCGAGGCCAGTGCCCAGCGCGCGCGGCTCGGGCTCAGAGCCGTCCGTCGAATAGTAGAGAACGCCCGGTTCGGACAGCGTGATGTCGACGACCACCTGCGAGTTGAAGAGGAG
Source organism: Myxococcales bacterium (assembly GCA_947488215.1). Classification (GTDB taxonomy): domain Bacteria; phylum Myxococcota_A; class Bradymonadia; order UBA7976; family UBA1532; genus CANLBD01. Next base: position 4,231 of record CANLBD010000056.1, on the reverse strand, counting down.
GTCCGCGCCCTCAAGAGGCACAGGCTCGGCGCCATTGCGACGCACGACAGCGCTGACGGCGGGAGGGACCGTGTCGACCCGCTCGCTCCCCTCTGGACCGCAGCCCGAGAGAGAGGCGAGCGTCGCGGCACATCCAAGCAGAGCAAGCGAGCGGCGAGACATCGTGAGCACCTGAGGCGGAGGGACTGCCCGATAAGATAGCGCGCCCGCAGCAAAGCGTCACAGTCTGGCGCGTTCGTACAGCCCGCACGCGGCCGATTATCACCGGCGGTTGTTGCAAGTCGGGGCCGCTTGTGGCAATCCGCCGCGCCATGCTTCGCCCAGACATTCGAAATATCGCCATCATCGCTCACGTCGACCACGGCAAGACCACGCTCGTGGACGGTCTGCTCCGGCAGTCCGGCACGGTCGCTGCCCACTCTCGCGTGAAGGAGCGGGCGATGGACAAGCTCGACCTCGAGCAGGAGCGCGGCATCACGATCCTGTCGAAGAACACCGCCATCCGGTGGAAGGACACGACGATCAACATCGTGGACACCCCGGGGCACTCCGACTTCGGCGGCGAGGTCGAGCGCGTGCTCGGCATGGTTGACTGCGTGCTGCTGCTCGTCGACGCCGCCGAGGGGCCGATGCCGCAGACGCGCTTCGTGCTCCGCAAGGCGCTGAGCCACGGGCTGCGCCCCATCGTGGTCATCAACAAGGTCGACCGCCCCGATGGTCGCCCGAACGAGGTGCTCGACTTGGTCTTCGACCTGTTCGTCGCCCTCGAAGCGACCGACGCCCAGCTCGACTTCCCTGTGCTGTATGCCTCGTCCCGTGAGGGTTGGGCGGTCCGTGACCTCAAGCAGGACCGCGTCGACCTAAACCCGCTGTTCGACGCCATCTTGGAGCGCGCCACGCCCCCGGACGTCGACATGAACGGCCCGTTCCAGATGCAGGTCGCCACGATCGACTACAGCGACTTCGTCGGCCGTATCGCCATCGGGCGCATCGTGCGGGGGTCGGTGAAGAAGAACGACCAGCTCGCCGCGGTGACCATCGACGGCAAGATTCGCAAGAGCAAGGTCGTGCGCCTCAACGGCTTCATCGGCCTCGAGCAGGTTGAAATCGAAGAAGGCCGCGCAGGCGACATCGTTGGCATCGCGGGCGTGACGGACGCGCTGCCGGGCGAGACCTTCTGCTCACCCGATGTAATCGAGGCCCTGCCGCCGATCGCCGTCGACGAGCCGACGATCACCATGGAGTTCATCGCGAATAACGGCCCCATGGCGGGCCGTGACGGCAAGCACGTGACGAGCCGCAAGGTGCGCGAGCGGCTCTCCAAGGAGCTGCAGTCCAACGTGTCGCTCCGCGTCGAGGACACGGAGTCACCCGACGTCTTCAAGGTCTCGGGCCGCGGCGAGCTGCACCTCGGCATCCTGATCGAGACGATGCGCCGCGAAGGCTACGAGGTCATGGTCTCGATGCCGCGCGTGATCGTGCGGGAGAGCGAGCGCGGCCCCGAGGAGCCTTACGAGGACGTCACGATCGACTGCGAAGAGGCCTACAGCGGCACAGTGATTCAGGAGCTGAACGAGCGCGGCGGCGAGATGCTCGACCTGCGGAACGGCGAGGACGGCACCACGCGCCTCGAGTACCGTATTCCGAGCCGCGGCCTCATCGGCTACCGCAGCCTCTTCCTGACGCAGACGCGCGGGACGGGTACGCTCTACAGCACCTTCTCGGGCTACGGCCCGCTCAAGGGCGCGTTCAAGCGCCGCTCGAACGGCGTCTTGGTCGCGATGGAGGCGGGTCAGGTCACGGGGTACGCGCTCGAGACCCTGCAGGAGCGCGGCACGCTCTTCGTCGAGCCGGGCGACCAAGTCTATTCCGGGCAGGTCGTCGGCGAGAACTCACGACAGGGCGACATGGTCGTGAACCCCTGCAAGGCGAAGAAGCTCGACAACATGCGCAGCGCGACGAAGGAGATCGACGTCCGTCTGAACGTGCCGCGCAAGCACGCGCTCGAGGAGGCGCTCGAGTACATCAACGACGACGAGCTCGTCGAGGTGACGCCGACCGCGATTCGTCTTCGCAAGCGTTTGCTCGACCACAACGAGCGCCGCCGCCTCGAGAAGATCGCCGAGGGCTGATCAGTCGAAGCCGCGTCGCGCAGCCGCCATGCGCCACAGCGCTTCATTCAGCGCGGGTGACGCGGTGAGCAGCGCGTCGAGCTCGTCCGTGTCGAGACACACCACCTGCGCCGAGGCGCCCGCGATGACGGTCGCGTGGGCAACTCGACGCTCCAGCGCCGCGCCCAGGCCCGCGACCGCACCCGCGGTGAGGGTCGTGGTGGGCAAACGCGGCGCGTAGACCTCGAGGGTGCCCTCTGTCACGAGGTAGACGCCCCCAGGCTCAGACCCGGCTGCGAACAGCTCCTCGCCGGGCGAGAGCGCGATAGGGCGAACGCGGCGCGCCAACGCCGCGCGCTCAGTCGTCGACAGCGCCTCGAACAGCGCGCTCGCGGTGAGCAGACGAAGCACGCCATGCTCCTCACCGACGTGCTGGAGCGCACGTTCGAACGCCGGAAAGTGCTGTCGCAGGAAGCTCAGGCTCGCGGTGTCCACACGCAGCACCTCAACGGGCGTGCGCGCGACGGCGAAGACGCTCGCTGGCTGGCCCGTGAGCACCTCGACGTCACCAAGCATCTCGCCGAGCGAGACCTCGCCGCCGACGACGCGCCGACCGCCGCGCAGGACACCCCACTCCACGCGGCCCTGAAGCACGATCAGCCCACAGTCGAGCGCATCGCCCAGTTCGACGAGCGCCTCGCCCGGCTCGAAGCTGCGGCGCTCCGACCGATGCGCGACCTCGGTCAGCGCAGCCCGAGGCAAGCCCGCAAAGATCGCGATGTTCGGCAGCGGGCCACTCTCCGGTCGAGGCGTCGTGGTCGCGGCGAGTCGCTCACCGCTGTAGATGACGTCCACGTCGAGGGTGTTCACCTCCAGCTCGCTCGATGTGGAGGCATCGAGGCTCTGCAGGCCTACGAGCTCGATCCCGAGCTCCTCGGGAGCGTGCACTGTAACGAGGCTCACAGCGTCGACGGGGGCGCGGTCGAGCGTGTCAAGCGCCGGCGTTGCCACGGCGCCACCCGGCTCACGCGGAGAGCGCGCGTAGACCTCGGCCAAGAGACGCTGCGCCTCCAAGCTCTCCGGCTCCGCTTCCAGGGCCTTCCGCGCGCAGATGAGCGCGTCGGACCACTCCCCTTGCGTCAGGCGCGCGCGCGCAGATTCAACCCAAGCGTTGGTCGAGCGCGGCGCTCTGGGATCGTAGGCCGACATGGCGGGCTCAGAATAGCGCGCTGCCCGTCAGGGCGCCACGCCGACCGCCAGCGCCAGGTCGCCTGCCAGCACGAGCCAGCCGTCGACGAGGCGCGGCGGAGCGGACAGGTCGGGGCGCAGGGTGAGCGACTGGAGTCGGGGCGCAAAGCCCGCGAACGCCCCCGCGTCCACCTGAATCTCCGGGAGCGTGACCGCGAGCCCCCCCGCGAGCGCCTGTTCGAGCTGCGGCCAGACCGCAGTCGCGAAGAGCACCTCGAGCGCGTCGGGCGTGAGCACGGGCTGGTCGTCGGCCTGCTCGACGAGCTCCGCGTCCACGCGAGGCTCCGCCTCGGTGGAGAGCGAGAGCGCTCCCGTGTCATCGGGAGCGAGCGTGAGGCCCGCGGCCAAGCGCACCATATAGACGTCGCCGCGCTCGGCCGCGGGTGCGCGGATCTCGACCCGCAGCGCCCCGATTTGCGCCTCCAGCGGCCAGTCGCTGGCCGGTAAAGCGGGCGCGACGACGGGCGGCAAACGCGCGTCGATCGTGACGCGACCCAGCGTTGCCGCGAGGGCCTCGGGCAGCGGGAGCTCAAGCTGCAGGAGTCCCGTCCGCCAAACCTCGTGGAGCAGCGCGTTCAACAGCTCGAGCCGCAGCAGCAAGCCCACTTGGGCGTCCAGCGCCCGCGGGGTCGGCGAGGCCTCGAGCGCCGGCACACCCGGCACGCGACCACTGGGCGCAACGACAGGCCCGCGCTGACCCACCCGTGCGTCCAGCTCGACGCCGATATGGGTCTCGCGCGGCGTCGAGACGCGCGCGGGCGTCAGCCCGAGGACAAGCGACGCGACGGGCGCCCCGACGATGCCCGTGTTCAGCTCGACGGGGAGCCGCGCCAAGCCCCCGACGAGCCCCTGCAGACCCTCGGAGAGCAGCG
>CANLBD010000055.1 GCA_947488215.1 Myxococcales bacterium | reverse complement strand
GGGTGGCGGGCGAGCCGGTCGAGGCGGCCCAAGGCGAGAGCGAGCCGCTCGCGCTGTGACCCTGCGGGCCCAAGACACGGTGAGCGTTGATGACCGCCTCGCGGCCTCGAAGGCCGAGATTGAGGCGCTCACGCAAGAGACGCTGAACCTGTATCGGCAGGTCAACCTGCTCTACCGCATCGGAGAGTCGATCAATGCCTGCCTCAGCTCGGCCGAGGTGTGCCAGCTCGTGCTGCGCGAGAGCTGTAAAATCCTGCGCGCCAGCGCGGGCATCATCGAGCTTGACGACGGTACCCAACATGGCGCAGCCCCCGAGGCGCCGACCTCGGAGCTGCGCGTGCCCATCGAGAACGCGCACGGTCGCCTCGGGACGGTGACGCTCTTTGACAAGCGCATCGGGTTCTTCACTGCAGCGGACGAGAAGCTCATTCGTGCCGTCGCACGGCAAGCGGGGATCGCGCTTGAAAACAATCGACTGATTCAGGGCCTGCTCCAGAAGAATCAGGAGCTCGCGCAGGTCAACGAGGAGCTCACAGCGCTCGACCGCATGAAGAGCGATTTTGTGAGCAACGTCAGCCATGAGCTCCGCACCCCCTTAGCGAGCATCAAGGGCTTCGCGGCGACCATCCTCGTCGACGAGGAGATGCCCACTGAGGTCGTGCGGGAGTTCGTCGGGATTATCAACGAGGAGTCGGACAAGCTCGTCGTGATCATCAACGACATCCTGGACCTGTCGAAGATGATGTCCGGCCACATGAAGTACGAGCTCAGTCGGTCGCCGATGGAGGCCGTCTTGAGCGATGTGGTCCGCTTGCTGAGCGTGCTCGCGGAGCGGAAGGGCCTGACGCTGACGCTTGAGAGTCTAGACCCCGGTTGGGTCGAGATGGACGTGAACCGCATGGCACAAGTGTTCAAGAACTTGGTCGGCAACGCGATCAAGTTCACGGACAGCGGCGGTGTGCGTGTGAGGCAGTGGACCGATGAGGACGAGGTCTGCGTCGCCGTGATGGACACGGGGGAGGGCATCGCGCCGGCCCAACTCCCGCACATCTTCGACAAGTTCTACCGCGTCGAGAACGTGGTACACACGCGCGAAGGGACTGGGCTGGGCCTCGCGCTCGTGCGGAGCATCCTCGAGCGACACGGTGGCCGCGTCGATGTCGAGAGTCGCTTGGGCGAGGGCAGCACCTTCACCGTCCGAATGCCGCGCGTCCCCGCGCCGGAGGCTTGAGTGTCGAAGCGCATTCTGATCGTCGACGACGACACGCACATTCGGCTGCTGCTGCATCGAACGCTCGAAGAGCTCGAGGGCATGGGCGTCGAGATCCACTTCGCCGAAGACGGCCTCGACGGCTTGAACCAGACCCGCGCGCTGCAGCCGGACCTGATGTTCCTCGACGTGATGATGCCTCACATGAACGGCTTCGAAGTCTGCCGAGAGGTACGGCGAGACCCCGCGCTCGCCAAGACGCACATCGTGGTCCTCACGGCCCGCGGCCAGACGCAGCCGCCGCTCGACCTGCGGTACGCGCCGCATGAGATCATGACGAAGCCGTTCGATCCGGACATCATCGTGGCGCGCGCGGCCCAAGTGCTCGGCGTCTCGCTCGACTTCGGCTTCTGAGTGCCCGCGATGCTGCGCCGCGTGGACGTCGCCTTTCTGCTGACCGGCGCGGTGCTGCCTGCGCTTGGCGCCTTCGTCGCGGTGCCTGCGCTCCAGGCGGCGGGGGTCCCGCGCGAGGCGGCGGTGGGCGCGGTCGTTGGGCTCTGGGTGGGCGCCGCGCTGCTCGCTGCGCGCGGTATCCGAAGCCACGTGCGCGGCGCGCTCGATGACGCCCTGACGCGGCTCGATGAAGGCCTGCGCCGGGGCGACGCTGCGGGCGCGGTCGAGGCGATCGATCCCGTCGTGAGGCCCGTCTTCGCTCGACTGCAGAGCGTCCTCGCGCAGGTCGAGGTTGCCGGCCAAGCGATCATAGACCGACGCGAGCTGCAGCAGGTCATCGACTCGATGCCTGATTCGCTCTTGGTGCTGAACCAAGATGGGGTCGTCGAGCTCGCAAACGCGACGAGCGCGCGACGCCTTGGGTTCGGCGGCCCGCACGAGGTCGTCGGTCTGGGCCTCGACGCCCTCGCCGGCGAGGTGACACCCGGCTGGTGGCAAGCGCTGCAAGCCGACGGCGCGTTCACCACGCGAGATGTCCGCCTCCGCAGCCGCGCGGGCAATGTCGTGACGTTCTCGGCTGCGGCGCGTGTGTTCGAGCGGGTGGGCTCGACCCGCAGCGCCGGTGTGCTCGTTGCGCGTGAGAGCGCCGCCGAAGTCAACCTGCTCACGCAAGAGCTCGCCGCGACAGCCGAGCGCCTCGAGGTCTCGGAGCGCTTCTTCCAGGATCTGTTCGATGCGATGGAGGACCCCATCACGGTCCTATCGCCCGACTTCGAGATCCTGCAGGCGAACCGCCAAGCGAAGCTGGTCTTCGGGCGGGACCTGATCGGTCGGCGGTGCTACCGGGCGTTCCGCATGCGCGACACGCCCTGCGAGGACTGCCCGGCGCGGGAGACCTTCGCGGCGAGCACCAGCGTCAGCGTCGAGCACCGCATCTTCGGCAACGCGATCACCCGCATCAGCACCTACCCGCTCTTAGGCAAGGACGGGCAAGTGCAGGCGGTGATCAACCACAAGCGGGACGTCACGAAAGAGCGCCAGCTTGAGGACCTGAAGGCGAGCTTCCTCGCGACGGTGAGCCACGAGCTGCGGACCCCGCTGACGTCGATCATGGGCTTCAACAAGCTCAACATTCGGCGCCTTCAGCGCTTCGTGCGGCCCTGGGTCGCCGAGGGGCCAGAGGAGGTCCGCACCGCGCTCCAGAAGGCGCTCTCGGACATGGAGGTCATGGGGAGTGAGGGAGAGCGCCTCGGGCGCTTGGTGAATGACGTTCTCGACCTGAGCAAGCTGGAGGCGGGCAAGCTTCGTCTGGCGCCCGAGTCATTCGAGGTGCTCCCGCTGGTTCAAGGGGCGGTGACCGCGACATCGTCGCTGCTCGCGGGGCGCCACCTGCTTGTGCTCCCCGACGTCCCGGAGATCACGCCTGCGGCGTGGGGTGATCGCGACCGAATCTCGCAGGTGCTCGTTAACTTGCTGAGCAACGCGATCAAGTACACGGCCCGAGGCGAGGTGCGCGTCGCGGTCGTCGTCGAGTCCAAGATGGTGCGTTTCGTGGTGCAGGACTCGGGAGAGGGCATCGCGCCCGAGGACCTGCCCTTCATCTTTGAGCGTTTCAGACAGGCCGGCGACAACCAAAAGGGCAAGCCCGCGGGCACGGGCTTGGGCCTCGCGATATGCAAACAGATCATTCAGCTCCACGGCGGTGAGATCACAGTCGAGAGTCGGGTGGGTCACGGCTCGACCTTCGCGTTCACGGTCCCCCGTGCGGACGCCTCGACGCGCGATTCCCTCGGCTGATACACTCTGGCACCCTAGAGAACGGTGACCCGCCATGGCCGAACGGCGAGACGACACAGGCTTCGACTTCGACGAGGGCGAGCTTGGCGGGGCCCAGACGCTGCCCGGCGCGATGCCCTGCCCCGCATGCAAGGCGCTCTCGGTCGGGCCGTTCTGCGCTGGCTGTGGCTTTGAGCTGCTGCCAAGCCTCGCCGCGCGCGGTCGATGGCCTGCGCTGGGGGCGCGCTTGGAGCAGGGTCCGCAGGCTCTGACGCTCAAAGTCGCCCTCTCGACGTCCCACGACGCTGGGAGATGGCTCGCGCTCGACGAACACGGGCAGCGCTGGGATGTTTTCGGGACGCCGCTCACGAGCACGAACGCCTCGAACGAGCCCGAAGACGCCGAGGTCGGGGAAGCGCTCGCGCCCCTGTGTCTGCCTGCCGGTTTCACGGTCAATGCGGGCGAGACCCAGTTCACGGCGACGCCGCTGCCGAGCACGTCGTCGCTCTCTGACGCGCTCGCGGCTTTGCTGGCTGACCGTTCCGGGGCCGACTTGGTCACGCCGGTCGAGCGGCTCATCTTGCCTGTGGTGCGTGCTGTGGCCGGTGTGCACGCCCGCGGCGTCGCGCTCGGCGGCATGGACCCTGCCGAGGTCCTGGTCGGACAGGACGGGCGTATCTTGTTCAGGGCGCGCCCGCTCGCCTTTGCCCTGCGCGCCGGCGCGCAGCCAGCGGGCCGAAGACGCGTCGTGCGTGGCTATGCTGCACCGGAGCTTCTCGGCCATATGGGCGGGGGAGTAGACGCTCGGACAGACGTCTTCTCCCTCGGGGCTGCGCTCTACATTGCGCTGACGCGCGTCGCGCCGATGGTCGAGGCGGGCCTCCCGGGAGAGCGCCTACCGCCGCCGCAGGTCTACCAGCCGAGCGTCCCGCCAGAGCTTGCCGCTGTGGCTCGCCGCGCCTGCTCGCCGCTGCCGGGGCGCCGATATGCCCACGCGGGCGAGATGCTGACGGCGCTCCAGGTCGCGCTCGACGATACGGCGCGCCGAGCGCACGTGAGGCTGCAGCGTCTTGAGCTCGACATCGGCCACGAGCTGCACATTGGGGTGCTCAAGGGTCAGTACTCCCCGGTCAACCAAGACGACCTGTTCTTGGCCTTTGACGCGGCGAGCGCGATCGGCCTCTTCATGATCAGCGACGGCGTCAGCATCTCGCAGCATGGCACCGGGGACCAAGCCAGCGGCTGCGTGCGGGCCGAGGTCGCGAATCTCTGGCGGCAGCTCTGCACGCCGCCGAGCATCACCGAGGCGACCACCGAAGACGCAACAGCGCTGGGGACGGCGCATACCCTGCCAGGAAGCGATGACCGCGACCGTTGGGGTCCACGCCTGCCCAGGTCCGCCGAGGACCGTGCGCGGCTGCTCGCAGGGGCGCTCGACGCTGCGAATCACCGGATCGCGGAGCGCGTTCACGAGGACCAGCCCCGGTTCTTGGGCGCCGCAGAGGGCATCATGGCCGCCACGGCGGTCGGGGCGCTCGTCGAGGGGAACCGCGCGCTCTTCTTCTCGATTGGCGACAGCCGCGCCTACCTCGTTCGCAACGGGCATATCAGCAGCCTGATGATCGACGACGACCTGACGACGCAGCTCATGCGACTCGGGCGCGCACCGGCGGTCGCGCGCGCCGTCGCCTCGGGGGGCGCGCTGATTCGCTGCGTCGGTGAGTTTGAAAAGGGTGAGAACGACCGGCTCGTGCCGGTCCCTCTCCAGCCTGGCTTTCGGGAGCTCATGCTCCTGCCCGGAGACCGCATCGTGGTCTGCTCCGACGGGATACCGGACTACGGCGGCATGGACGAAGAGGTCGCGGAGGACAACATCCGGCGCGCGATCGAGGACGCGCCGAGCGCCCCATGGGCGGCCTTCGAGCTGATGGTGCTCGCCAATCGGGGCGGTGGAGGGGACAACATCAGCTGCATCGTCTTGAACTTCGGACCCGCCCACGCAGGACTCGCTGACACGGACATACACGCGACCGTCGGGGGCGGCGCATGAGCGGCGCCGCCTGGAAGCTTGTGCTGCGCGCGAGCGCCGAGCCCTCGGTCCTTCACCCGAGTGACGTCGAACTCGAGACAACGACCCTCGTCGAGGTTGAGTGCGTCGCGGATGCGCTCCCATCGCTCGAGGCGCGCGCGCTCTTCGTCGCTGTGGTCGGTGGTCCGTCCGGTGCGCTGCCCCCGTGGCGCGCCATCGCGCCGAGCCACGTGTCCTTGTCTGTGGTGGGCGATGCGTCGGGCGCGGGCGCGGAGCCCTCACTCGACGCGCTCGACGCTCGGCCATTCCCATCGCTCGGGGCAGCGTTGACCGCGGTCGTCGCCGCGGCGCCAGCGTCGGCGCGCGCGCGTGTCATCTTGGTCGTCCGTGCACCAACGCCCGAGAGCGGCGACGTCCTCGGGGCGGCGCTGCAGGCGGCAGACCAGCGCGGTCTCGGCGTCGATATCGTCGCGACGAGCGCCCTCGCTGACCTCGGCGCGTGTGGGCGCATTGTCGCGCTGGACGGGGGCGCTGTGCGCTTGCTTGACGCGGGAGAGCCACTCGGAGCGGCTTTGGACGCTCGCCTTGAGCTGTGGGCGCAGGCGGTCTGGACGAGCGCGCGCTTGGAGCTGGACTTGACCGGCTCGGCCTACCCGACTCGCTTGGTTCGCCTCGATCCGACGCCCGTCGCGCTCCCCGTCAACCGCGCGCTGTCTGGCGCGAGCGCGGGTCGTCCCATCGCTGGAACCGAGCGGCGTGTTTCTCTGTGGGTGGGGCCGCTGGCGCCGGGGCAGCGCGCGCGTTTTCTCGTGTGCCTGCCGACCCAGCGCCGACGAACAGGCCGCTATCGGCTGTTTGAGGCGCGGCTGCGAAGCACCGGAAACGCCGCTCTTGAGCCTCGCGTCTTGGTCGTGACGCAGACCTGTTCGGACGATCCGAGCGGACTCTGGACCGAGGCTCAGGTCACCGCCGCGCGCGACCACGCCGACCTCACACTCTGGCTCGATGACCTCGTCAAGGCGTCCGCCGAGACCGACCACCGCCGGGTCGCTCAGACGCTCGACCGTCTGGCACGGCGCTATGTCGAGCTGGGTCGAGAGGCAGACGCGCTGCAGACCGCCGAGGTACGCGGCCGCTACTTGCGCAGCGGCCTGCTTGAGCGTCGCGACATCAACCGGCTGCGCGCCTGTGCGGCCCGCCGCCCATAGGTCAGCCGCCAGCGCTCGCGGGCGCTGAGCCAGGGGACGACGCGCCCGCGGACGCCGGCGTCGAAGCAGGCGCCGGCCCGGGGAAGGCCTCGGCGTTCATCTTGATGGTCGTGTCGGTGCTGTGGTCGGGCAGAAGCGCGCCGACGCCCGACTCTGGCAGCATGCTCAGCATCGCGCGGTTCGCCGCGCTCCCGAACAGACGCTGCTGCCACCCGCCCACGAAGGCGGCCGTCCGGATCGTGCGCAGCTCACCGAGGAGCGCGGCGCGCTGGCCGACGAAGCCCTCGTCCGTTGGCTCGGTCCGCGTCAGGAGCCGGACGATGTAGACCCGCTCGTCGATCTCGACGAGCTCGTTCACGAGCGGGTTCTGCTCCGTCAGAGACGAGAGGAGAGCGACCACGCGAGGGGCCTTGCCCAGGACCGGGATGGTATCGGGCGAGATGAGGTCGTCGAGGCTGAACGCGCCGGTCTCGGGGATCGTCGGGTCGGGCGGGAGTGTGGCGGTCTCCTCTGCGTCATCCTCGGCCTTGTCCTTCTTGGACTTCTTCTTCTCCGGTGCGGGGTTCTGAGCGCTGGCGCGAGCCCGCAGGATGTCGAGGAAAGACTTGCCATTCCGAACCAGCGTGAGCTCTTGCTCTGCGCTCTGCCGGGCCGACGCCACGCGCTGGCTGCGCGCGGCGAGGATCGCGGCGATCTCGAGCTTGACCTCGTCCAGCGTGCGCTTCACAGGCGGGTTGATCGTCTCCGCCTTCACGAACCAGAAGCCGAACGGCGCCTCTTGCACCGCCGAGACCTCGCCCGCCTTGAGCTTCGAGAAGATGGCCCAGTTCTCGGCCGAGGAGTTCTCCTCGGTCTGAAAGCCCATATCGCCGCCCTGCTCCTTGAACGACCCCTCGGACTTCTCCCGGGCGATCGCCTCAAAGTCGGCGCCGGGTGCGTTCGCCTCGGCGTGGAGCGCGTCGATCTTGGCGCGCGCCTCCGTCTTCGCGGCGTCGCCACCGTCTTTCACCGGGCTGATCTGGATGCGGCGCACCCGGACCTCCATGGGTCGGTCGTACTCCGCCTTGTTGTCGTCGTAGTACTTCTTGAGCTCGGCCTCGTGACCCGCGGCGTAGGCGGCGGCCGCTGCAGCGTCCGCCTTGGGCGCGTCGCCCTCGACGACCGGCGCCTCGAACGACACGAACGACAGGTTCCACTTGCGCTCCCGACGCTCGTAAAGCGTGCGGGCCTCGGCGTCGGCCACGTTCACCTGCGCCCCCAAGAACTCGAGGTAGCGCCGCACGAGGAGCTCGCGCTCAAGGATCGCGTAGTAGCCATCGACGGACGTGCCGAAGTTCTGAACGCGACTGACGAAATAGTCGTAGTCGAACTTGCCGTTGCGACGGGCGAAGAGCCCGAACTCGGGGTTCTCGTTCTTGTCGATCAAGAAGCGCGCGAGCTCGTCGCGGCTGATCGCGAACCCGGCGGCCCGCGCCTTGTTGGCGACAGCCGTCTGGTCGATGAGCTGCAGGAGCGTCTCGCGGCGCAGCGCGGCGAGGTCTTCGTCGCGCATGTCCTCGGTCGAGAGACGGCGGCGGATGGCGACCTCGACCTCCTGCTGCGTGATGTCGACGTCACCGACCGTCGCCGCCCAGCCGACCCGCGCCTGCTGCTCTCCCGGCTGGCACCCCTGCGTCTGTGGCCCGAAGAAGAAGATGAAGACGAAGATCAGGATCCCGAACAGCAAGTAGATGACGAAGTGCTGTGAGTTCTCGCGAAGATTGGTCAGCATGGGTTGGGCGATTTCCGGAATAAAAGACGCGGGAGCATAAGGGGACGCATCCCGAAGGGTCAACCGGGATCCGGGTTGCCGCGCGATCCGGGGTCTGCTATACCCCTGCGGCTTTAATCCCGGGGTCTCGAAGAATGCTCTTCGACTACATCTACGGCATGTTCAGCAACGACTTGGCCATCGACCTTGGGACGGCCAATACGCTGATCTATGCGCGCGGGAAGGGGATCGTGGCCTGCGAGCCCTCGGTCGTCGCCGTCAAGAAGGACGCGCGCGGCGTGCGCCGTGTGCTCGCGGTCGGCCGCGAGGCCAAGGAGATGCTCGGGCGCACGCCGGGGACGATTGTCGCCATCCGCCCGATGAAAGAGGGCGTGATCGCGGACTTCGACGTCACCGAGGCGATGATCCGGTACTTCATCACGCGGGCCCACCAGCGCACGACGCTCGTGAAGCCGCGCGTGATCATCGGGGTGCCCTTCGGCATCACCGAGGTCGAGAAGCGCGCAGTCAAGGAGTCCGCGCAGATCGCCGGCGCGCGCGAGGTCTACCTGATCGAGGAGCCCATCGCGGCCGCCATCGGCGCTGGCCTGCCGATCACGGAGCCGTCCGGCAACATGATCGTCGACATCGGCGGCGGCACGACAGAGGTCGCCGTGATCTCGCTGTCGGGCATCGTCTACTCGCGCTCCGTCCGCGTCGGCGGTGACAAGATGGACGAGGCGATCGTCCAGCACATGAAGCGCAAGTACAACTTGCTCATCGGCGAGCCCACGGCCGAGAAGATCAAGATGCACATCGGCAACGCCTTCAATCAGGGCGAGACGAGCGCGATGGAGGTCAAGGGCCGCGACCTCGTCGCCGGCCTGCCGAAGACCCTCACGATCACGAGCGATGAGGTCCGAGAGGCGCTGCTCGAACCCGTGAACCAGATCGTGGACGCCGTGCGCGTCGCGCTCGAGCGGACGCCGCCTGAGCTCTCGGCCGACATCGTGGACAAGGGCATCGTGCTCGCGGGGGGCGGCGCGCTCCTCAAGGGGCTCGACATGCTGCTGCGCGAGGAGACCGGCCTGCCCGTCATGATCGCGGACGATCCGCTGTCGGCCGTGGTGCTCGGCTGCGGGAAGGCGCTCGACGAGCTGACGCTGCTCAAGAGCGTGGCCATCGAGGCCTGACGGAGTGCCGCGCTCGAGCTCGCCGCGCAGGCCCATCGTCGTCGGCCTGCTCCTCATCGGCGCGGCGGTCGGGCTGTTGATCGCGGACCACGCGAGCACAGGGCGTGGCCCAGTTTCGGTCACCTTGGGCGCGCTGGTCGGCCCGCTGCACCGTGCCATCAGCGCTGCGGGGCATGACACCCGGGCCTTATGGTCCCACTATGTCGCGCTCTCCGAGGTCCACGAAGACAACGCCGCGCTCCGGGCTCGGATCGGTGAGCTCGAGGAGCGCGCAGCCTCGGTGGATGGCTTGCGGGCTGAGAACCAGCGCTTGCGCGCGCTGCTGGACCTTGCGGACACGCGCAAGGATCTGCGCCTGCGCTCGGCCCGCGTCGTGGGACGCAGCGTGAGCGACTTCTTTCGCGTCTTGAAGCTCACGCTCGAGGTCGACCCGCAGGGCGAGGACGCCGGGGACACACGCGGCGGCGCCGAGCTGGTCGTCGGGATGCCGGTCATTGCGCCGGGTGGCGTCGTGGGCCAACTCCGCAGCGTCGATGGCGACCGCGCCGAGGTGCTGATGCTGACCGACCTGCGCAGCGCCATCGACGTCGTCTTGGAGACCAGCCGGGCGCGCGGTGTCGCGGTTGGCACGGGCGAGCCTGACCGCTACGCCGCGCGCCTCGAGTATCTGCAGCGCAACGAGGCGACCGCGATCGACGAGCGCGTCGTCACCTCGGGCGACGACGGTCGCTATCCCGCGGGCTTGGTGGTCGGCCGCGTCACCTCGGTCAAGCCGCAGCCACACGGTCTCTTTCAGGACGCCGAGGTCGAGCCCTTCGTCGATCTGTCTGCGCTCGAAGAGGTCTATATCGTCTTGGGTCCGAGCGGCCTCACGGCAGACGGCAGCGAGCTCCAGCGGGAGAAGGCGCCTCCGAGCGCGCCTACGGGAGGCCCTCGATGAGCGTCGCGCTCGCGCTCTTAGCGGGACTGATGGGCCTGTGCGTGGACCTCTTCGTTCGAGAGGCCTGGCGGCTGGACGCTTGGTCGCCGGACTTCATGGTGCTCGTCATCCTGTGGTTGGGCACGACCCGAACGTGGACGCAGGGCGCAGTGATCGCTTCGATGCTCGGCCTGGTCGCCGATGGCTTCGCGGGCAGCCCCGCGGGCTTGCACATGCTGCATGCGTTGTTGCTCTTCTACTTGTCGCGCGGCCTGTCCTCGCGGGTGCTCTTTCAGGGCTTCATCGGCCGCATGCTGCTCGGTTTGGTGGGGGGGCTCACAGGGCTCTTCTTGTTCGCGGCGCTCGGCAAGCTCGTGTTGCCAGACGGTCAAGTCGCGCTCCGGCTGACCGAGCTCGTCGTCCCGCGAATCGTCGTCGTCGTGCTCTTCGTGCCGCTTGGCTTCCCCGTGCTCGACCGCTTGGAGTCGACCTTCGTGCGGCAGCCGGAGCGGGACGTGCTCTAGGCCATGTCGGACGTCTACCTCGACTCCTCGGCCATCGGGTACCGCCTGCGCGCTCAGCGCTTGATGGTCGCAGTCGTCCTCGTGTTTCTCGTCTTCATCGGACGCCTGTTTCAGCTTCAGGTGATCGAGGGCGATAGCCTCAAGCGGTCGTCCGAGGAGAACTTCATTCGGACAGCGGTGCTCCCCGCCGACCGTGGCGCGATCTACGACCGCGACCTCAACCGCCTCGCGGGGAATAAGCCCTCGTTCGAGGTCTTTGTGACGCCTGCAGCCGTCAAGAAGCCTGAGGCTCTGCTTGCGGGTCTGCGCGACGTGCTCGACCTCGACGCGCTCGACGTCGACCGGCTGCGCGAGAAGCTGATCGAGCAGAGAGGTGTGTGGCGATACCAGCCCGTTCGTGTCCAGCGGGACGTCGACCGGGCGCGTGTGGCGCGCGTTGAGGCGCTTCGTGCGCAGTTCGACGGGCTCACAATCCAGGTCAAGCAACAGCGCGAATACCCGCAGGGCGAGACGGGCGCACACCTGCTCGGCTACCTGGGACGGCCACCCGTGGACGCGCCCGCCGAGAAGGGCGTGCGCCGGCCCGACGACTTGCTGGTGGGGCGCTTCGGATTGGAGCAGAAGCACGAGGACGTGCTGGCGGGCCGACACGGCTTCGAGCGGTTCGTCGTCAACGCGCGAGGCGGGCGGTCGAGCGACCAGCGCGCGCTCGGCGCAGTCGACGACATCGTGCGCGAGGCCCCGGTCGCGGGAAACGACCTCGTCTTGACCATTGACGCCGACGTGCAGGCGCTCTTGCTCGAGGCGCTGGCGAACTATGAGTCAGGGGCGGCCGTACTGCTTGATCCGCGTGACGGCTCGATCATCGGCATGGTGTCCAAGCCCTCATACGACCCCAACTTGTGGTCTGGGCGGCTGCCGGCCGAGGTCAAGCAAGCGATCGACGACAACCCCTACAAGCCCATGATCGACAAGTCGGTGCGGTCGTTCTTTCCTGGGTCCGTCTACAAGGTCGTGACCGCGCTCGCCGGCCTAGAGGAGGCCTTGATCACCGCGGACGAAGAGGTGGACAGCCCCGGCGCTTACACCTTCGGCAACCGCGTCTTTCACTGCCACAAGCTCTCGGGGCACGGCGAGATCGACCTGTCCGAGGCGATGGCCGCCTCGGCCGACGTCTACTTCTACAAGCTCGGCGAGCGGCTGGGCATCGACAAGCTCGCGACGTACGCGCTCCGCTTCGGCTTTGGACGCAAGACGGGCCTCTTGATCAACGGGGAGTCCGCAGGGCTCGTGCCGACCCGCGCTTTTCACGACGAGAACACGCCGGGGGGATACCAGTTCGGCCTCGCCCTCTCGACAGCCATCGGGCAAGGCGACGCGCGCACGAGCCCGCTCCAGATGGCGATCGCCTACGCCGCGTTGGCCAACGGCGGGCAGGTCTTCGCGCCGCGCGTGCTCGACCGCATCCAGACCTCAGACGGCAAGACGGTCGCGCGCTACGCGCCGCAGGTCGTTGGACGGCTCGGCGCCTCGGCCGAGCACCTCGCGGACATCGTCAAGGGCCTCGAGCGCGCGGTGAGCGACACGGAGATCGGCACCGCCACTCTGGGGGGGATCGAGGGCGTGCGGATCGCGGGCAAGACCGGCACGGCGCAGGTCCGAGACATCGACCGCGCGCGTTACGCGGGTGAGAAGGTCAAGGACTTCCGCGAGCGCGACCACGCTTGGTTTGCCGCCTTTGCGCCGATTGACGACCCGAAGCTCGTGGTCGTCGTGTTCTTGGAGCATGGTGGGACCGGTGGCAAGGACGCGGCGCCGGTCGCGCGGCGCATTCTCGAGGCGTATCAGGCCCGCATCGAGCCCATCTTCCCGGTCGCGTCCACCGGCGCGTCCACGCCACGGACCTCGGCGGGGGGCACAGAATGAACCGGAACTCGGCTGCGAGCTTGGCTCGGATGGACTGGTCGCTGCTCCTCGCGGTCGTCCTCATCGGCCTGGTCGGCGTCTACAACCTGCAGTCGACGTCGATCTCAACCGGCAGCAACATTCACCTCAAACAGTTCTACTGGCTGTCGTTCGGGACGGTCATGATGGTGATTGCCGCTTCGGTTGATTATCGGCACCTCGACCGCTTCTCGCCCTTCTTTTATGCGCTGGCCGTTATCCTGCTCGCGCTCGTGCTGGGCATCGGCAAAGAGGTGAACGGCTCGCGGCGGTGGTTCGATTTTGGCCCCGTATCGCTGCAGCCGGCCGAGGTCGCGAAGCTCTCGATCATCGCGGCGCTCGCGAGCTGGTTCAACCGCGTGCCGCGCCCAGCGGGGTACACGCTGCGAGACTTGGTGCCCGTCGCAGCGTTGCTGGGTGTACCGATGTTCCTCATCCTGCAAGAGCCCGACCTGGGTCACACGCTCATGGTGCTCTTCATCGGACTGTCGATGCTCGCCTACGAGAAGTTCGACCGCCGCTCGTTGATGATCCTCGTGCTGACGGCGGTTGTCATGGTGCCGGTCGGCTGGAGCTTCATCCTGCGTGACTACCAGAAAGACCGAATCCTGACGTTGCTCGACGCGGACGTTGACCGCCTGGGGAGTGGGTGGCACGCGCTTCAAGCCCGCGTCGCGGTTGGCTCGGGCGGTTTGCTCGGCAAGGGGCACGGTCTGGGAACGCAAGTCGCCGGCGGCTTCTTGCCCGAGAACCACACGGACTTCGTCTTCGCGAACCTAGCCGAGGAGCACGGCCTGATCGGGTGCGCGTTCCTCCTTGGCCTCTACATGTGGCTCATCGTCGGTGCCCTGCGCGTCGCAGGCCAGGCGCGCGACAAGTTTGGCGGTCATGTTGCGGTGGGCGTCGCGGCGCTCATCTTCTGGCAGGTGTTCATGAACGTGGGGATGGTCTTGAGCCTGATCCCGGTCACCGGCGTGACGCTGCCGCTGATGAGCTACGGCGGTTCGTCGATCCTGACGGTCATGGTTGCGATCGGGCTGCTCGTGAATATCAGTATGCGACGCACCGTTTTCTAACGCGGACGCATCGAGTACGAATACGCCCGCATACTGAGCCGCCGCGCTCATCGACCCGAAAGGACGCTCCCATGGCTGGCGCCTGCGTGAATGTGAACGACGCTAACTTCAAGGCTGAGGTGCTCGAGAGCCCCGTGCCCGTGCTCGTGGACTTCTGGGCGCCGTGGTGTGGCCCGTGCCGTGCGATCGGTCCGCATGTCGAGGCCCTCGCCACGGACTGGAACGGCGCCGTCAAGGTCGTCAAGGTGAATGTGGACGAGTCGCCGAACGTGGCGATGCAGTACGGCGTGCGCAGCATCCCGATGTTGCTCGTCTTCAAGGCGGGCGCCGTCGCCAAGCAGAAGGTCGGCGCGCCGAGCACGAACGTGAAGGGCGCCCTCAAGGAGTTCGTGGAGTCCGCGCTCTGACAGTCGCAGGGTCGCGGCGATTCGCGCTTCACCTGAACCCCGGCCAGCGCGTCGCTGTAGTGGGCGCGGGTCAAGTAGGCGCACGGCGTTCACGTGCCCTCGTCGCCGCGGGCTTCCACGTCGTCTGGGTCGCGCCCGACGCGCCATTGATGCCGGGGCCTATCGACATCCGACGA
The DNA here is from genome assembly GCA_947488215.1 of Myxococcales bacterium. Lineage (GTDB taxonomy): Bacteria > Myxococcota_A > Bradymonadia > UBA7976 > UBA1532 > CANLBD01. The sequence goes on along the minus strand of CANLBD010000055.1, from coordinate 385 downwards.
CGCCCGTTTGCTCCCGACGACCTTTTGGGGTGCGCCGTCGTCTTCGCCTGCGCGCCGCCTGCTGTGAACGCCGCCGTTGCGGACGCGGCCCATGCTCAGCGGGTCCTCTGTGGTCGGGCGGACCAGCCCGACGCCGGGGACTTCGTCGTACCGGCGCAGATGGAGCGCGGGGGCGCAGTGCTCTCCGTGTCGACCGAGCGCGCGGGCCCATCCGCGGCGCGCACGCTGCTCGGCGCGCTCGGGGCGGCGTGGCGACCCAGCTTCGACACGTTCCTGCGCCTGTGGACCGAGGCGCGGACGGCGCTGCCCCCCGGTGCGGACAGGCAGCGGGCCGCGCGGAGCGTGGCGAACGACGAGATATTGAGTATGCTCGACGCTGGAGACG
>CANLBD010000054.1 GCA_947488215.1 Myxococcales bacterium | reverse complement strand
TACGAGATCAGCCGCGAGATGCTGAACGAGAAGCTCGAAAACCTGGCCGAGCTGGGCCGCGAGGCCCGCGTGATCCCACACTACCGAGACGGCAAGCCGCAGGGCTTCAAGCTCGTGGGCATTCGGCCCGGCAGCCTCTACAGCCAGATCGGACTGCGCTCCGGTGACGTCATCAAAGGCGTCAATGACGAAGAGATCTCAAGCCCGAACAAGGCGCTCGAACTCTACGAGAAGCTCAAGAACTCCCCCTCAGTGTCCGTGGAGATCGAACGCCGCGGCCGCCGTGAACAGCTCGATTTTTCGATCAAGTGACCCGCATGACCCTCCAAATCGCTCGACTCCATGCCCTCTCCGTGCTCGCCGCGCTGACGCTCGCCCTCGGCGCGAGCCCCGAGGCCGCGCGCGCCCAAGAGGATGTCCCCAAGCCGTCGACCTTCAAGATGCCGGTCGTCCCGAAGCTCTCGCTCGGGGCAAAGCCGGACCCGTCGACTTTCAAGCAGGGCGTCTTCCCGAAGGTCCGCCCGACAGCGCTTGCCCCAGCGACCGACACGAAGGCAGACGGCGCGGGGCCGGTCTTTTCGGCGCCCTCGAAGCGACTGCCGCCGCCTGGCGTTCCTCGTGCGGGCGGGGCGTCGTCTGCGGGCACCTCGACGTCGAGCGCCGACTCGACCTCAGCGTCACCGGGCGCCGCCGGCGGAGCGCCGCTGAAGTGGCAGCAGGGGGATGACCCCGGCCGAAGCGCCAGCCCCGAGACACCTCGGCTGGGCTCCGACTTCATCAAGAACTGCGTACGGCTGCGGCCCAACGTGCGCGTGCACCTCGACATCTACGACGAGGAGCTCGAGTCCGTCGTCAAGCTGATCGCCTGCATGACCGGCAAGAACATCATCCTGCCCAAGAGCCTCAAGGGCGCGAAGATCACGATCTACTCGCCGAGCCCAGTGAACTCCGACGAGGCGTACAAGGCGTTCTTGTCGGCGCTCGAGGCGAACGGCAAGACCATCAGCGAGAAGGGCAAGTTCCTCCAGATCATCGAGATCAAGGACTACGTGAAGAGCCCGGACCCGCTTCGGCCGACGGGGTCGACCCCGCCGAACGAAGACCGAATGGTCACGCAGATTGTCCCGCTCAAGAACGTGGACGCGCAGGAGATGAATGATGTCCTGAGCAAGCTCGCGTCACCGAATGCGAGCTTCATCGTCTACGCGCCGAGCAACGCGCTCATCATCACGGAGACGGGCGCCAACCTGCGAAAGCTCCTTGACCTGCTCGAGCAGCTCGACGTCCCGGGCGGCAAAGAGCAGCTCTGGGTCTACCAAGTGCTGCACGCTGAGGCGGGCGAGATCTCTTCGAAGATTACGGAGATCTTCGGCGGCAAGGACAGCGGCAAAGGCAAGAAGACCGGGGGTGGCCCCGCGCCCGCCCCGGCGACCGCAAAGAAGGACTCGAAAGGCGGCGCAGCGGCTGCGGGCGGCGCGGCGGCGAGCGCGAGCGTCGGCGAGTCCGACCAGTCCGTTCAGGTCGGCAAGGTCATCGCGGACGAGCGCACAAATCGACTGCTCATCGTCGCGACGGCGCGCAGCTACAAGCAGATCAAGGACCTGATCGCCAAGTTGGATGTCCCCATCGAAGGTGATGGTCAGGTGCACATCCACCGCCTCAACCACGCCAAGGCCGAGGACCTCGCCAATGTGCTGAGCAACCTGAGCCAGAACGCCAAGAATCGTCAGGGTGGCGGGCGGCGGAACAGCGCGAACAAGGGAAAAGACGCCGCCGGCGGCGCGCCGGCGGGCGCTCCGGCGGGGGGCGGTGCCGCGCTCTTTGAGGGCGACGTCCAGATCAGCGCCGACGACGCGACGAACGCGCTCGTGATCACGTCAAGCTTCAAAGACTTCATCTCGATGAAGCGCGTCATCGAGCAGCTCGACCAGCCGCGGCGCCAAGTGTTCCTTGAGGCGGTCGTCATGGAGGTCTCGGTCGGCTCGAACCGCGAGGTCGACCTCTCGCTCCACAACGCCGAAGGCCTGCCGCTCGCAAGCAAGCCGGGGAAGACGAACTCACTGGCGCTCGCTTCGGCGGACGGCGCCGCCGGACTTCTCACGGCGCCCGGTCTCTCGGTTCTCGCCGCCACAGGCAAGACGAGCGTCTACGGCGTCGACCTGCCATCCTTCGGCGCAGTGCTCCGCGCGCTGGCGAGCAGTAACAACGCCAACATCCTGAGCACACCGAGCCTGCTGACCACGGACAACGCCGAGGCGGAGATCGTGGTCGGCAACAACGTCCCCTTCCCCGCCAGCGGTGGATTGGGTGGGGGTAACTTGGGCGCGGCTGCGGCGGCGTTGGGCGCGGCGTCGAACGCGAACACCGCCGGCCTTGGGAGCTTCGCTGGGCTCTTCGGACAGCAGATCCAGCGCCAGGACGTCGCACTGACGCTCAAGATCACCCCGCGCGTCAACGCATCGAACTTCGTGACCCTCGAGGTCGACCAGGTCGTCGAGGACATCGAGAACCCGGACACCGGCGGCCTCGGACCCACGACGGCCAAGCGCTCGATCAAGACGACAGTCGTCGTCAAGGACCAGCAGACCGTGGTGATCGGCGGCCTGCAGAAGAACAAGCAGAGCGATGGCCAATCGAAGGTGCCGATCCTCGGTGAAATCCCGGTGATTGGGTACTTCTTCCGCAGCTCCACATCGAGCCAGGAGCGCCGCAATCTGGTGCTGATGATCACGCCGCACGTGATCGAGGGCCCCGAGGATTTTCAGGCCATCTTCAAGCGTAAGCTCGAGGAGCACCGCGAGTTCGAGGCGCGCTTCCGCCGCGAGGGCGAGGGCTATATCGTTGGCCTCGACTACGGCAAGAAGCACGGCGCGCTGGAGGCCATTCGCCAGTCGGTGCGCGCGGCTCGCAAGGAAGAGGACCTGATGGACGAGGTCCGACGCCAGCAGCAAGGTCCCCCGCTCCCGCAGGACGTCGACGGCGTGCCGCTCGACAGCGCCGATGGCCCGATTCACGTCCCGAGTGATGGCGCCGACGCAACCAGCGCACCGCACGATGGCGCAGCCGTAGACCACGAACCGCCTGTAGATGCACCGCCTGCGCCGCCCGAGCCCGACCTGCCCCCCGCGGACCTGGACGGGGACGCCCCGTGAGCTACGCGCTTGAGCTTGGCCAGATGCTGGTCGACCGGGGCCTGCTCAGCGCCGAGCAGCTCGGCCAAGCGCAGACCTATGGCCGCGAGAAGAGCGTTCGTCTCCCGGAGGCGCTCGTCCAACTGCGGCTCGTCGAGACAGCGGTCGTGCGCCGCGCGCAGGCCGAGCAGCTCGGCATGCAGTTCCTCGACCACCTCGACATCGACGCCGTCGACGCCTCGCTCACCGCGGAGATCCCGGTTCAGTTCGCCCGCGCGCACGGTCTGATGCCGCTGTGGCGGCGAGACGGTCGCATCGAGGTGGGCGTGCTCGACCCGCTCGCGGTCGCTGGGCTCGACAGCCTCAAGCTCATGCTCGACGAGCCGATCGAGCCGGTCGTCGTGCCCGATGCCGTGCTCTCCGACGCGATCAACAAGGTCTTCGACCGTCGAGCCGGCGCGAGCCAGGTCATGGGCGAGATCCATGACGAGGACATCGGCATCGGGGGCGAGAACGTCCAAGACATCGATGTCGACATCATCGACACGGACGACGAGGCGCCGATCATTCGCCTCGTCAACGCGCTGCTCTCACAGTCCGTCAAGGAGCGCGCGAGCGACATTCACATCGAGCCCTTCGAGCGGCACTTGGCCGTGCGCTTCCGCGTCGACGGCGTGTTGTACGAGATCATTCAGCCGCCTAAGCGCTTCGCGGCGTCGATCACGAGCCGAATCAAGGTGATGGCGGGCCTCGATATCGCCGAGAAGCGCATCCCGCAGGATGGCCGTATCAAGATCAAGGTGGCGGGCCGGGACATCGACATTCGTCTCTCGACGGTGCCGACCAACTTTGGCGAGCGCATCGTGATGCGTCTGCTCGACAAGACCGCGGTCCTCAAGGACCTCGACGGCGTCGGCATGGGCGCGCAGGTGCTCGTCAACATGCGCGAGATGATCTCGAAGGCCTACGGGATCATGCTGGTGACTGGCCCCACGGGCTCCGGCAAAACGACCACGCTCTACGCTTGCCTCGCCAAGATCAACAGCCCGACGCGCAACATCATCACGGTCGAGGACCCTGTCGAGTACCAGCTCCCCGGCATCGGCCAGATCCAAGTGCACTCCAAGGTCGGCCTGACCTTTTCAGCGGGGCTGCGCGCCATTCTGCGCCAGGACCCGGACGTCGTCATGGTGGGCGAAATCCGCGACCGTGAGACGGCCGAGATCGCGATCCAAGCGTCGCTCACGGGTCACTTGGTCTTCAGCACGCTCCACACGAACGACGCGCCGAGCGCTGTCACGCGGCTCGTCGACATGGGCGTGGAGCCGTTCCTCGTAGCGTCCTCCGTTGTGGGCATTCTCGCACAGCGCCTCATCCGCACGCTCTGCCCGCACTGTCGCAAGCCCGTCGTGCCGACCGAGACAGAGCTTCGGCAGCTCGGCTTCACCCGAGAGAAGTTCCTCGCCGACACGCCCGGGCATGTGTACGCGCCGCAGGGCTGCCAAGAGTGCCTCGACACCGGCTTCATGGGCCGCACAGGCATCTACGAGCTGCTCGTCGTCGACGACGAGATTCGTCAGCTCATTATGGAGAACATCGACAGCAACACGATCAAGAAGCGCGCGATCGGCAAGGGGATGACGACCCTGCGAGACGACGGCGCGCGCCGCGTGATGATGGGCGATACGTCCATCTCCGAGATCCTGCGCGTCACGCAGGACGACATGCTCGCGCTGGAGTAACGCCCGATGCCCGCCTTTGAGTATCGCGGCATCGACCGCGCCGGAAAAGACGTCAAGGGCGTACGGGACGCCGACAACGAGAAGTCGTTGCGGGTGCTGCTGAAGCGCGACGGGATCTTCCTGACAAGCGTTGGGAAAGGCGCGCGCAAAGGCGGCAGCGCGCTCTCGCAAGATGTCGACCTTGCGAAGTACTTCGAGCGCGTCACGCAGCAAGACCTGGCGGTGTTCACACGGCAGCTCGCGACCCTGTGTAAGGCGGGCATCCCGCTGGTGGAGTCGATCGCGGCGGTGTCCGACCAGGTCGACAAGCCGAAGCTTCGCAAGATTGTGGGTCAGATTAAGCAGGACGTCACCGAGGGCGCGAGCCTCGCTGTCGCTGTTGGCCGCCACCCCGAGACCTTCACGCCGATCTTCACGAACATGATCCGCGCGGGCGAGGCTTCGGGCACGCTCGACCGCGTCCTGCTGCAGCTCGCCGAGTTCACCGAGGCGAACGTCAAGCTCAAGAACAAGCTCGTGTCCGCGATGATGTACCCGCTGCTGATGGTGGGTGTCGGCGGCCTGATCCTGACGGGCCTGTTCGTCTACGTCATCCCGCAGATCACCCAGATCTTCGAGGACACGGGCCAAGAGCTGCCCATCCTGACGCGGCTCCTGATTGGCATCAGCCATGGGCTGCGAGACTACTGGTGGCTCGCCTTCATCGCCCTTGGCGGCGGCGTCTACGCGCTGCGACGCTGGCTGGCGAGCGAGCGCGGCGCGCGCACTTGGGACCTGCGGAAGCTCGGGCTCCCCGTCTTCGGCTCGCTCTTGTTGATGATCGCGATCTCGCGCTTCACCAAGACGCTCTCGACCTTGCTGCGCTCCGGCGTGCCGCTCCTGACGGCGCTCGACATCACGAAGAACGTGCTTGAGAACCGTGTGCTGACCGACATCGTCGAGGACGCGCGGGTCGCCGTCAAAGAGGGCGCGAACCTCGCGGAGCCTCTGAAGCGCAGCGGGCGTTTCCCGCCGATCGTGACGCACATGATCGCCATCGGTGAGCGGTCTGGCGCGCTTGAAGAGATGCTCAACGTCGTCTCCGACGCGTACGAGAGTCAGGTCGACAACCGCATCTCGATGCTCACGAGCCTGCTCGAGCCGCTGATGATCGTCGGGATGGGCATCGTCATCTCGATCATCGTCTTCGCGGTGCTCATGCCCATCCTGCAGATGAACGAGTTTGTCAGTTGAGCGCCCTCTCGACCCTCGTCGACCGCCGCGTTGCGGTCGTGCTCGCGAGCGCCGGCCTCTTCCTTGACCAGCTCTCGAAAGATCTGGCGTCGACGCTCCTGTTGGGGGCGCAGACCGTCGTTCTCGGACCGCTCGCGTTGCGTCTCACCCAGAACGAAGGCGCCGCGCTCGGCCTACTTGGGGCGCTGCCGGATGCGCTCCGCCTGCCCTGGGTGCTGAGCATGACGGCGCTCGCGCTGCTCGTCGTGCTGCCCGTACTGGCCGCGCAGGTCGAGCGCCGCGGCGTTCGTGACGCGGCCTTGGCGTTGATTCTCTCCGGCGCGCTCGGCAACTTGGTCGACCGCCTCCGCACCGGGCACGTGGTGGACTTCATCACGCTCAATCCCGCGCTCGCCGCCCATGCGCCCGTGTTCAACCTTGCGGACGTCTCGCTGATCGCGGGCGCTACGCTGCTTCTGCTGAATCGTCGCCGCGCCCCGCTGAGCTCGGGGCACGTGTCTCCCCTCACCGCTCAACACCTTGGAGGTCGTCACCCATGATGCGCACTCTGCTGACCCGCCGCCGCCGCGTCGCCTCGCCGCGCGGCATGACGTTGCTCGAGATCATGATCGTCGTGGCCATCCTCGGCCTGATCGCGTCGGTCGTGGTCGTCGGCGTGATGAACTCGTTCGAGCGCGCTCGCATCAGCGCGAGTCGCCTCAAGGTCGGCCAGATCCTGCAGGCGCTCGACATGTACCGCGCGAACGAGGGCGACTACCCGTCCCAGAGCGAGGGCCTGCGCGTCGTCGCCAACCCACCCAACGGCGGTCCTTCGTACTTTAAGGACAAGAACATCCCCAAGGACGAGTGGGGCCAAGAGTTCGTCTACTTCTACCCCGCCCGCAACGGCGGCAGCGGCCCTGAGGTCATCTCGAAGGGGCCGGACCGCAACGAGGGCACCGACGACGACATCCGCGCGGGCGACAAGGGCAAGGAGTGAGGCACACGGCCCGAGCGCTGGCCAGCCGGCGCCACCGACTCCAGCGGGGCATGACCCTGATGGAGATCCTGGTGGTGGTCGCCGTTCTGGTCATGCTCATGGCCGCGGGCGTCTCGTCTTTCGACCGGTTCAGCGGGGTCAAGCTCGGCAAAGAGACGAACCGCCTCGCCGCAGCCATTCGCTACACCTTCAACCGCTCGACGGCGCTCGGTCTCTACATGCGCATGGTCTTCGACCTTGACACCGAGACCTTCTGGGTTGAGGCGTCAGAGGAGCCGCAGTTCTTGGCTGCGCGTAAGCTCAAGGAGGGTGAGGACCCCACCGAGGTTCAGGCGGCCGAAGAGCAAGCGCGCCTTGAGCGCCTCGACCTGAGCGACGAAGAGAAGGCCAAGCGCGCCCCGCGAGCACGCTTTCAAGACGATCCGGTGATCCCAAGAACGCAGCTCGAGGGCGGGGCGCAGCTCGCGGGGATTCGGACCGCCTCGCAGGACGAAGAGTTCCGGACAGGCAAGGCCTATCTGCACTTCTTTCCGAGCGGCTGGGTAGAGCCCGCAATCATCTACACGAGCGACGGCGACACGCAGTTCTACACGCTCGAGCTCTCGCCGCTCACAGGGAAGGTCAAGCGCACCAGCGGCAAGAAGGACGCGCCTCGAGACTTCGGCGAGCCCGAGAAGGTCGAGGCGGAGTCTCGATGAGCGCGCGTGGCTTCTCCCTGCTCGAGGTGCTCGTCGCGATGGCGATCTTGGTCGTCGCGCTCGCCGCGCTCCTCGGTCATCAGGGCGTGGGCATTCAGATGGCCGACTTCAGCAACCGCGTTAGCCAAGCGACGATGCTGGCGCAGGGCAAGATGCTCGACGTCGAATACGCGCTCCTGACCGACAGCATGGACGCGCTCGACGACTGCGAGGACGGTGACTTCCGCGAGGAGGGCTTTCGCAAGTTCGAGTGGAAGGCCTGCGCGTACAAACTCGAGATGAGCGACGGCGCCGGGGACGCGCTGGCGCAACAGGTCATGGGCATGCTCGCCGGCTTCCAGTTGCCCGGCGCCGCAGCGGGGGCCGGCGATGACCCCATGGCCGCTGTCGGTGGCGGCGGTTTGGGCGCGAGCGTTCAGATGGCGATGGGCGCCCTGCCGACCTTCCTGCAGCTCCTTGAGGACAAGATCCGCAAGGTCCGCGTCGAGGTGACCTGGAAGGACGCCGTGGGTGACCGCTCGATTGTCCTCGAGCGCTTCGTGACGACTCTCGGTGAGGACCGCACGGGGAGCGTGCCCAAAGACGGTGAGGCGGAGGCTGACCCGTCCGAGTTGCTCAATCAGGCGATCCAGAACTTGCCGGGTGGCAACCCAGCGGCCGCCCAACGCGGCGAGAAGACAAAGTGAAGCGGCTTGGGTCAGGCCGCGCACGCCGCGGATTTACGCTCGTCGAGGTCATGGTCGCGCTCGCGATTATGGTCGGCGTCGGGGTCACGCTGTGGCGCAGCATGTCGATGAGCTTCGAGGTCAAGCAGCGCGTGGGCGAGACCATCGACCGCTACCACGAAGGCCGTCAGGTGATGCAGCGCCTGACGCGCGAGATCCGCATGGCGTTCTTGCACGCGCCCGTCGATCCGAACCAAAACGATGAAGGGCCGACCCTACACACCCAGTTCAAAGGCGAGGAGGACGCGATCTTCTTCGCGTCCACCAGCCACCTCAGGCTTCAGGCGCAAGCCCGCGAATCGGACCAGACCGAGATCGCCTACTTCATCAAGGAGCGCACGCTCTTCCGCCGTGAGAGCAAGCGAATCGACGACAAGCCCGACCGCGGCGGCGCCATCTGGCCGGTCGTCGAGGGCGTGAAGTCACTCCAAATCGAATACTGGGACGACGCCAAAGAGGTGGCCAACGACGCTTGGAAGCGCGCGTGGGACACAGACGGCGAAGAGAAGGACCTGCTGCCGGCGCGCGTGCGTATCACGCTCGTACTCGACCAGGGCGAGGACCGGCCCGAGATTCGCTTCGTCGCGCAGGCCGCGCCCAAAATCCGAAGGCCGGTGACCCGATGAGGCTCAAGCGCACGCGCGGCATCGCCTTGCTCGTGGTCGTCACCGCGATCGCGATCATGACGCTCTTCGTCATGGAGTTCACGAACAACGCCCGCACGCACCTCGACCAAGGCGTGAACCTGCGCGATGAGGCCCGCGCGAGCGCGCTCGCAGATACGTCCCTTGTGCTGACCCGCGCGTGCCTTGATCCAGCGGCGTGGTCGATGTTCGCGTCGATGATGGACCGCCTCGACCTCGAGAAGCTGTGTAATCTGCTCCTCGGTGTCTTCACACGCGGTCGGATCGACGTGCCCATCGGCGGGCTCTCGCTCGAGCTCGAGGGGGTTCAAGGCGTCGGCGTCGAAAAGGGCGAGATCGACCAGGTCACGCTCAAGTCCGAGGAGGCCTTCATTGGCCTCGCGGGCCTGAGCTGCCCGAGCCGCACGGAGACGAACTGCGCGACCCGACAGTTGACCGCGAACAAGCTCCGCTCCCTGCTCTGCGACCCCGAGATCGCGCACGTGTTCGAGAAGGAGCAGGAGGACGGCCACAAGTACTCGCGCGAAGAGGTCGTCGGCAACCTGATCGACTGGGTGGACACCGACGACAACCGCATCAACGTCACGCCAGCGTGGACGTTTGAAGAGGGCGCGGGCGAGAACGAGGACGGCTACTACAGCCGCCAAGACGACCGTTACCGCGTGAAGGACTCCCCGTTCAGCAGCGTCGAGGAGCTGCGTCTGGTTCGCGGGGTGAACGACGACCTTTACAGGTTCCTGCGAGACAAGGTCAGCGCGTATGGCGCGGGCAAGGTGGACGTCAACCAGGCGTCTGCGGAGGTCATCGCGAGCGTGCTCTGGGCGAGCTGCCCCCAGTGCGCGGCCGCCGAGGGCTCGACGTGCGGCCGAGAGGTCGAAGGCGGCCTCGAGAACGCGCGGCGTGCCTTCATTGGCTACGGCCGCATGATCGTGGCCGCGCGCGACTTCTTGCAGAGCCCGTTCTACAACGACGGCAAGAACTTGATGCTCAAGCCGTTCAAGAACGAGAACGCGTTCACGGCGGAGTCTATCAAGGCGCTCGAGACGCTGAAGTCTGCGTCGATGCTCTCGGCGGGCGGGCTCGGACAAATGGCCGAGGACCTGGTGCTGCTCGCGCAGTATGGGATGACGCCAGACATCCACCGCGCCATCGCGACAGGCGGCCTGGTCGACTGGCAAAAGGTCAAGCAAGGCATTACGACGAAGACCACGCTCTATCGTTTGCAGGCGCAGGCCACGGTGGGCAACATGAGCCGCCGCGTGTTCTCCGTCCTCAAGCGAGACGGCAAGGTCGTTCGCACGCTGTACTACCGGGAGGAATGATGAGTACGAAGGTCGTAGGACTCGACCTCGGGACACACGCGGTCAAGGTCTGTGAGCTCGTCACGACCTTCAAGAAGTTCGAGCTCGTCGGAGCGGCGATGGAGCCTGTCGTGGCCGAGGGTGAGCGCGCGACGCTCGCTGAGATCGCGGCCGCCGCCCACCGCCTGCTCGAGCAGCGGGGCGCCCTGCTCGACCCCATCTACTGCTCGCTCCCCGCCGACTTTGTCTCGACGCTCACGCTCGAGTTTCCGTTCGCGGCGCCAAAGAAGATCGAGCAAGCGCTGCCCTTTCAGCTCGAAGAGGCCCTCCCCGTAGACCTCGACCAGGTCGTATGGGACTGGCAGCTCGTGGAGTCGCGGGCGGACGGCCACAGCACTGTGCTCGTCGCGTATGTGAAGCGCGCGCTCTTTGAGAGCTTCATCGAGACGCTCAAGGCGGCGGGCGTCGACCCCAAGGTCGTGGGCATCGGCGCGCTGTCGTACTACAACCTGTTCGACTACGTCATCGGCGAGTCCGCCACCGCGGTCGCGGTGCTCGACATCGGCCACGTTCACGCGGAGCTGGCGGTCTTTGATGGCAGCAAGCCCGCGGTCGTGCGTCACATCCGCGGCGGCGGCCTGGACGTGACCCGCGCGCTCGCGCAGGCGTTTCAGGTCTCACTCGACCAAGCTGAGCGCGGCAAGCTCGCCGAGGGCGTGGTGGCGCTCCCGAGCACGCCGCGTAACGACGGCAACGCGCCCCGAGCAGAGCTCATCACACAGGCTTGCCACGGCGCGCTCCAGCCGCTCGTGCGCGAGGTCAAGCGGTCGCTCGTCGCGCACGCCGAGGCCTCGGGACACACCATCGACCGCCTCTACATCACCGGCGGAACGAGCCAGCTCCGCGGCATCGAGGCGTACCTGTCGCTCCTCCTCGGCGTAGAGATTCAGCGGCTCGACCCGCTCAGCGTCCCGTTTAGCCGCCTCGTCGAGGGTGGCGACCGGCTGCGGCCTTTCGTTGGCAAGGCGCTGGCAGCCCCGCTGCGTGCCTTCAACGCCAAGCACCAGAGCCACATTAACCTGCGCAAGGGCGACTTCGCTTACACCGGCGACTTCAGCTTCATGCGCGGCCGAATCGTTACGCTGGCGGCTGCTGCGGTGCTGGTCGTCATCCTCGCCGCGATGGTCGCCGTGTCGAAGAAGCGTGTGCTCGAGGCGGAGAACGCCGCCTTGACCGCTCAGGTCCGCGCGATCTCCAAGGTCGTCTTGGGCGAGGAGACGGACGACGCCGACCGCGTCTTCAACGCAATGATGGCCGCCGAGTCGAGCGCCGCGAAGCTCATTCCCCAGGTCACGGCGTTCCAGCTCCTCGCCGAGGTGTCGGGACGCATCGACAACGACCTCGTCATCGATGTGGACCAGTTCGACGTCGACCTCGACCGCAAGAAGCTGGAGATTCGCGGCCGCACCGAGTCCGGTGGCGACGTGGAGCGGCTCGTCGAGGTCCTCGAGGGGCACCCCTGCTTCAAGAACAAGGTGTCCAAGGACAAGGTCGAGAAGTCCATGGAAGAGAAGACGAAGTTCCGCCTCACGGCGAGCTCCGGCTGCAGCTGAGGGAGGACGCCGCCGTGGCTGAAGAAGCACGCATTGACAAGCTCTTTGGAGCGTTTGACCGCCTGACGCCGCGCGAGAAAGGCCTCGTCGGTGGCTTGGCTGCGGGCGTCCTGATCGCAGCGATCGCGCTCGTATGGATGCTGGTGGGTCAGCAGATGACCGCGCTCGAGGAGCGCAACCAGAGCCTGAGCGACACCCTCGCTCGGATTCAGGCGGGCAAAGAGAAATACCTGCAGGAGAAGGTGCGGCTCGACGCCGACAAGAAGCGCCTCGAGACGAACGAGCTCAAGCTGGTCAAGCTGATGGAAGACCAGGCCGCAGCGCAGGGCATCACCATCGAGGACTTCAAGGAGGCGAAGCGCTTCCTGACCGAGAACGCACGCAAGCGAAAGAAGAACGACAAGGGCGAGGTCACTGGCCCGCCTGTGAAAGACCTCGTTGAGGAGAGCCAGACGGTCACGCTCCACAACCTGAGCGTCGACCAGCTCTCGAAGTTCATGGCCTCGCTTGAGGGCCGGCAGGAGCCCGTCAAGGTCACGCGCATCAGCGTGCAGACCCAATTCAGCGACCGCAGCAAGCTGCGCGAGGTCCGCATGACCGTCGCGACGTATCGCATGGAGGAGGGCGAATGAAGCCCCGCACTTGGTGGCAGAACGGCCTCGTCTACCTCGGCTACACGGCGTTCTTCGTGTTCGCGTTCATCGCCTGCGTCTACCTGACGCTGCCGCTCGACGCGCTCCAAGGTTACTTGGTGCGGAAGCTCTCAGACGAACACGGCATGGACCTGACGGTCGAGCGCCTCTCGACGTGGCGGCTGACGGGCTTTGAGGCCGAGAACGTCGTGATTCGTCCGCGGCCGTCGCCCGAGGAGCTCGCCGCGATCACCGCGGCCCGCGAGGCCCGAAAAGCCTGGGATGAGCAACACAAGGGCAAGGGCGACCGAGGAGACCAGGCAGAGAAGTCGGATGCGGGCACGACGCCGGGCGAGCCTGCTGCGGCGGCCGGCAAAGCACCGACCGAAGCTACGAAAGCGGGCGCGCCTGAGCCCCCGACGGTCCCCGCCGGACCAGCGCCCATCGAGGCCGCCCGGCTGCAGGCCCGCCTGGGCATCTTGGGCCTGCTCAAGGGCGATCTTGCGCTCGATGTTCGCGCCGAAATGCTCGGTGGTACGCTGAACGCCGAGATCGAGCGGCTCGCCGACTCGACTCTTGTCAAGGCGGACTGGGACGCCCTCGACCTGCGGCAGATCCCTCAAATCAAGGAGGCACTTCAGGTGCCCGTCGTGGGGGCGTTCGCGGGCAACGTTTCTCTGGACATCCCGACGACGGACGATAAGAAGCCGCGCTGGGCCAACGCGACCGGGACCGTCGAGGTCAAGGTCTTGGGCGCGTCCGTTGGGCCGGGGCGCATCGAGAGCAAGAAGCTCGGCGCCTTCGGGTTCTTGGACGTCCCGATGGCGCGCATCGCGGGTATCGACGGTAAGCTGACCTTCGACAAGAAGAAGGCGGTCGTCGACAAGTTCGACATCACAGGCAAGGACCTCGAGGGTGAGGTCACCGGGCACCTTGTCCTCGACAACGCCCTTGAGAAATGGGCGCCTCGCCTGCACGCGCGCTTCAAGGTCAGCGACGAGTTCCTTGAGGCCCACAAGGACGTCAAGGTCGCCCTGAGCGCCAGCGCCTGGCTCAAGCAGGGTCAGGCCGACGGCTACACGGGCATCTCCATCAACGGCACGTTCAAGAGCCCGACCTTCAACCCGAAGAAGGAGAGCCCGTACAAGAAGGGCGGCGACACGTCCGCGCGCGTCGAGTCCGGCGATGCCCGAAAGAGCGCGCGAGACAAGAAGGCGGGCACGAAGGGAGGCGCGTCGAAGACCCCGCCGCCCCGCGCGACGCCCCCAGCCCCCATCGTGCCGCAGCCCGAGCCTCAGCGGCCTGCGGAGCCCGAGCCCGTCCCTGAGCCTGCCGCGCCCGAGCCCGCCCCCGAGACCGCCGCGCCCGAGCCTGAGCCCGAGGCCCCCGTGACGGAGGCCCCCGCAGAGGAGCCCACGCCGACTCCCCCTAGCGACGACGAAAACGCCGGGGAGTGAGCGCCGGCCAAGTCGCAAACGCCTAGAAGTTGATGTTGTCGCGCACAGTCGGCTTGAGGGTGTTCGGCAAGTCGAAGCGCTCCTCCCCTCGGTAGATGCGCCGATACAGCGCCCAAAAGCGGAGCACCTTCTTTGTGTATTCGCGGGCCTCGTCGTACGGGATCTCCTCGATGAGGACGTCCAGCGGCAGGTGCGCCTTGACGCCGAGCCAGGACGCCATGCGGTGCGGCCCCGCGTTGTAGCTGGCGATCGCGAGGGGCACCTGCCCGTCGAACTTGTGCAAGAGCTGGTGGACGTACCACGCAGCCATCTCCAGGACCACGGCGGGCTCGAAGAGGAGCGCGGGGCTGAAGCCGCGCAGGGCCATCCGGTCGGCGATCAACCCGCCCGTCTGAGGCATCACCTGCATCAGGCCGCGCGCGTTGGACCGGCTGATGGCGCGTGGGTTGTAGCTCGACTCGACCGTCATGAACGCCCAGAGAAGCAGCGGGTCGACCCCATAGCGGGTCGCGGCCTGCTCTAGAGGCGCGGCGAAGGCGCGCGGGAAGCGGCGCGCCCACAGCGCACGATTCTCGGGCGCGTTTGGCGGGAACGGCAGCTTGCCGCGACCCGCACCGTGACGCCGCGCGTAGTGGGCATCGCCGACGGCCTCGAACGCAGAGCCGAGCGCGGCCCGGATCGCCGTCATGCCCGAAGCGAGCGCGGGCCCTCGCGCAGGGTCAGGCTTCGGGTTGCTGGTCTCAGCCAGTGAGCGCCCCCACTCCCCCGTCTGACCCTGCGGTCGATTGTCGAGGAACGGACGGGGCGAGAAGCGCCAGGTCTTGAGCGCGCGGCCTCGGGGGCGGGCCGCTGTGAACGCCCGAAGCTCAGCACTGACAGCGCGGAGCGGCAGCGCCGCGAGGTCGCTCCGCCCGACGAGCGCGAG
>CANLBD010000053.1 GCA_947488215.1 Myxococcales bacterium | reverse complement strand
GCTTCGACGCGCTGCTCGAGCGCGGGGTGACGCATTCGCCCGACGCGTGTGCGGCCTTGAGCGCACGCCTAGGCACGACCGCCAGCGACGAGCTCACGCGCGCGGCCGCGAGCGCGGCGCCGACGGCCGAAGCCACCCGCGCAGCCGCCCTCGCAGGCGCCCCCGCCGCCCTCGACCACTTGGCCTGCGGCGAGACGTGGCGCGCGCTCTTCGACGCCTCGACGACGCGGCATGCCGCCGCTTGGGCGCTCGCGGACTTCGCCCCCGAGGCCCTGCGCGACGCGCTCTCCAGCGATGATCCGGCCCTGCGTGCCGCGACGATACGCGCGCTGGGCGGTCTGGACGCGGCAGTCCTGGCCGCGGGGTTGGCCGATCCAGACCCAACCGTTCGGTGGCACGCGCGCCGCGTCGCCGCCGGCGACTTCGACCGACTCGATGAGCGGATGCGGCCGCACGCGCGCAGCGAAGCCCTCTCCGCACGGCCCCCGTTCGGCCTCGCGGCACACGACGCCGCTGCGGTCACCCCGCGCGTGCCCGCGTCCCTGGCGCTCTGCCACACGCGGCTCGACGTGAACCTCGGGGTGGCGGTGCGGAGCGCAGAGGCGTGCGGCCTCGACGAGGTCGTGCTCGTCGGGCGAGGCGACCTGCTCCGGACCGCGACGCGGGGCACGGAGCGCGCGCTGCGGGTGCGCGCCCTGCCCGACGCGGCGGCGCTAATTCGCGACACGCGCGAGCGGGGCCGT
Organism: Myxococcales bacterium; assembly: GCA_947488215.1. GTDB lineage: Bacteria > Myxococcota_A > Bradymonadia > UBA7976 > UBA1532 > CANLBD01. The sequence goes on along the minus strand of CANLBD010000053.1, from coordinate 14,538 downwards.
CAGCTCGTCGTCGTCCAACAAACGCCCCGCTCGGTGCCTTACCACCGCGCCGACTACCCGCCTAACCCGGTCTTCGTGCTCGGCGCAGAGGACGACGGCGTCCCCGTGCAGCTGCGTCGAGCCGCGGACCTGCTCGTCGAAATCCCGATGTGGGGCGCCATCGACAGCCTCAACGTCGCGACTGCCGCGACCTGCGTGCTCTTTCACTGGCGCGCACACGCCGAGGCGTGACGCCCCGGGGCGCCGCTCACCGTGCGCGGCGCGCGAGCTCGCGAAACACACCCGCGACCATCGCCAGCTCCGCGGGGTTCGCCCGCGCCCGACCCAGCAGCCGCTTGAGCTTGCGCACAAACCCGGCGGCCGTGCGGCCTGGGGGATACCCGGCCGCGTCGCACAGGCGCTCCATCTCGGCGTACAGCGCGAGCCGGTCCGCGGCCGCCCCGACCTCTGCGTCGAGGGGGTCGGCGCCCGCCGCCGGCGCAGTCGCGGACGCCATCACGCCGCGGTTCAGCTCGTAGAGCAGGCACGCGACTGCGTGGCCCAGGTTCATGGACGGAAAGCGCGCGGACGTCGGCAGCGCGACCAAGGCGTCGCACAGGTCGAGCTCCTCGACCGAGAGCCCGGCGCGCTCGTTCCCGAACAGCACCGCGCACGGCCCGCCGCCGGCGAGACGCGCCGAGAGCCCCACCGACGACCACTGGGGCGCGCCCGCTGCGTCGTGCGGTCGGCGGCTCGTGCCGAGCACTCGCTCGACGCCCTCCAGCGCGGCACGCACGTCGTCGTGCACGGTCACGCGCACGTGCTCGAGCGCGCCCGCGGAGAACTCCCGCAGCGCCGACGCGTCGAAGCGCTGCGGGCCTGCAATCCGGAGCGTCTCAACGCCGAAGTTCGCGGCGGCCCGAATGGCCGGGCCGACGTTTCGGACATCAGAGGGCGAGCACAGAACGACCACGACGCTGTCCATCAAGGCGCGCCGCTCCCGAGCGCGAGCGCTGCAACCACAGCAGCGACCGCCGCCACCACCACCGCCAGCCAGAGCCAGGCGGGGCGCGCGCCGGTGACAGGGGCGACCTCGAGCGGCTGTACATCGGCGGGCGGCCTCGGCTGGGTCGACACGCTCGGGCGCCCGCCGCCCCCACTCCGTCGCGCACCGGACGCCTCTGCGACCTGCCAGAGCGCGTCTCGCACCTCTGCAGCGCTCGCCGGCCGACCCTCGGGGCGCTTCGCGAGCAGCGACAGCACCAGCGCCTCAAGGGCTGCGGGCATGCGTCGCTCTGGCTCAAGCAGGTCGTTGGGCGGGACAACCACATCCTGAAGCACCGCGGTGACGGTCTTGCCGGTCGCACGCTTGCGGGTCAGCATCTCATAGAGCACGACGCCCAGCGCGTAGAGGTCGGCGCGCGCGTCGACCGGCGCGCCGATGCACTGTTCGGGTGCCATGTAGCGGAGCGTCCCGAACAGCCGGTTCTGGTCGTCCCGCGGGGCGGCGTCGAGCATCGCCGCGATGCCAAAGTCCACGAGCTTGACCCGCGTCCCGCCGCCCGGCAGCGACTCAAGAAAGACGTTGTCGGGCTTCAGGTCGCGGTGAATGATTCGAGCACCGTGTGCGGCGACGAGGGCCTCGCAGATCTGAGCGCCGATCGCAGCGACCTCGGCCGCGGGCATAGGCGCGCGCGCCTTGAGCAGGTCCTTGAGCGGCTGTCCCTCGAGCAGCTCCATGGCGATGTAGGCCACGCCCGTCTCATTCGACAGCTCGGCGTCGAACACAGTCACCACGTTCGGGTGCGCCAGCCGCGCGGCCGCGATGCCTTCGTCCTCGAAGAGTCGTCGCTGGAGAGGGCTCTCAAGAAAGCGCGGAAACAAGACCTTGAGGGCCACGACATCGCCCACGAGCACGCGCTTCGCGCGAAAGACCATGCCCATCCCGCCGACACCCAAGACGCGCTCGATGGCGTACTTGTGGTCAATCAAGCGCCCGACCCACGCCTCGGGCGGATCATCCCGGTCGGGCTGTGCCTGACCGCACGCGCCGCAGTGCGTGGCGTCCGCGCAGACGGACTGGCCGCACCGCGGGCAAACTGAGGGGCTCGTCATCGACATTGGGGTTTCGCGCTCGGGCGTGACTATAATGTGCGCCGCCCGCTTCGGATACGCGAGAAAGGACCCCGCGATCGCTCCCTGCGCCCATTGCGCGACGCCCCTGCCCGAGGGCGCGACCGCCTGCCCGACGTGCGGCATCGACGTCCTCGTCGGGGGCAGCGCGGGCGACGGCCCGTTCGCTCTGGGCACAGTGCTCGAGAGCCGCTACCGCATCGACACCGAGGTCGGGCGCGGGGGCATGGGCATCGTGTATCGAGGCACAGACCTCACGCTGAAGCGCCCCGTGGCGATCAAGGCGCTGCGTCAGGTCGACGCCGACAACACCGTACTGTCTCGCTTTCTGCGCGAAGCGCGCTCCCTCGCGCGGGTCGAGCACCCGGGACTCGTGCCCGTGTACGCCGTCGGTCGCGAGGACGGCACGTACTACATGGTCATGAAGTTCGTCGAAGGCGAGACGCTGCAGTCGCTCCTCAAGCGCAGCGGCGCCCTCGACCCGCGGCAGATTCGGCGGGTGCTGCGCGAGACCTGCGAGGCCCTCGGCGCGCTCCACAAGCACGGCCTGATTCACCGCGACCTGAAGCCCGGCAACATCATGCTCAGCGCAGAGGGCCGCGTGGTCGTGATGGACCTCGGCATCGTCAAGGCCGTCGGTGAGAACACGCAGACAACCTCAACCGCGCTCGGCACGCCAAAGTATATGGCGCCCGAGACGCTCACAGACACCCAGGTCGACCCGCGCGCGGACCTCTACTCACTCGGCGTCATCGGCTACGAGATGCTGACGGGCGACCCGCCGTTTGATGGCCCGACGCCGATGGCGATCCTGTTCAAGCAGGCGCACGAGCCGCCCGAGCCGCTCCGCAAGCGGGCGCCGAACGCGCCGCGGAACCTCGCGAGCGCGGTCGAGCGGGCCTTGTCGAAGCTGCCGACTGACCGCTTCGAGAGCGCCGCCGAGATGGCGCTCGCGGTCGAGGAGGACGCCGCCGCGACGAGCGCTGCGCGGAGCCCGCTCGACAAGCGCACCCTCGCGCGGTGGGCGGTCGCCGCCGGCGTCGTCGTCCTCGGATTGGTCGCGTTCTTCGCATCGCGCGGCCCGGACAAGCCGGCCACGCCGACGCCGTCGACCCTCGCCCCGGCGTCGACGCCAGCCACGGCATCGGCCCCGGCAGCAGCGTCGTCGAGCGCGCCGTCCGCGCCGCCCACCCACGCCCCCACGCAGCCCGCGTCCGAAGCGCCGACTGCGCCGCCGACCACGCCGCCCACCGCCCCCGCCTCCACAGCGGCGGTCCGGCTGGTCACCCTGCGCGTCACGAGCGACCCTTCCGGCGCGCTGGTGCTCGAGCGCGGCGCCGCCTTGGGCCGAACACCCCTGGTGTTGCGCCGCCCCGCCGCCCCCCGCGTGCTGACGCTCATCCTCAAGCGCGAGGGCTATGGCGACCGGACCGTGAACGCGAACCTCGCAAATGATGGGCAGCTCCACGCCCGCCTTGAGTCGCTGTTCGAGCTGGTGCCGTAACCTGAAAGTGCGCCGCCCTCATCGCTCGCCTTGCGCGGGCGCGCCCCTCTGCGCGAACGTACGGCCGTGAAAGTGCCCGCGCCCTCGTCTCAGCACCGCGTCGTGTCCGCCGCCCTGGCCGCGTGGCTCGCGCTCGGCCCGAACGCCGCCGCGGCCGTCACCGCTCAGGACACAGCCCGCGCGCGCGAGCTCGGGCAAGAAGCGGCTGAGCTCTTTCGCGCGGGTCAGTACGAGGCCGCGCTCGAGAAGTTCACCGAGGCGAATCGTCTGGTGCCGCACCCCAACTTGGACGTGAACATCGGGCGGGCGTACGAGAAGCTCGAGCAGTTCGACCAGGCGCTCATCCACTGCAAGATCGCGCTCAACGCGCCGGGTGTCCCCGAGGCCACGCGCAGCGCGGCCCAGCAGTGCGTCGAGCGCATGCAGAAACTCGTCGTACGCCCGATCGTTAAGCTCGGCAGCCGGCCTTCGGGCGCGACGATCCGTGTAGACGGTCGCGTTGTGGGCGAGACCCCGTGGCGCGGCGAGGTCGAGCCCGGCGACCGCCGCTTCGAGTTGTCGCTCCCCGGCTACGCGACCTCGACGCGTTCGCTGACGGCCCAGCGAGGTCAGGTTCACGCCCTCGACGTTACGCTCACAGCCGACCTTGCGGGCAGTCTGCTGACCGTCACGAGCACCCCCACCGGTGCGCTCGTCCTCCTCGACGAAGAGGAGATTGGGCGGACTCCGCTGCGCCAGTTCCAGCTCGACGCGCGCACCTACACCCTCGAGGTCCGCGCGCCGGGCTACGCGCCGTCGGTGGGGCCGCTCAGCGCCGAGAGCGGCAAATCGATCGAGCGGGTCGTCACGCTGGTGCCCTTGGGCGGTGTCCCCGAGGCCAGTGGACCGCGCCCGATGTGGCCGGGCTGGGCGATGGTGGGCACGTCCGCAGCGGCGCTCGGGGCGGGCGGTTACTTCGGGTACGTCGCCTTCGACAAGGAGCGACAGGCCGACCAGCTCGCACGCACCAGCGGCGCGCCCGAGGACCAGCCTCGCTACAACGCGCTGGTCGCCGACATGGACGCCGCGAGCCTGACGAGCGACCTGCTCCTGGTGGGCGGCGGCGTGCTGCTCACAGGTGGCTTGGCTTGGCTGCTGTGGCCCGAGGATGAGGCCGCCAAGCCCAACACCGCGCCCCCCGCCGATAATGCAGCGGATGAACTGAGCGAGCCGAGCGACGACGCGCTCTGAGCGCGCTGACCCTCAGGTCTCGATGCTCACGGTGTGAAAGCCAGCGAGCTCCCCGCAGGCCGTGCGGCCCAGGTAATAGACGTGGACCTCGATCTCGCTCACGCGGACGACGAGCGCCGCGTCGAGCTGCGGCTCAAGGAACGCGAAGAGCGCCGTGAACTGAGCGGCGAGCGCGACCGAGCCGGGGTCGGCGGGGTCGAATCCGAGCGTCAGACGGTCTCGAAACGCCGCGGCCTCGCGCGTCTCGACGAGCGGGTCAGCCGGTCCAACGAAGAGCGCGAGCGCGTCAGCGGGCGTGACTGCATCGCCGAGGTTGTCCGCGACGAGCACGGGGTCGAGCGGGTAGTCGGACTCGCTCAGGAAGTAGAGGTCGGCCATCAGCGGCGTCGCGGCCTCAAGCCACGCCGCGCCACACAAGCGCTCCGGCGACGCTGAGGCGTCCACGGCCGCACCATCGACCGCGCCCGCGTCGGGCAGAGCCGCGTCTGAAGGGTTCACGACGCTCACGTCGGGGACCGCGACGCTCACGTCGGGGACCGCGACGCTCGAGTCTGCGACCACCCGGTTCGCGTCCGGGGCGACCCCTTGCGCGTCCGGGGCCTGACCGACCTCGTCCGCCTTGCCTCCGGCGTCCACCGAAGTCACGCCCGCGTCCGCACGCACGCGGGGTGCGTCTGGGTCCGCGCAGCCTGCCCAGGCCACGCACCCCGCGACACCCCAGCCCCACCACCCACTCAAGCGACCACGCAGCATCATCACCCCCTCAAGAACCACAGGGTCACGCCGACCAGCGCCACAAGGCCCGCCACGCCCACGACCATGGCGCGGCTCGGTGGCCCGCCCTGCTCGGGGGGGGCGACCACAGCCGACACAGCCTCGGTCCGCAGCCCCGCGTCCTGGAGCTCCTGGAGCGCCCGCAACGCATCGGCGGCGCGCGCGAAGCGCTGCGTGGGGTCAAAGGCATACAGCCGCTCCAGCCAGCGCGCGAAGGCTGCGGGCACATCCGGTCGGTGCGCCGCGAGCGGCGTCGGCGTGCCCTTGACATAGGCCGCCAGCGCCTCGCTCGTGTTCGTGACCTTGACTGGCCGCTGGCCCGCGAGCAGCTCGTAGAGCGTGATGCCGAGCGCGAACAGGTCAACCGCCGGCGTCAGCTCGCCCCGCATCATCCACTCGGGCGCCATGTAGGCCGGGTTGCCCAGGAACATGCCCGTCATCGTGATCGCGGTCGGGTCGTCGTCCCCGCCGACCTGTTTCGCGAGACCAAAGCCTGTCAGGCGCGCGCGCTCCACGCCCTCGGGTGTGACCTCGAGGAGCAGCGCCTCGGGCGAGACGTCGCGGTGAATCACGCTCGCGTCATGCGCCGCCGCGAGGGCGTCGAGCGCGTGCGCGGCGAGCGTGACCACACGCGCAAACGGCTGCGGTCCTTCGCGTCGCAAGCGCTCGCCCATCACGCCCCCCTCAACGACCTCGAGCGCCATGTACGGCATGCCGTCGGGGGTCACCCCAGAGTCGTAGAGGCGCACCAAATGCTCCGAGCGCAGCTTGCCCCACGTCGTGACCTCGCGCAGAAAACGCGCCTCGTCGCTGGGGCCGCGGATCGTGTCGCGCGGCAGCATCCGCAGCTCGACGATGCGGTCGAGCCTTTGCTGGCGGGCGAGGAAAGTTCGCCCCGCCCCGCCCCGCTTCGGCCCCTCGCTCAGCACCTCGTATTTGCCGCCTACGACCGCGCCCGGGCCAAGCTCCGGCCCCGCGCCGCTCTGCCCGAGCGCATACAGCGGCGAGCCGTCGTTGGGGCACCGCTCAAGCTCGGCGTTTGGCCAAATCTTCTCGCAAACCGGGCAGATGCGCATCGTGGGTGGTCCTCAGGGGCCCGGGCAGACAAGGTTCTGCAGGCCGGCGCGGTCGGCCCGAATGGCCTCGAAGCGAAACGGCAGCGGCCACCCGCGGCACGTGCTCGGATCGTCACACTGAAAGAGCCCCGAGCACCCCGGCATGAACAGGGGCGTACCGAAGCACGACGCGCCGAGCGGCAGCCCGCAGAGCGAGAGGGCCTGTGCGCCGATGCGGTCGAGCACGAGCGAGAGCGCCTCGCCCGACGCGCCCGGCGGCAGGTCACCGAACTGGGCCTGCGCCACGTCACCGAGCGTCATCACGAGCTGCAGCGTGCCGGTCAGCGTCTCGTCGATGGGCTCGTACTGCGCCTCGACCGACACCGCGCTGAACGGCAAGGAGACGGGGCTCTCCCTGAGCCAAAACTCGAAGTCCGTGATGTTCGAGCAGCTCGGTGTCAGGTCGCGGCGCTGCTGCACCGTGCGCTGCTCGTACGAGCCCACCTGAGTCCGCTGGCACACGCCACCACCGCGGTCGAGGCCCACCCACGCCAACTCGCCATCCGCCGTGACCTCGGCGGTGCCGACCTCAAAGCGGTAGTTGCCGCCCAGCCGAAACACATTGTTCGGCGCGAGCGCCAAAATCGTGGAGCCGCCACGCGGTGCGAGGGAGTTATTGAGCACAGTGTTCATCAGCGCGATGTCCGTGTCGGCGCCGATCAGGCCCACGGGGAGCTCAAGCCGCGAGATGATATAGGCGTTGCAGCCGACCCCCGCGGCGTCGTCCGAAGAGCAGAACGCGCTCAGGCCCTCGTCACAGTAACGCCCGTTCACCCGCTCCGGTGAGACGCACGCGCTCTGGTCGCGGGGGTCGCTGCCGGCGAAGTTGGGCGCCGCACAGGGCGCGAGCGCCGCGCCTGCAGGCGCTTGGGGGCGACAGCGCGGGTCCACCTCGGGCACGCCGGGGTCACACAGCGCGCCGTCGTCCTGGAGCGTGCGCGCGCACCGAAAGCCCAAGATGGGCGCGCGGGTCGACTCCCACAGCGCGAATCGGTTCTGGTTGCGCAGGTTGAGCGGGCCCGTCGTGTAGTCGCCGCCGCGGACCATGCGTTTGCGGGGAAAGTCTGTCGAGTCGCAGATGGGCCCCACCGGTGCGCGGTCGTTCAGCCCGCCGTATTGCCGATTCGCCCAGTCGAAGACCCACTCGTTGACGTTGCCGCTCATGTTGAGCAGGCCGTCCGGCGTCTGACCGTCCTGATTCGCGAAGACCGGCCCCGACCCCAGCACGTTTCCGCGCCCACACTGCTCGCCCGCGTCGTTGTAGGTCGCTACGTGAGCGAAGCGCCAGCCCGCTTCGGGCGTGTCACCCACGCAGACGGGCAGGTCCGCCAGAGCGTTGATGCCACGGTCCGGATCGACGCACGGCCCGGGCATCGGGCCCGCGAAGTCGGCTGCTCGGCAACACTGTGTCGACGGACACTCCGCGGCCGACGCGTTGCCCCAAGGGAAGGTGCGCCGCGTATTCAAGTCGCCTTGAGGCCGCGACGCCGCCCACTCCCACTCGACCTCGGTCGGCAAGCGCTTGCCCACCCAGTTGCAGTAGTCGCGCGCCATGCACCACGACAAGCCCGTGACGGGCAGGTCCGGCAGCAGTGCCGCTTGGCCAGGGTCGTTGACATCGACCGTCGCCACATCCGTCGGCGGCGCGGCGGGTCGCGTCGGCGAGAGGCCCGCGTCCATCGCAACGACCGCCTTGCGCCAGATGGGCCCGATCGGCTCTAGGCAACACCCCGACTGCACGCACTCGCGGTACGCGCGGATTGAGACCTCCTCGCGGTCCATCGCATAGGCATAGTCGAGCGTCACCTGACGATTGAACGTGCCGAGCTCATCCGCCCACTCGCTCGAGTCCGAGGGGTTCGCGGGCGGCGCGATCGTCGCAGTGTCGTCGCAGCTCGGATCGGCCGCACCGCGGCTGCACGTCCCGATGCGCACAGCCTGCCCGCGCGCGTCGACCGGCGCAGCACAAGGATCAGCGCCGCTCAGGGCGCCGTCGACCAAGCCGTCGTTGTCGTCGTCGAGCCCGTTGTTGCAGACCTCGGTATCGGGCACGCACGCCTGCCCGTCGGCCCGCGTGCCCTCGGGGCAGTCGAGCGCACGGCAGACAGGTCCGTTGGGCCCGCCTTCGCACGCCCAGCGCGACGCGCCGCCTTGGTCAATGGGGCTGCACGCGGACAGGCACCCGCGGAAGACCTGCTCCACGACCGCCACGCAGTCGTCGTAGCAGGCCTCGACGGGTGTATTGCCCTCGGCGCAGCGGCCGCACGCCGCCACGCTCACCGCGCGGTTGTCGTGGCAATTCGTTCGGCAGCCGGGCGCCACACACTCGTGCGAGGCGGCGCAGCCGACCTGACCATTCAGGCAGCGGCCGTCCTCGGGGCGCAGGTCGGGGCGCCCTCCGCAGGCCGCCGCGAGCGTCGCCTCTACGGGGTTCGCAAGCGGCGCCACATCGCCCGCCTCGTCGACTCGGCCGTCACAGTCATCGTCCAAGGTATTGCACGGCTCGCCCTCGCCCGCGGGTGGCAGCCACGGCACACACTGCACCGCGCCCTCGACGCACACGGTCGCGCCCCGCGCGCAGATGCCCAGCCGCCCCGGGAGCCCGCACGGCTGGCACTCCTCGGCAAAGCTCTCGTCCGTGGCGTCGTCGCAGTCGTCGTTGACGCCGTTGCACACCTCGGGCGAGGGCACGCAGCCCGCGTCGGTCGGCGCCGCGTCGGGCGCGTTGAAGGCGTCTGCAACAGGCGCCGCGTCGACCACGGCGTCCGGCCGCGGCGCGGCGTCGGGCCCGGCGTCCCGCACCACGAAGGCGTCTGGGGCGACGTAGACATCGCGGACCCGCTCCGCGTCGGGTCGCGCGTCAGCGCGCGCGCCTGCATCCTGCGCGCCCTCGACCACGAACGGCGCCGGCGCCTCGAGCGCAAAGCTGCAGGCCGCCATGCATGCGGCGGCCACGGCGTAAACGGCCCGCCTCATCCCCACACGCCCGGCTCCGCGTCGCGTCATGGGGCGAGACTGACGCACGCACGCAGGGGGAGTCAACGACCCGCGCCGTCAGCGCAGCAGCCGACGCCCGATTCAGCTCCGCGAGGCGCTCGAGCCCCGACCCGGCAGCGCGCCGAAGCTGCGCTCAAAGAGCCCCGCGATCGCGGCCCGGCCGTTCGGCTCCAGGAAGCGCGTCCCCGTGCCCGTGAAGCGCGCGTGCGACACCGTGGGCGGCTCACAGGCGGTCCAGTCCTGGCCGTCCCACGTAAACCAGGCGTCCTGGGCTTGGTCGAAGACCCACAGCGGCTTGTTGCACTGCCGCGCGTACTCCGCGCCCCAGCCCGTGCCGCCCGTGACCGTGCCGTCCGCCTCGATCCGACCGATCACGAAGACCGCCTCGCCGTTGTGGACCTGGTGCCACAGGCTCAAGAGCAGGCGCTTGAAGTGCGGCGTCTCGGGGAACTGACGCCGCAGCGCGCGGCCGATGGCCTGCAGGCTCTCGGCGCCAGCGTCGAGCGCCGCGTCGTCCAGCTCGACCAAGCCCCGCGTCCGCACGGGCGCGTGCCCCGTGAACGAGAAGTTGACCTCGGTCAGGCCCCACGCCTCGGCCGCGTCGCCGAACTCGGCCTCGCTGCCTGCGGCGCCGCCGCTATAAAGCGTGAACTCGTGGGGTTGCAGAGCGCTCAACGGCCGACCGTCTTCGGTGGTTTGCGGCCGCGGGGTACATGAGCCTCCGCCTGATGTCGAGGAAAACCGGACGCGGGCTGCGGCTTGCCCGGCGGCTTGCCCGGCGGCTTGCCCGGCACTCTCGCCTGCGGAGCATCCTCGGGCGGCACCAGGCACTTCGGCCCGTGCCCGATCAAATCTCGCCGCCCCGCGAGCACCAGGGCCTCGCGCGTCAGCGGCCACTGCTCCTGGTTCCAGTAGAGCAGCAGCGCCTTCTGGAGCTTCTTCTCGCGCAGCCCACGCGCCGTGTAGACCGGCGTCATCGTGAGGGGGTCGATGCCGGTCCAGTACATCGCGGACGCCATCGACATCGGCGTCGGGATGAAGTCCTGCACCTGCCGCGGCCGGTAGCCCTTCGCCTTGAGCCACAGGGCGAGCTCGACCATGTCCTCGAGCGTCGAGCCGGGGTGTCCGCTGATGAAGTACGGGATCTCGTACTGCTCTTTGCCCGCGCCGTTCGAGGCGCACGCGAACATCTCCTTGAAGCGCTCGTAGCTCTCGATGCCCGGCTTTTTCATCTTCTCGAGCACGCGCGGCGAGACATGCTCGGGCGCCACGGACAGGTGCCCGCCCACGTGGTGGCGCGCGAGCTCCTCGACATACTCCGGCGAGCGCTCCGCCAGGTCGTAGCGCACGCCCGACGCGATGAAGACGTGCTTGACGCCCTCCTCGGCGCGCACGCGGCGCATGAGGTCAATCGTCTCGCCGTGGTCCGTCTGCAGGTTCTCGCAGACCTCGGGGTGCACGCACGACAGGCGGCGGCACTTCGACTCAATCGCCTCGGACCGGCACTTGAGCTTGTACATATTGGCGGTCGGGCCGCCTAAGTCCGTGATGGTGCCTCGAAAGTCGTCCATGCGCCGGAGCGCCCGCACCTCGCGCAGCACGCTCTCGGCGGAGCGGTTCTGGATGACGCGCCCCTCGTGCTCCGTGATCGAGCAGAAGGTGCAGCCGCCGAAGCACCCGCGCATGAGCACGATGGAGTGCTTGACCGTCTCGTAGGCGGGGATCGGCTCATTGTAGGCGGGGTGCGGCACGCGGTTGAACGGCAGGTCGTAGAGCTCGTCCATCGCGACCTCGGCCTGCTCACCGCTGCCCGCGCCGTCCTCGAGCGGCCGCGCCGGCGGGTTAAAGTAGACCCCCCGCTCGCCGTGCAACTGCAGGATCGGCCGCGCGTTCCCCGGGTTCGTCTCGTGCTGAAACAGCCGGGCCATGAGCGCGTACTTGTGCTTGGACTCGGCGTCGTCGCCCGCGACGTCCTCGAAGCTCGGCAGCACGACCGCGCGGCCGTCTGTCGTGTAGCGCGACGGCGCCGCCGCCAGCGCGCGGGCCTCGTCGCGACCGACGATGTAGCCCGTGCCCCGGATGTCCCGCAGCGCGCTCACGGGCTCGCCGGCGTGCAGGCGCCGCGCGATCTCCCACACGGGCCGCTCGCCCATGCCGAAGACCAGCAGGTCGGCCTTCGCGTCGATCAAGATCGACCGGCGGACCTTGTCGCTCCAGTAATCGTAGTGCGCGATGCGCCGCAGCGACGCCTCGATGCCGCCGAGCACCACCGGCACGTCCGGAAAGGCCTCTTTGCAGCGGTTCGCGTACACGAGCGTCGCGCGGTCCGGCCGGCAGCCCGTGCGACCGCCGGGCGAGTACTGGTCCTCGGCGCGGTTCTTCTTCTGCGCCGTGAGCCGGTTGAGCATCGAGTCGAGGTTGCCCGCGGCGACGCCAAAGAACAGCCGCGGCCGCCCGAAGACCTTGAACGGGTCCGCCGTTTGCCAGTCGGGCTGCGCAAGCACCGCGACCCGAAAGCCGCGCCCCTCGAGGAAGCGTGCGATCAAGACCGGCCCGAACGCGGGGTGGTCGACGTATGCATCGCCCGTGACGATCACGATGTCGACGGCGTCCCAGCCGCGGGCCTCCATGTCGGCCCGCGAGGTCGGCATGAACGTGTGCTGCGGGCCGCCCTGCCCCGCAATCGGCAGGCTCTCGCCGCGCGGGCGACCCTTGCCGGCTCGCGCGAAGCGAGACCCCTCGACGTCGCCGACTCCCATGTGTGGCCTCTCTGCGTCTCGAGCGCGCGGCACAGCGCGATCGTGGAGGCGGATCGTGCCAGTGCCGCGACCCTCTTGCAACCCACCCTCAGGTCGAGGCATCACAGGTCACCCTTCAACCGTGCAACGAGGACATCCCCATGAGCATTCAGGTCGGTGAGACCCTGCCCGCCATCCCCCTCCACGAGGGCACCCCCAAGACGCAGGTCAGCCTGCCCGAGCTCTTCGCGGGCAAGACCGGCGTGCTCTTCGCGGTGCCCGGCGCGTTCACGCCCGGCTGCTCCAAGACGCACTTGCCCGGCTATGTGAATGACTTCGACGCCCTCCGCGCCAAGGGCGTGGACGTGATCGCCTGCGTCGCCGTGAACGACGCGTTCGTGATGGACGCGTGGGGCAAGGCGCACGGCGCCGACGGCAAGATCCACATGCTCGCCGACCCCGCCGGCGCCTTCACCAAGGCCGTCGGGCTCGACGTCGACGCGGCCGTCCTCGGCGGCCTGCGCTCGAAGCGCTACTCGATGATCATCGAGGACGGCAAGGTGCGCGCCCTGCACGTCGAGCCGGACGGCTTCGGCTTGAGCTGCAGCCTCTCGAACGAGCTGCTCGCCGCGCTCTGAGCCCTCAGCCGGCGCGCCCCGCGATGAACGCCGCCTGCGCTAAGAGCGCGCGGGCCGCGTCGACGTGGAGCTGCTCGACGAGCCGACCTTCGTAGACGCAGACGCCCTCGCCCCGCGCTCGGGCCTGCCCGAACGCGGCCACGACGCGTCGCGCCTCGTCGACCTCGGCCGCGTCGGGCGAGAAGACCGCGTGCGTCGCGGCGATGGTCCCGGGGTGAATCAGCGTCTTGCCGTCAAACCCGAGCGCGCGACCTTGGCGCGCCTCGGCCTCAAAGACCTCGGGCGCGTCGAGCTCCAAGCACACGCCGTCCAGCGCGAGCCGCCCGTGCGCGCGCGCCGCGAGCACGACCGTCGACAAGGCGTGGAGCAGCGGCAAGCGCTCGGGGTGTGGCGCGACGCGCAGGTCGCGGCTCAGGTCAGACGTCCCCATCACCAGCGCGTCCACGCCCGCCTCGGCCGCGAGCGTGTCCGCACGCAGAACCCCCAGCGGCGTCTCGATCATGCACCACACGCCGACCTGCGCCCCGAGCGCCGCGCGCACCTGCCGGATGTCGCGCGGCTGCTCGCACTTGGGCAGCACGATCGCGGCGAGGTCGGGCCGCCCCATCAGGGCCTCCAGATCATCCGGCCCCCACGGCGACGTCAGCCCGTTGGTCCGCACCGCGATCGTGCGGCCGCGACCGAGCCCCGCCTCGAGCGCGTCCCGCACCCGCGCGCGCGCCGCGACCTTCGCCTCGGGCGCCACGGCGTCCTCTAAGTCGAGGATGAAGGCGTCGGCGGACAGGGTGGGGATCTTGCCGAGCGCTCGGGGGTTCGAGCCGGGCACGTACAGCACACTTCGGAGGCAGGCGGGCACCATGCGCCCAGCATAAGACACCTCACGCGCGGCGGGCGTCGATGTTTCGTTGACGCCGCGACCGATTGCGGTACATCACGCGCCCATGTCACCCCGCACCGCGCCGCGCCCGACTGTCCCCACTCACGAGCGCCTGCTCCGCCTGTGGTTGGCGAGCGGTAGCCCGCCGGTGCCGCTCGACCGATTCCTGTCCGAGCACATTCACCCCAAGCGCATCCCGAACGAGGCCGAGCGCCGCGGGCTGACCCGCCGAATCACAGACGTCGCCCGCTGGGGCGTGCTCGCCACGCTCGGCGACTGGCTGCTTGAGCGCCCGGGCCGACGCCGCCTGCTCGCGCAGGGCCGCCTAGATGAGATGCTCGACCAGTTCGTCGCCGCGGTCGAGGCGCCGGGCCTCTTCTTTAACGTCTGGGCCGAGGCGCCCACGACCACGGTCTTCGCCTGGGTCGGCGCGCTCTCGGGGGAGTCGAAGGCGCCGACCGCGATGGCCGAGGTCATCGAGCAGATGACGGCCGCGCTCGCGACCAGCGCGCACCCCGCCGCCCCGGCGCTGCGCGTGGGCGTGCCCCCCGCG